>DATIYT010000103.1:0-447181 GCA_035517495.1 Allostellaceae bacterium | reverse complement strand
CCACCACGCGCTCGCGAAGATCAAGCGAATAGGGTCTCACCATCCATGCTGGCCCCCAGCCCCAGCCAGCATCTTGAATCAGAAATCCGGGCGCCTGGGAATCCTCAAAAGCGATTCAGACCACATGAATCCGACTCTAGGAGATAGTCTTTTATCGTTCGTGGCGCCCTTGTAGGGTCGGCAGCCACCGGGCCGGCTGCCATGCGATCGAGCTGGCATCAGCAGTCCGGGGTTGACCCGAACCAAAAAATCCATCTGCGGCGATTTCGACTACACTGGTGACGGAGTGACCCATAGCCGCCTCCTCTGCTTTGATATCGAGACGGTCCCCGACCGGGACGTCTTGCCGGACGATTTTGCAGAGGACGCCTTCCCCAAGAAGCCGATCCAGAACCGCGTCGTCGCGATCAGTTTCCTCGCAGCTTCGCTGGATCGCGACGGCCAGTTTGAGCGCTATGCGGTCGAGGAGTGCCGTTCGGGTGGCGCGATCGACGCGACCGAAGAGCAGCTGCTGCGGGGGTTCTGGAGCCGGTTCGAGAAGGAGCGTCCCCGGGTCGTCACCTGGAACGGGAGAGGCTTTGACGTTCCGGTGCTTGTCCAGCGCGCCTTTATGTACGGAATCCCAGCGGCCTTCTGGCACCAAGCGGGTGATCGCTGGACCGGATATCGGAACCGCTATGTGGTCGAATCGCATTGCGACCTGATGGACGCACTCGCCGATCACGGTGCGTCGAAGGCCTTGAAGCTCGAAGAAGGCGCCGTCGCGCTGGGTTTGCCCGGGAAAATCGGCGGCCATGGCTCGGAAGTGCGCGACATGGTGGCGGCCGGGAACATTGCAGGCGTCCGGGCCTACTGCGAAAGCGATGTGCTGAACCTCTTCGTCATGTATGTCCGCTGGGCCCTGGTCACGGGCCGGACCGACGCAGCCGGGCATAATGCTGCTCTGCAAAGCCTGATCGACTATCTCTCAGCTGAGCGGGCCGCGCGGCCGCATCTCGGTAAGTTCCTGGACCAGTGGCGCGGCTCGCGGCGGCCCGCGGCGATCTTCGTTCCGGTGCCGACGACCGAGTAGTCCGAGCTTGGATCCGAGGACCACTTGCGGGGTGGCGAATCCCTCAGCCGTCGTCAGCTGCCATAGAATCAAACGACTATAGGTAAATCGGTAAATCACAAGACGGGAACAACTGTCAGCCGATTACCCTTTCACAAGGGCATCCTTAGCGTGACAGTGAGTGCCTGGGCTCGGACCGGATCGATTGAGGTTAAAACCTAATTTTGAGATACCGCAATATACGGCATGAAAACTGAGTCAATCCGAAAGCCCGCCCTCTCGAGTCGATCAACCTTTTGTGCGCGGTCCGATCGCTCATGTGGGATCGTGTCGGCAACGACAAACGTCCAATTACCTATAGCGCCGGTAAAAATGAAATGCTGCCAGTCAGAGAAAACTCTATGTTGAAAACTATCGACTTGCTCTAGCGACATTTGATCCGTAACGATTTGCCTCGGCCCAAATGGCTTAGGCGAGGAACCTCCAACCGAGATGATCGTCGGATTGGCCGCTGAAAAACTGGGTGGAATCGCGATAAATTTGAGCCCGGCTCCTTCTCCCACCACAAGCCTTATATCGGTTACTGAAACGTAAGATGCTGAAAGGGGAGAAACCGGATAGCCGCCGGCAATGCTTGGTGGCGGGTTACCAATCTCGTAATCAGGACTTATCCGAAATCGAAATATTCCTAAGAGTAACTTGTCCAAGCGGCGCTCCAAGGCTGGAGGCAATATGGAGACCAATCGATCGCGCTCAACCGGGGGCAGACGATCCAGCCATTCAATAGCGCCAAAACTGATAGGCTTACCCTGCGTGATCTCCACGGATGCCTTTTGGTCAGCGGCGTCTTCAAAGGCTTTAACCAGATCTCTCGAGATAAGTCTGAAGGCCTCTACCGCCGCATCTCCCTTCTCCGACGTAGCAGTCACTACACTTTGTAATTTCCTGGCCGTTGTCTGCTGATCCGGCAAAATTCGCAGCATTGCTAGCCACCGAATCATGCCGATCGCCTCTTTGGCGGCAGCATGAAGGTCGTTGGCTACCCGAGCCTGGTGAAGATCCGATATGCCGCTTATGATACCGCCAAGGCTCGCGCCCATTGCTTCGCGCGTGTCTTGGGTCCCGGATGCCGCGAGCGGGTCGATCCCAAGAGCGAGACATCTCTCATACGTGCGCCAGAGACGCAAGCGAGCGGCTTCAAGCAGCATGGTCTCCGCCTGAAAAATCTGATCCTCCTTATCATGCTGCAAGATTGCAGATTCAAGCGTGAGACTTGCCTGTGAAGTTTCGAGAGAAGCTCGCGTCGCTTCCAAGATCGTCTTTGCGCTCTCGTCTGCAGCGGCTTTTGCGAACAGACCGACGGCAGTGGCTTCATAGCTCGATGCCACTCGCTCCAATTCGTGATCCTCTAGCTCGCCTCTGGCGGTTGCGATCTCGACGTCTAGCTCCCCGATCTTGGCCTCAATCCGCGGAGGCATACCCAGTGTGACACTGTGCCGTCTCACCATATGAAAAGCTGGCGGAGAGGGAGGGATTCGAACCCTCGGTACCCAGTAAAGGGCACAACGGTTTTCGAGACCGCCCCGATCGACCACTCCGGCACCTCTCCGCGCGGTCCTGCCCGGGAGGGCGCGAGCCGCCCTCCCGCTGGGGCCGCGGAGCCTACCCCAGGGCGGTCGGCCGCCGCAAGCAACCAGGGGCGGAACCATTTGACATTGCGGGCGCCCTGGCTATAGTGCCGCCCTCTTGCGGACGGGTGTGCCCGTGCGTGTGAGTTTTTATGTCCCCCCTACAAGATTTCGACTTTCGAAGGCGGTCCGCCCATGTACGCAGTCATCCGCACCGGCGGCAAGCAATACAAGGTGGCCAAGGACGACCTGATCACCGTCGAGACAGTGGATGGGGCGCCGGGCGCCGAAGTCAGACTCGACCAGGTGTTGATGATCGCCGACGGCGGCGAAACCAAGGTGGGCGCCCCCGTGCTGGCGGGCGCCGCGGTCACGGCGGAGGTCGTGGAGCAGACCCGAGGCGACAAGATTCTGGTCTTCAAGAAGCGCCGGCGTCACAACTATCGGCGCAAGAAGGGGCATCGCCAGCCGCTTACGGTCTTGAAGATCACCGGCATCGTCGCCGGTTGAGCTGAAGGAGAGCGTCTATGGCTCACAAAAAGGCAGGCGGCTCATCGCGCAACGGGCGCGATACCGCAGGGCGCCGTCTCGGCGTCAAAAAATTCGGCGGTGAGGACGTACTCGCCGGCAACATCATCGTGCGCCAGCGCGGGACCCAGTATCACCCGGGCCGCAATGTGGGGCTCGGGCGCGATCACACGATCTTCGCGACTTCCGACGGCGCGGTGCGCTTCCATCGCGGTACCGGCGGGCGCGTCTTCGTTTCGGTGCAGCCGCGACCGGCGGAGGCCGCCGAATAGGCCATTCCCGGCTGCGCTGTCGGCGCGCTATCGAGAAAAAGGGGGAATGGCCGCATTCCCCCTTTTTTCGTGCCTGCCATTTGCTTTGGAGACCCCGTGCAGTTCCTCGATCAGTGCAAGATTTATCTGCGCAGCGGCGATGGAGGCGCCGGCTCGATGAGCTTTCGGCGCGAAAAGTTCATCGAGTTCGGCGGCCCCGACGGCGGTGATGGTGGGCGCGGCGGGGCCGTCGTGTTCGAGGCCGCCGAAAACCTGAACACGCTCATCGACTACCGCTATCAGCAGCACTTTCGCGCCCAGAACGGCCGTGGCGGCGCAGGCCGCAACCGCACTGGCGCCGACGGCAGGCCCTTGGTGCTGCGGGTGCCCGTGGGAACACAGGTGCTGGACGAGGACGGCGAGACCGTGCTGCTGGACTTGACCAAGGCGGGTGAGCGCGTGGTTTTCCTCGAAGGCGGCGATGGCGGCTTCGGCAACACGCACTACAAGAGCTCGACCAATCGCGCTCCGCGCCGCGCGGATCCGGGCTGGCCCGGCTCCGAGCGCTGGGTGTGGCTGCGCCTCAAGCTGATCGCTGACGCTGGACTGGTCGGACTGCCCAATGCAGGCAAGTCGACGCTGCTGGCCGCGGTCTCGCGCGCCAAGCCCAAGATCGCCGATTATCCCTTCACCACACTGAAGCCGCAGCTCGGCGTGGCACGGGTCGGGGACGAAGAATTCGTGCTCGCGGACCTGCCCGGCCTGATCGAAGGAGCGAGCGAAGGCGCCGGTCTCGGCCATCGCTTCCTCGGTCACGTGGAACGCTGCGCCGCAATCCTGCACCTGATCGACGGGACCGAAGCCGATATCGTCGAGGCCTACCGAACCGTGCGCGCGGAACTTGCCGCCTATGGCCATGGCCTCGCGGAGAAGCCGGCACTCGTCGCCCTCAACAAGTCCGATGCGATCGCCAAACCTGACCTCGATCGCCGCCGCCGCGCGCTCGCGCGCGCAGCGAAAACCAAGGTGCTGATCCTCTCGGCCGCGACCGGCGCGGGCGTGCCCGAGGCCATGGCGGCCCTGTTCGCGCTAGTCCGCACCGAACGCGAGCGGCGGGCCGCCGACGCGAAATCGCACGCCGAGCCAAGCCCGGAGGTCGTGTCGTGACCGGTCTCGCCGAGGCCCGACGGCTGGTGGTCAAGATCGGCTCCGCATTGCTGGTGGACGATCGCAGCGGCGACCTGCGTCGCACTTGGCTCCACGCGCTCGCCGATGACGTGGCGCGCTGCGTCGAGCGCGGCCAGGAAGTGCTGATCGTTTCCTCGGGCGCGATCGCCGCGGGGCGGCGGCATCTCGGTCTGCTGGGTTCCTCGCTCAAGCTTGAGGAGAAGCAGGCGGCGGCGGCGACCGGCCAAATCCGCCTCGCCCACGCCTACCAGGAGGCGCTGGCACGCCATCGCTTGACCGTCGCGCAAATCCTGCTCACGCCCGAAGACACCGAGGTGCGGCGGCGCCATCTGAACGCGCGCGCGACGTTGAACCAACTGCTGGCGCTGAAGGCGGTGCCGGTCATCAACGAGAACGACACCGTCGCTACCGCCGAAATTCGCTTCGGCGACAACGACCGCCTGGCGGCCCGCGTCGCGCAGATGGTGAGCGCCGACACGCTGCTGCTGTTCTCTGACATCGACGGCCTCTATACCGACGACCCTCGCAAGAACCCGTCGGCGCGCCGCCTGCCGGAGGTGCGCGAGCTCACGCCGGAGATCGAGGCGATGGCGGGCGAAGCGCCGCCCGGCATGAGCTCGGGCGGGATGGTCACAAAGCTCGCAGCCGCGCGCATCGCCATGGCCGCGGGCTGTCGCATGGCGATCGCCAGGGGTGATCCCCTCCATCCGATGCGGGCGTTGGAAGAGGGCGGGCGCGCCACTTGGTTCCTGGCCAGCGCCTCGCCGCTCACGGCGCGCAAACGCTGGATCGCCGCCAGTCTTAATCCAACAGGGGCGGTGATAGTGGACGAGGGTGCGGCAGCGGCGCTGCTGCGCGGCACCAGCCTGCTGCCGGCCGGCATTGTCGCGATCCAGGGTAGCTTCGAGCGCGGCGATACGGTGCTGGTACGCGGACGCGACAGCCGCGTGCTGGGGCGCGGTCTCAGCGCCTATTCCAGCACCGACGCCGCGCGGATTGCCGGACACAGAAGCAGCAGCATCGAGGCGATCCTTGGATATCGCGGGCGGGACGAGGTGATCCACCGCGATGATCTGGTGCTCAGCTGAGGCCCCGTCGACGGGTCATGGAACGCCCCGCAAGTTCCACCAGCAGGGCCACAACCGCACTCAGGATAATGGCCCCGCCTCCGACGATCACGCCGGCGATCGGCACGAGATCGAACGCCATACCACAGAGCATGCCGCCATGCGCCAAATCCCCCTGCGCCGCGGTGAAGCCCACTGCGTAGTAAAGCGCCAGCAGCGCGGTTCCCACAGTGGAGAACGTCACCAGGAACCGATCGGACCTGGACCGCTCCGTCAACAGCAGGCACGCCCAAAGCAACACGAACGGGATGTAACTGACGCCGGCATAAATCCATGCTGCCAGCAGGAAACCGCCGGGCACGTTGAAGAGGTTCAGGTCATGGGCGAGCGCCTTGGCGGTTCCGGTTACGGGATCGTCGGACCAGGTGCTGAAGCATGATCCCTGTATGCCCCGCAGGCTCAGCATCAGCAGACTCCAACAGGCAAGCAGCACCCCCGCCCCGGCCCCGAGCGGCAGCCAACGGAAAAAGCGGCGGCGGAACATGGTTTTGCCGCCCCCCGGCAGCACACTGGGATCACTCATGCCTGGGTCACCCGATATGCTTGCGCAGCATAGGCCGCCGCCACGGCGCTGTCACAAAACCCGTGAATTCAGGGGTTGGCTCGGCTACCGTGATCTCGAACGAATGACGACAGAAACATGACCGCTCCACGACTGGCCGAGAATGCCCTCGCGGCCACCTTGCGTGCCATAGGGACCGAGGCACGGGCCGCATCGGATGCGCTTGCGCATGCAACCGGCGAAGCGAAGACTCGCGCGCTCCACGTCGCCGCCGAAGCGGTGCGCGCGAGCAGCGCCGCAGTCCTCGCCGCCAATGCCCGCGATCTCGACGAAGCCGGGCGGACCAATCTCTCCCCGCCCCTCATTGACCGATTGATGTTGGACGCGAAGCGCGTCGAGGCGATCGCCACAGGTCTCGATGCGGTTGCCGCTTTCCCCGATCCGGTCGGGACCGTGCTTGCGACGTGGACGCGGCCCAACGGGCTTGAAATCTCCCGCGTGCGCACGCCCTTGGGCGTGATCGGCATCATCTATGAGTCGCGGCCCAACGTCACCGCCGATGCCGGCGGACTTTGCCTCCGATCCGGAAACGCCGCGATTCTGCGCGGAGGCTCCGAGAGCTTTCATTCCTCCAACGCACTGGTCGCCTGCCTGCACGAGGGCCTGCGCGCTGCCGGCCTTCCCGAACACGCGATCCAGATGGTACCGACGCGCGATCGCGAAGCGGTCGGACTGATGCTCGGCATGAGCGACTTGATCGACGTGATCGTGCCCCGCGGCGGCCGATCCCTGATCGAGCGTGTGCAAAGGGAAAGTCGAATACCGGTGATCGCGCATCTCGAGGGTATCTGCCACGTTTATGTGGACCGCGCCGCCGATCTCGCTAAGGCGCAGGCGATCGTGCTCAACGCCAAAATGCGACGCGTCAGCGTGTGCGGCGCCGCCGAAACGTTGTTGATGGACCGCGCGGTCGCCGCCGAGGCGCTGCCGCCGATCCTCCGGGCATTGCACGCAGCCGGATGCGAGATTCGCGGCGACAGCGCGACGCGCTCGCTCGATCCCGCCGCAACGCCGGCGAGCGAGCAGGATTGGCGGACCGAATATCTGGATGCGATCCTCTCGGTGCGCGTGGTGGACGGCGTCGAGGGCGCGATCGAGCACATCAACACCTTTGGCTCGCATCACACCGATGCGATCGTGACCGAGGATCAAGCAACCGCCGACCATTTCCTCGATCGGGTCGATAGCGCGATCGTGCTGGTGAACGCCTCGACGCAATTCGCCGACGGCGCCGAATTCGGCATGGGCGCCGAAATCGGCATCTCCACCAGCAAGCTGCATGCGCGCGGCCCCGTGGGCGCCGAGCAGCTCACCAGCTTCAAGTACCTGGTGCGCGGCAACGGCCAGGTGCGCCCCTGAGCGCCAAGTTAGCGCTGCCGCGCTTGCTTGCCGATCGGCGACACCGGCGCGTCGGCCTTCTCGGCGGCTCGTTCAACCCCGCGCATCAGGGGCACCTGCATATCAGCCACGAGGCGCTGAAGCGGCTCGATCTCGACGAGATCTGGTGGATGGTGGCGCCGCAGAATCCCCTGAAGCCGGTGCGTGGCATGGCACCTTTCGGCGCTCGGATGCGCGACGCGTGCCGGTTGTTGCGGGAACCGCGGATCAAGGTCACCGACATCGAAGCACGCCTCGGCACGCGCTACACCGCGGACACCCTTGCCGCGCTCAGCCGGCGGTTTCCCCGCACCCGCTTTGTCTGGCTGATGGGAGCTGACAACCTGTCGCAAATCCGTCATTGGGACCGCTGGCAGGATATCTTTCGCCGGGTGCCAATTGCGGTTTTCGATCGGCCTACCTATTGTTTGAAGGCATCGGCCGGGCTCGCGGCCGCGCGCTTCAAGAAGTATCGCGTCCTCAATCGCGATCGGCGGCGCTTGGCGGAACGTGATCCGCCGGCGTGGACGTGCTTCCGGACCCGCCTTGACGCGAGCTCGGCGACCGCCCTCCGCGCACGGCGCGAGAGAGCGGTTAAGACAACAATCGAGAGGTGACACCATCCCGCGCGCCACGCCCAAGACCCGCCGCAAGGCGCTTCCCGCCCAGAGCCTGCTCGACCGGGTCGAGCGCGCCCTCCAAGATGGCAAGGCCGAAGACCTCGTCATTATCGATCTGCTCGGCAAGACCACCATCGCCGATCACATGGTGATCGCAACCGGACGTTCCGCGCGCCAGGTGATCGCGCTCGCGGAACGGGTGATCGCGGCCCTGCATCAGCCCGGCAAGCCACGCGTGGTGGCGGAAGGCATGCGGCACGGGGACTGGGTGCTGATCGATGCCGGCGATGTCATCGTACACTTGTTCCGCCCGGAGGTACGGCGCTTCTACAATCTTGAGAAGATGTGGGGCGCCGACCTGCCGGAAATGGCGGAACCGACTGACTGATTCCTCATACCGGGAACAATGCGCATCTGGCTGCTCGCCGTCGGCCGGCTAAAGGCAGGACCCGAGCAGGCCCTGGTCCGCCAATATGCGGGCCGCATCACTTGGCCGATCGAGACGCGCGAAGTCGAGGAGAAACGCCGGCTTTCGGCCGTGGAAATGCGGGAACGCGAGGGAACGCTGCTGCTGTCGGCGCTCCCGGAGCGAGCCACCGCCGTGGCCCTCGACGCCCGCGGCAAATCCCTGACCAGCGAGGCATTTGCGGCCCAGATCGCGCGATGGCGCGCGGACGGGGTCGCCGATCTCGCCTTCCTGATCGGCGGCGCCGACGGGCTCGCCGAAACCGTACGCAGTCGGGCCGGACTGGTACTTTCGCTGGGTCCGATGACTTGGCCCCATCTGCTGGCGCGCGGCATGCTGCTGGAGCAGCTTTACCGGGCGCAGCAAATCCTGGTCGGGCACCCCTACCATCGCGGCTAGCCGTTAAAGGAGTCGGTAAGCGAAAATTTGCGAATGTCCCTCATGCTTCCAAAGGTCGCGCCCCAGGGTGCCGCAGTGGCGGGCGACCTACGGAGGTGGGACACTAGCCGCCAACCGATTGACCCCCTATAAAAAGGCCATGGCAGCAGCTTCCCGCCCGCGCCCCGTCGTGCTCTGTATCCTGGACGGCTGGGGCTATCGCGTCGACTGCACCGACAACAGCATCTGTCTTGCCAACACTCCGTCCTGGCATCGTTTTCTCGCGACTTCGCCGCATGCCCTGCTGCAGGCGAGCGAGCATTTCGTAGGTCTCCCCGAACACCAGATGGGCAATTCCGAAGTCGGGCACATGAGCATTGGCGCGGGCCGGGTTGTGATGCAGGACCTGCCGCGCATCGATCAGGCGATCACGGATGGATCGCTCGCCCGCAATCCGGCTCTCCTCGAGTTCATCGCTGCCTTGCGCAAGAGCCGCGGCCGCGCGCATCTCATGGGACTATTGTCCCCGGGCGGCGTGCATTCGCACCAGCACCACATGGCCGTGCTTGCCCGCCTGCTCTCTGAGGCCGGAATACCGGTGGCGTTGCACGCTTTCCTCGACGGGCGCGACACTCCGCCCGAAGGGGCGCGCGACTACCTTCGACAGTTCCGAGCCGAGATCGGCAGCGCGCCCGGAATTGGATTCGCGACGGTAACGGGACGCTATTTCGCCATGGATCGCGACAAGCGCTGGGACCGCGTCGAGAAGGCCTATCGCTGTCTTGTGGCTGGTGCGGGCGACCGTGCCCCGACGGCGGAAGCCGCGATTGAAGCCGCTTATGCCCGCAAGGAAAGCGACGAGTTCGTTCGGCCGACTGCGGTCGCCGGTTATGCCGGAATGCGCGACGGCGACGGCGTGCTGATGGCCAATTTCCGCGCCGACCGCGTGCGCGAAATCCTGCAGGCGCTGCTCGACCCCGATTTTTCCGCCTTTCCGCGCGGACAGGCCATTCAATTCGCGGCGGCGCTCGGCATGACTCAATACTCGGCCGCGCTGAGCCACTTCCTCAAGACCGTCTTCCCGCCCGAGGATTTGATCGAGACCTTCGGTGAGGTGGTGTCGCGCGCCGGCCTGACCCAGCTTCGGATCGCCGAAACCGAGAAATATGCCCATGTGACGTTCTTTCTCAACGGCGGACGCGAGGAAGAATATCCCGGCGAGAGCCGCATCCTCGTGCCTTCTCCCAAGATCGCGACATACGACCTGAAGCCGGAGATGTCTGCCTACGAGGTGACGGACGAGTTGGTGGACGCGATTGACGCAGGCCGCTTCGACGTGATCGTGGTCAACTATGCGAACACCGACATGGTGGGCCATACCGGCGATCTCACCGCAGCCATCAAGGCGGTGGAGGCGGTTGATCGCTGTCTCGGCCGGCTCGCCGACGCGGTCGAGCGGGCGGGTGGCGTTCTGCTGATCACCGCCGACCACGGCAATGCCGAGATGATGCGCGACCCCGCGAGCGGCGAGCGCCACACTTCGCACACGCTCAATCCCGTGCCGGTGCTGCTGGTGAATGCGCCGCCGGCGGTCGCGGCCCTTGCGGACGGCACGCTCTCCGACATCGCGCCGACGCTGCTCGCGCTGCTTGGCCTTGCGCAACCCACGGCAATGACGGGACGCTCGCTCATCGTCGGCACCGTCCAGAAGCGCAGCGACGCCCGTGCCTCGGCCTGAGCGACGTCCCGCGATCGGATTGCGCCTGACAATGTCCGCACTGCTGCTCGCCTGCACTGCCGCACATGCCGACGAAGCCCCGGCGAAGCGATTGCATGCGGTTGAACAGGAGATGGATCGCGGCCGCACGCAGCAGGACGAACTGACAAAGCAGGCAGACGCGCTGGCCGCGGAGCTCGCAACCTTGCGCGCCGATATGGTGCAGGCGGCCCAAACGGAACAGGCGGACGAAACCACGCTCAGCGAACTCGAGCGACAGATTCGGTCGCTAACCGGCGAAGCCGCGGAAAAACAGGCCGGTCTCGAACGCAACCGAGCGCGCGAGGCGCAGCTCCTGGCAGCTCTGGCTCGGGTCGCTCGTAACCCGCCGGAGGCGCTGGCGTTTGGGCCGGAGACGCCCGCGGATGCGATCCGGAGCGGCTTGCTCCTGGGCGCGGCCGTGCCGCAACTCGAGGCCGAAGCAGCGCAACTGCACGCCGAAATCGACGGGCTCGCGCGGCTGCGCGCCGAAATCGAGCAGAAGCGCGCCGCGGCGGCAAGCGAACAGCAGGCCCTGACCGTGCAACGGCAACGGCTCGACGCGCTGATTCGGCGCAAGGCCGGCTTGCGCGATCAGGCGCTGCAAGCCGCCGAGGCGAACCGGCAGCGTCTGCTCGCCCTCAGTGCCCAGGCGAGTGACCTGCGCGATCTGATCCAACGCCTCGAGACCGAACGCAGGGCGCGCGCGGAAGCAGAGCAGCGGCAGACAGCCGAACGGGAGGCCCAGCACAAGGCCGACGCCGAGGCAAACGCTCGGGCCGAGACCGCGACCCAGCCCGCGGAAGTGGCCCAGGTGCCGGCTCAGACCGAGCGGGACGCCGGCCGACCCCAGACCATTCGTTCCTTCGCCAAGGCGCGCGGCGCCGTGCTCTATCCCGCCAGCGGGACCCTGGTGCGTCACTTCGGCGATCCCAACCAATTTGGCATTCCCGACCAGGGGTTGACCATCGAGGCGCGGGCCGGGGCGGTAGTGATAGCGCCCTATGATGGGCGAGTCGAATTCGCCGGCCCGTTCCGGGGCTACGGGCAAATCTTGATAATTCGGCATAGCGACGGGTATCATTCCTTGTTGGCAGGTCTCGATAGGATCGACGGAACGGTAGGCGACTGGGTCGTGGCGGGCGAACCCGTCGGGACCATGGCATCTGGCGACCCCAAACCTCGCCTCTATCTCGAACTGCGTCTCAATGGAAAGCCGATCGATCCGTTGCCGTGGCTGGCGACTCGCGATGAAAAGGTAAGTGGATAATGATGCGCCTTGGTTTCAAAGCGGCGACCGCCGCAACTGCGTTCTGGCTCGTTCTGTCCGTCGATCCCACACTGGCGCAGGCGCCCGCACCGTCGGGCTCGCAAGCCGCACAGCAGAAGCAAGAGATTTATCGAGAGTTGGATCTGTTCGGGCAGGTGCTCGAACGGGTGCGCTCCGATTACGTGGACGAGGTCGACGACCAGCAGCTCATCGAGGCCGCGATCAACGGCATGCTGAGCTCCCTCGATCCGCATTCGAGCTACCTCAATTCCAAGAATTTCCGCGATTTGCAAACTCAGATGCGCGGTGAGTTCGGCGGCCTCGGGATCGAGGTCACCATGGAAAACGGCCTGGTGAAGGTGGTGTCGCCGATCGACGACACTCCGGCCTCGCGCGCGGGTATCAAACCCGGCGACCTGATCGTCGCGATCGACGGCCAGGCGGTGATGGGCCTTACGCTCAACGACGCGGTCGAGAAAATGCGCGGCCCCGTCAACACCAGCATCAAGCTCACCATCCGCCGGGAAGGCCGCGATCCCTTCGACGTGACGCTGACCCGGGCGAACATCAAGATCGACTCGGTCAAGTACAGCATGGAAGGCGACGACATCGGCTATATCCGCGTCACCAGCTTCAACGAGCAGAGCGACGTGGGCGTCGCCGCCGCCTTCAAATCATTCCGCGAGAAGGCCGGCAACAAACTCGCAGGCATCGTGCTCGACCTGCGCAACAATCCGGGCGGATTGCTGGAGGAGGCAGTGTCGGTCTCGAACCAATTCCTGAACAAAGGCGAGATCGTCTCTATCCGCGGCCGCAAGCCCAACAGCGCACAGCGTTTCAATGCGCAGGCCGACAAGGATATTTCGGGCAATCTGCCGGTGGTGGTGCTGATCAACGGCGGTTCGGCCTCGGCTTCGGAAATCGTCGCCGGCGCGTTGCAGGATCAGCATCGGGCGGTGCTGATGGGAACGCGCTCCTTTGGCAAGGGCTCGGTGCAGACCATCATCGAGCTTGCGGACCACAGCGCCATGCGGCTCACTACCGCGCGCTACTACACGCCCTCGGGACGCTCGATCCAGGCGAAGGGCATCGATCCCGATATCGTGGTCGAAGCCGCGAAGATCGAAAAGCTGCAAGTCGGTCAGTTCCCGCACGAAGCGGACCTCAAAGGGGCTTTGCCCAATCCCGATACGCCCAAGGACCCGGCCGGCAAATCCGCCGCGCCTTCAGGGTCCGCGCCAGCATCACCGGACACGGGCGCACAGGCGAAGCCCGACCAGGGAACGATGGACGCGGACGTGATGGGAACGGCGCAAGACTACCAGCTCGCCCGCGCAATCGACCTGTTGCGCGGCGTGGCGATGTTCGGCAACCGCATCTCGTCCCATTGACCGGGGCGGTCGGTGGCGTCGCAGGCAAACGAGCCTGAACGCGGTCCCGGGCGCCCGTCCAGAGGCAGTCGCGCATTAATTGCGGTGATAATCCTGCTGCTCGCAGGAATCGCCGGGACGGGGGCTTGGCTGCAATGGACGGCGGCATCCCCGCCGCGCACCTGGGTCAACGCCGGCATAACCGAACCGCTGCCCTCTAGACCGCCACCGCCGAGCTCCGCGGTTCCGGAACCGACGCCATCGAGCGCCGCGATCCCGCAAGCGCCGTCTCCCGCTGCCGCGGTGCCGGAGCCGGCGCCCGCGAGCATCGCAAACCCGCAACCGGCGCCCGCGAACCCAAGTCCGGCAGCGCCGGCTCCGCCCACGGCTGTCGCGGCTGCGCCACCTGGGGCCCCGTTCGCGCCGACGCCCTCGGCGCCCACGGCGGCTCCGCTCCCGCCGCCACCGATTCCGGCAGCGCCGCCTTCGCAGGCAACGCTACCGCGACCGCCCCCCGTCAAACCGCCAACGCCGCCGAAATCGGAGCCGCTCACCCCGGCACCCGACCCGGCCCTAGTGGAGCAAGGGAACGCGGGGCCGCTACCGGTCATCGCCCCCGATGGCAGAACCCCCTGGCAGGTCTATGCACGCCCCTTCGATCGCACCGACCGCCGTCCGCGCATCGCGATCTTGATCGTGGGTCTTGGCCTCTCCGGCGCGGCGAGCGAGGCCGCAATCAACGACCTCCCGGGCGCGGTGACCTTGGTGTTCAATCCCTTCACGCCCCAGCTCGACGAGTGGATCGGCCGCGCGCGCGCCGCGGGACATGAAGTGCTGCTGTCGCTGCCGATGGAGCCCGCCGATTATCCGCGCGTCGATCCCGGCCCCAAGACATTGCTCACCTCGCTGGACAAGCAGCAGAACCTCGAACGCGAGCGCTGGGTGCTGACCCGCGTTACCGGATATGTCGGCGTCGTCTCCCTCAACGGGTCACGATTTACCACCTCCAAGGCTGATCTATTGCCGATCCTGGATGAGATCAAATCGCGCGGATTGATGTTCGTCGACAGCAGAACCACGGATCAAAGTGTCGCCGCCTCGCTCGCCAAATCGATCGGCCTGCCGCATGCCGTAAGCGACCTGGTGCTGGACCGGCAGGCAGCGCGCGACGCAATCGACCAGCGCCTGCAGCAGCTTGAGACGCTGGCGCGCCAGAATGGCGTCGCGGTCGGCATCACCAGCGACGTCTATCCGGTGACTATGGAGCGCATAGCCCTTTGGTTTCAGGGCCTGGCGCAGAAGGGGATCGTGCTCGCGCCCGTGTCCGCGACCGCGGATATGCAGCCCGACCGTACCGCCGCTGCGCGGCCATGAGCAGCTCGGCGGAGTACCGCAGCGGCGTCGGCATCCTGCTGCTGAATCGGTTAGGGCTTGCGTTTGTCGGGCAGCGGATCGATTACCCGGGCGAGGCCTGGCAGATGCCGCAGGGTGGAATCGATCGCGGCGAGACGCCACGCGAAGCCGCTTTGCGCGAGCTCAAGGAGGAGATCGGCACCGATAACGCCGAGATTCTGGCCGAGAGCGCGCGCTGGTTCGAGTATGACCTGCCGGTAGAGTTCCGCCAACATGTTTGGCGCGGTCGGTATCGGGGACAGCGGCAGAAGTGGTTCGCCATGCGTTTCCTGGGCCAAGACCGCGAAATCGATCTTGCGACCGATCATCCCGAATTCAGCGCCTGGAAGTGGGTCGAACCCTCGGCGCTGCCGCGCCTGATCGTGCCGTTCAAGCGACGGCTCTATGGGGATGTGCTCAAGGAGTTCAGGTCGATTATCGGCGGCTGACCCGGTTCGGGCTGCCGTCTCACGCCGCCTGATCGCGCATTTCGCCGAGCGCGGCCGTGGCGTCGATCGCGGCGCGGCAAATCTTTGCGTAGTTCTCGTCCGCGGCCGTGGCCTCGCCTTTCTTGCAGGCACGCTCGAGTTCGCGCGCCAGCTCGCAGATCCGCTTGGCGCCGCAGTTACCCGAAGTCGAAACCAGATCATGCGCCTGCCTCGCCGCCATGGCGAGGTTGCCGGCTCGCAGCTCTTCACCGATGCTGTCGATGCGAGAGCCGAATTCATCGAGAAACTTGCCGAGCAGGCGGCGGAATTCGGCGGTGCCGATCATGTCTCGCAGTCGATCGAGCGCTGCCAGGTCGATTCCGTCCACGTCGGCGCGTGGCGGCGGCGGTGCCGACACCGGCGCGAGCGGTCGCTTAATGGCGCTGGCGATGTCGCTGAGCTTCGAGAACAGTGCGGCGGGATCGAGCGGCTTTGAGAGATAGTCGTCCATGCCCGCATCTAGGTACTCTTCCGCCGCTCCCGCCATCGCATTGGCTGTCAGCGCGATGATCGGTATGCCGTTCTTTGGCGCGGGGAGCGCGCGAATGCGCTTCGTCGCCTGCACTCCGTCAAGGACCGGCATCTGAATGTCCATCAGAACGACGTCATAGTCGGCGCGCTGCAGCGCCTCAAGCGCCTGTTCGCCATTGTCCGCAACATCGACGATGTGATCGGCCTTGCGCAGCAACAACAGCACAAGCTGTTGGTTGATCTTATTGTCCTCGGCAACCAGCACGCGCAGTTGGCGCTCGACCGGAGCGCCGGACGGCAAGACCCGCGGCTCGGCCGCCGGCGTGCCGGAAACGCCGAACAACCGCCCAAATGCATCGAGCAGCGACTGCTCTCGCACCGGCTTGGTCAGCACCGCGTCGACGCAATCGTAGATCTCGGCCGGCAAACCGTGGCGACCCGCAGAGGATGCGAGCACGAGCTTGGTCTCGGCGATTCCGGGAATGGCGCGGACCCGCCGAGCCAGCGCGTCGCCGGAAAAGGACGGCATCATCTGATCGATCACCATGACGTCGAAGGGGCGTCCTTGATGCCACGAGCGTTCAAGATCGGCGATCGCTTGAAAAGGATCATCCACCGCGGCAACGGTCATGCCGAGGCTCTCGAGCTGGCGCACCAAGACGCGCCGATTGAGTGCGATGTCATCGACGACCAGCACGCGCAGTCCGCGGAGCTTTTCCGGCAGCGCGCGACGACCTACCGTCGGGCTGGTCGCGGGCGCCAGTGGAATCTCGAACCAGAATCGGGTGCCGCGGCCGGGTGTGCTTTCGACTCCGATCTCGCCGCCCATCAACGCGACAAGCTGCCTCGAAATCGCAAGCCCGAGGCCTGTGCCACCGAAACGGCGCGTGATCGAACTGTCCGCCTGATTGAATTTTTGGAACAGGTTGGCGAGCACCGCTTCCGACATACCGATGCCGGTATCAGTGACCTCGAAGCGAACGCGCGGCGTACTATCGGGCAAGTCCGCCGGTACGGAGACTTCAACCAGCACCCCGCCCTTGCTGGTGAACTTGATGGCGTTGCCCACCAGGTTGAACAGGACCTGGCGCAGGCGAGTCGGATCGCCGCGGAAGCCGGAGCGCGCGGCGCTATCGACGAAGACCGCGAGATCGATCCCCTTCTCGTGCGCCTTGGGACCGAGCAGCGTGACCGTCGCCTCGACCGTATCGGCGAGATCGAAGTCGATGACTTCGAGCTCGATCCGGCCGGCTTCGAGCTTGGAAACGTCGAGGATGTCGTTGATCACCGTCAGCAGCGCCTCGGCGCTGTCGCGGATCGCGATCGCGCATTCCTGCTGTTCGACGCTCAGTTCCGTGCGAAGCAGGATCGTATTCATGCCCATGATGCCGTTCATGGGAGTGCGAATTTCATGCGACATGTTGGCAAGGAACTCGGTTTTGGCGCGGCTCGCGGCTTCGGCCGCATGGTGGGCGGCGGCAAGCTCCCGGCTGGTCGCCTCGGCCGCTTCCTTGGCCTGCGCGAGTGCCACTTCCGACGCCTTGCGCTGGGTTATGTCGGCGAAGGTGCGCACCATGCCGCCGTTTTCGAGCGGCACCGTGCGGATTTCCAGCACTTCGCCGTTCGGTCGCTCACGTTCATAGATCGCCGGCAGCGAGGCGAAGTCGCTGGTCTTTATGAGCGCCTGCAGGTGTTGGGCCGCCTTGGCGAATTCATCGCTCTTGAACTGGCGTTCCACGACCTCGTCGATGGTCGGCTGGCGCGCGAGGAATTCCGGCGGCAGCCCCAGCATCTCGCAGACCCGTCGGTTATGCACCACCACCCGGCGCGTCGCATCCACCATGATGATGCCCTGACCCATGTGCTCGAGCGTCGCCTCGAGAATTTTCGATTTCTCGACCAACTTGCCTTCGCTCTCGCGAATTGAGTCGCTGACGCGGGCGATCTCGTCCGCTTGGTTCTCAAGCCGCCGGAATTGCGCCGCCAGAGCTCGGAACAGCACCGCAAAACCAATCACCGCATAGATAGCCCCCATCGCTATATAGATCGCCTGCCGGCGCCAGGGCGCCAGTGCTTCCTCCTCGGCGATCGAAACATTGACGACCACGGGATAGTCTCGGCGTGGATTGACGCTGACCAGTCGCGGAACGCCGTCGAAATATCCCGGTGAACGGTAGGTGCCGCCCCCAGCATCGACGACGGGGTACCAACCGGAACTCACGGGCATCTTTTCGTTGAGGACGGAATCGCGATCGGGATAGCGCGCGAGCAACGTGCCGTCACGGCGCAATACCGTCACCGCGGCGCCGTTTTCCAGCGTGATTGCCCGGTAGAAATTCTCCAGGTAATCCGTGCGTATCGCCCCCTGCACAATGCCGAGAAATCGACCGTCGGGTCCGACGATCCGCCGCAAGATGTAGACAGTCCAGGTACCGGTCGTGCGCGTGCGGATTGGCTCGCTGATGATCGCGCCGGGATCGTCGTGGTCGCGGGCATATTTGAAGAAATCCCGATCTGAAATGTCGAGCTCCGGAATCGGCCAGTAGCGCGAGAAGTTCACCATCTTTCCGTCGGCATCGACCAGGATGATCGCGTCTGCCTGGGGCAGGCTCTTTATTTGGTTCTGCAGGTACTGGTGGACCCACTCGTTCCCCATCAGGCGCTTCATGTCCTCCGGCCGGTTGACGCCGCTGTTTAGCACCTTTTCGCGCGCCTCCTGCATCACCAGATCGACCGCCTGCAGCGTGCGGGCGGTCTGCTCGGCGAGAACGACGCCAAGGTTGTTGATGTCCTTGCGGTAGCTGTCGATCGCGTCTTCTCGGAGGTCCCAAATTGCGAGTCCCGCCGCCGCGATCGTCAGCAGCGCGAGGAAAATCCCAATCAGCGAGAGCCGACGGCTCGAACTGAATAGGCCGTCGAGCCCCGTCCCCAGCCACCTTGCTTGCGGGCGAATTCCATCGTCGCCAGCCACTTCCGTGTTCCCCTTCCGAGCGTCGTTCCGCGGGCCACCTCAACATGAACGCGAATGGTTAAGAAATGCCTCAAACCGCCGCCACTGAAGTGCGGCGCCTCGGCTGGCGACGCCGCAAGCCAAGTGGCCGCGCTTGGCCTCGAGCCCGCGAGCCCCAAAAGCGCGGTCGCCAACGTCCAACGCTTCAAACGCGAGCTTGCGGTCGCCTATCGCGCCGCCGGCCTCAAGTCTGCAGGGTTGGGCACTCTCTGGTGCGTGGGCGGGATACCGGTGACCGCGCTCACCTATGCGGGTGCGTCGGGCGGCGGCACGTATGCCGTCGCCTGGGGCGCCGTTGTGTTCGGCGCGTTCCAGGCGGTGCGCGGATTGCTGCACAGATTGCTGCACAGCATACCCAGCGCCACTCAGGAACAGTTGATCCAGGCCTTTAGCCTATTACGCGACCGGTCGCCGCGAGGCCTCAGGCGGCGCGGCGATCGAGTTCCCGGATGCGGCGGCGCATGCCCCACCATGCGAACTGCGCCGTCGCCCGGTTGAGCGCGCCATGCGGCTTAAGCCCGACGGCCTTGAAAATCATCGCCAGGCCGCGCTCTACGTGATGCGGTCGATATACTCTGTAGGCACGACGCGCATAAGCGCGAGAGCACCGCTTGCGGTCATAGGGCGCCGCCACCTCGTTGGCGGCGTGGTAGGCATAGGCAAGCTCGTCATCTTCGGATTCCGCGACGCGGCCGGCCGCGACCCGCAGGCGTTGCCAGAAGCCGATCTTCTCGCGCGCGAGATAACGCTTCAGATGGGTGTAGAAGAGCTTGTAATGCCTGAATTCATCGGCAGCGATCCGTTGACAGATCGAGCGCAGCACCGGCTCCTCGCTCGCTTCGGCAAGTGCCGTGTAGTAGGAGCTGGTGCCGGTCTCCACGATGCATCGCGCGATCAGCTCGCCGGCTCGTGTGCCGCGCACGGATCGATGCGCGTCAAGATCGACTCGGAAGCCGGCCGTGAAGCGCGCGCACGCATCCGCGTGATCGAACGAGGGATCGGCCAGGCCCGCCCAACGACCAAGCGCAAGGCCGTGCTGAATCTCTTCCTCGCCCCAAAGCCGCGCTACGCGCTGAAACTCCGGGTCGTCGTCGAAAACATTGCAGAGATATCGCGCGTAGTCGCCGCCGTTCTGCTCAACCAGACTCGCGGCCTTTACAATGGGCAACAAATCGGGATCGACCTTGCGTCGATCGAACTCATCCCAGCGGATGTCGTTCAGCGTCCAGGTCGCCATGACCCCAGCCCCTTCCGCCACGGGTGTGAATTATAGGGGCTCCACTCATTCCACGCCAGCCGGCCGGCCAAGCTCGATATGGGCTAGGCCCCGACGCCGGCCGCGTCCAGCGCAATGCGCTTTGCCTCCGCGAGCGCGCGCTCGGCTTCGGCCGAACGCAGCTCCGCAAGCGCTTGCTCCTGCGCCGCGCCTTGCAGCCGCGGCAGCCGTTCTTGAAGACTGGCGATCGCGGCGTCGGCCCGCTTCAGGCTCTCTTCGACCTGACCGCGATTGAGCTGGGCGAGCGGCATGGCCTCGTCCGCTAAAACGGTGCATCGCTCGGGCGTCACCTCCGCGAATCCGCCGGAGACGAAAATCCGCTCGCTCACCGTGGCGCCTGAATAGACGTCGATGATCCCCGGCCGAACGGTCGAGATCATCAGCATGTGTCCGGGCAGCACGCCGAAATTGCCTTCGCCACCGGGCACCACGACCATGCGGACATCCTCGGAGAGCAGCAGCTTTTCCGGCGATACCAGCTCGAAGCGGACGGTGTCGGCCATCGGCGCGGTCCTCAGGCCGCCTCGGCCGCCATCTTGCGCGCCTTCGAGATTGCTTCCTCGATGGTGCCTACCATGTAGAAGGCGGCCTCCGGCAGGTCATCGTGCTCGCCGGCGACGATGCCCTTGAAGCCCTTTATGGTGTCTTCGAGCTTGACGAACACGCCTGGCGTTCCCGTGAACACCTCGGCGACGTGGAAGGGTTGCGAGAGGAAGCGCTGGATTTTGCGCGCGCGAGCCACCGTGAGCTTGTCTTCCTCGGAAAGCTCGTCCATGCCCAGGATCGCGATGATGTCCTGGAGCGACTTGTAGGTCTGCAGCACGCGCTGCACGTCCCGCGCGACTTTATAGTGCTCCTCGCCGACGACGCGCGGGTCGAGCATGCGAGACGTGCTGTCGAGCGGATCGACCGCAGGATAAATTCCGAGCTCGGCGATCTGGCGCGAGAGCACCGTGGTCGCGTCGAGATGCGCAAAGGAGGTCGCGGGCGCGGGGTCGGTCAAGTCATCGGCCGGCACATAGATCGCCTGCACGGACGTGATCGAGCCCTTCTTGGTGGTGGTGATCCGCTCCTGCAGCGCGCCCATGTCGGTTGCGAGCGTCGGCTGATATCCCACTGCCGAGGGAATGCGCCCGAGGAGCGCCGACACCTCGGAGCCCGCCTGGGTGAAGCGGAAGATATTGTCGACGAAGAACAGCACGTCCTGTCCTTCCTCGTCGCGGAAGTATTCCGCGAGCGTGAGACCGGTCAACCCGACCCGGGCCCGCGCGCCCGGCGGCTCGTTCATCTGACCATAGACCAGCGCCGCCTTGGAGCCGGGGCCGTCGGTAATGATGACCTTCGACTCCATCATCTCGTGGTAAAGGTCGTTGCCCTCGCGCGTGCGCTCGCCGACGCCCGCGAACACCGAGTAGCCGCCATGCGCCTTGGCGATGTTGTTGATGAGCTCCATGATGATCACGGTCTTGCCGACGCCGGCACCGCCGAACAAGCCGACTTTGCCGCCCTTGGCGTAGGGTGCCAGCAGGTCCACCACCTTGATACCCGTGATCAGGATCTCCGCCTCGGTCGATTGATCGACGAATTCAGGCGCGGGCTTGTGGATGGGTGATTGCCGCTTGGCATTGACGGGGCCGCGCTCGTCTACGGGGTCGCCGACCACATTGATGATGCGTCCCAACGTCTCCGGTCCGACCGGAACCTCGATCGGCCCGCCGGTGTCCGTGACCTCGGCACCGCGCACCAGACCGTCGGTCGAATCCATGGCGACGGTGCGGACCGTGTTCTCGCCCAGGTGCTGCGCCACTTCGAGCACCAGGGTCTTGCCCTGGTTCTGCGCGTGCAACGCGCTCAGGATCGCGGGCAGCTCGCCGCCGAAGCGGACGTCGACGACGGCGCCGATGATCTGGGTGATGGTTCCGACTGCATTCTTTGCCATGGGACATTCCCTCTTAGAGCGCCTCGGCGCCCGAGATGATCTCGATCAGTTCCTTGGTGATGGCGGCCTGGCGCGAGCGGTTGTAGGTGATGGTGAGACGATCGATCATCTCACCGGCGTTGCGGGTCGCGTTGTCCATCGCAGTCATGCGCGCACCCTGCTCGCTGGCGTTGCTTTCGAGCAGCGCCGTGAAAACCTGAACCGCCAGGTTGCGCGGCAACAAGGCCTCGAGGATCGCCACGTCCTCGGGTTCGAATTCGTAGACACCTTGCACCGCCGGGTCCGGCCGCTCGACCGATTCGGGGACCGCGAAGGGGATCACCTGCTGCTTGGTGACGATCTGCGTCATCGCCGATTTGAAGCGATTGTAAATGACGGTCGCGACGTCAATCTCGCCCTTGTCGAACAGCGCCAGCATGCGGCTCGCGATCGCCTGCGCCTCCGTGAATTCGAGGCGCCGGCGCCCCACATCGGTGAAGCTGTCCACGATCAGTTTCGCCTGGTCGCGCCGCAGGCTGTCGCGCCCCTTGCGGCCGATGGTGAGCAGCTTCACCTGCTTGCCGGCGCCGACGAGCTCGCGGATGGTGCGGCGCGTCTCGCGCAGGATCGACGCGTTGAAGCCGCCGGCGAGTCCACGATCCGATGTCGCGATCACCAGTAGATGCGTGTCATCCTTGCCGGTGCCGGCCAGCAGTTTGGGCGCGTTGCCGGTGGCGACAATGCTCGCGGCCAACGAGCCCAGCATCCGCTCCATCCGCTGTGCATAAGGCCGCGCGGCTTCGGCCTGCTCCTGCGCGCGGCGCAGACGCGACGCCGCCACCACCTTCATGGCGGAGGTGATCTTCTGCGTCGACTTCACGCTGCGGATGCGGAGCCGCAACTCCTTGAGGGTGGCCATAGGTTAGCGGTAATGCCTTAGACGAATGTCCGCGCGAACTCGTCGAGGAAGGTCATCAGCTCCTTCTCGGTGTCCGCCGTGAGCTCCCGCGTGTCGCGGATGGACTCAAGGATCGCCGGCCGTTTCGACTTGAGCTCGGACAAGAACGACTGCTCGAAGCGGCCGACATTCGCCACTTCGACCCGGTCGAGGAATCCGCGCGTGCCCGAGAAGATCGAGATCACCTGCTCTTCGACCGCCATCGGCTGGAACTGCGGCTGCTTCAGAAGCTCGGTGAGCCGCGCGCCGCGCGCCAGCAGGCGCTGAGTCGCGGGATCGAGGTCGCTCGCGAATTGCGAGAACGCCGCCATTTCGCGGTATTGCGCGAGTTCGAGCTTGATCCGGCCCGCCACCTGCTTCATCGCCTTGATCTGCGCCGCCGAGCCGACGCGGCTCACGGAGAGGCCGACATTGATGGCCGGGCGAATGCCGCGATAGAACAGATCGGTCTCAAGGAAGATTTGTCCGTCGGTGATCGAGATCACGTTGGTGGGAATGTAGGCCGAGACGTCACCCGCCTGCGTCTCGATGATCGGCAGCGCCGTGAGCGAGCCCGAGCCGTGGTCCTCGTTCATCTTGGCGGCGCGCTCCAGGAGCCGGGAGTGCAGATAGAACACGTCGCCCGGATAGGCCTCGCGGCCGGGCGGGCGGCGCAGCAGCAGCGACATCTGGCGATAGGCGACGGCCTGCTTCGAGAGATCGTCGTAGACGATAACGGCATGCATGCCGTTATCGCGGAAGAACTCGCCCATCGTGCAGCCGGTGTAGGGCGCCAGGTACTGCAGCGGCGCCGGTTCCGACGCGGTCGCCGCCACCACGATCGAGTATTCGAGAGCGCCATAGTCCTGAAGCGTCTTCACGAACTGAGCCACGGTCGAGCGCTTTTGGCCGCAGGCGACGTAGACGCAATAGAGCTTGCGCTTCTCGTCCCCGACGGCATTCACGGCCTTCTGATTGATGAAGGCGTCGATCGCGACCGCGGTCTTGCCGGTCTGTCTGTCGCCGATGATCAGCTCGCGCTGGCCCCGCCCGATCGGCACCAGCGCGTCGATCGCCTTCAGCCCCGTCTGCACCGGCTCGTGCACCGAGCGGCGCGGAATGATCCCGGGCGCCTTCACCTCGACTCGCATGCGCTTCACGTCCGTCAAGGGACCCCGGCCGTCGATTGGGTTGCCGAGCCCGTCGACGACGCGGCCCAACAGCCCCTTTCCAACGGGCACGTCGACGATGGCGCCCGTGCGCTTCACGGTGTCGCCCTCGCGGATGCCGCTGTCGTCGCCGAAGATCACCACGCCGACGTTGTCGCTCTCGAGGTTGAGCGCCATACCCTTGGTGCCGTTCGGAAACTCCACCATCTCGCCGGCCTGCACCTTGTCGAGGCCGTAGATGCGCGCGATGCCGTCACCGACCGAGAGCACCTGGCCCACTTCCGCCACGTCGGCCTCGGTGCCGAACTCCGCGATCTGCTGCTTCAGGATGGCGGAGATCTCCGCCGGACGAATATCCATGCCTCAGGCTCCCTTCATCGCAACGCGCAGCCGCGCGAGCTTGTTCTTGAGAGACGCATCGATCAGGCGCGAGCCGACCCGGACCACGAGGCCGCCGATCAGGCTCGGGTCCACCCGGATATCGACCGCCACCTTGCGGCCGACCGCCCGGCGGAGCTGCTCCCTCACCTTCTCGGCCTGCTCGCGCGTCAGCGCGCGCGCCGCCGTCACTTCCGCCGTGACCTCGCCGCGCCGCGCCGCCAGTTCCCGGAGATAGCCCGCAATCACCTCCGGCAGCACGAAGAGCCGCCGGTTGCGCGCCGCAACGCCCAAAAGATTGCGCGTGAGCGTCGAGAAGCCCGCGCGCTCCGCGAGCGCCGCGATCGCCTTCCCCTGCTCCAGCCGCGACAGCACCGGGCTCCGGATCAACCGCCGGAAATCGGCGCTCTCCGCGATCATTGCACCGAGCGCGCGCAGGTCATCCGCCACCGCGTCGAGCGCTTTCCGCTCGTCCGCGAGATCGAACAAGGCCTTGGCGTAACGCTCGGCGAGCCCGGAGACGCCTGCTTCGGATGCCACGTCTGACCCATCCTCGATGTACTTGGACGAGAGCGGGAAACCGCCTCGAATGCCTTTGAAACCCGCGCCTCCCGGCGGTTATCGACCATCCCCCGGCCGGGAAGCGCGCGGGTTTTAACACGCGTTCCGGGGTGTGGCAACACGGTGAAATCCCCGCAGAATGCGACGCTTTGACAGGCGCGAAAACAAGGCGACTGCGGTCGCCAGCGGCACAGCCGCGCGAGGAAAGCGGGGGTGTAGACTGTTCTCTTTATGTTCTTGACATGGGACCCGCAATTGGCGTATGGGATGCGCCTTTCACTCCAAGAGGGTCGCCTGCATGTCCGAGACCGCTCTTTCGCCCGCCGCACCAAGCCTCGCCGCCGCAGACGGCGTGCCACGGATCACGGAAGCCGGCATTTTCCTCGGCCCGGCGCCGCTCGCGATCCGTCGGAGATCGATCGCCACCGCCGCGCCGGTCTTCGAGCCGGTCGAGGCCGAAGAGTTTGCGGAGACTCTGGCCGTCGCGTTTGGTTGGGACATCTTGACTGATTTCGACGCTCGGCACCGCTATCTGCAATCGGCGGCAAAGTCGCTGGGTCAGGGCGCGCCCACCCAAGCGCACATCTCACTCGCATTCATGAACCTGCCGAAGCTCACCCCCGACGTGGCGGACCGCCTGCGGCAACTCGAAGTGCTTCGCAAATATAATCCAAACGTCGGCACGGAATCCCGCGACTGGCGGGGACGATGAACGTCCGACGGCAGTGGAGTCCGGGTGGCGGCGAACGACACGGTGCAAAACGATGCACCCGATGCATCCGGACACACAAGAGACCCTCGCATCGTGACGCTCCGCGATGGTTCGGTCGTGACGGATTATCGCGACAATCCGATGAAGAAGCCCCCCGACGTTTCGCTCGAGGGTAATGCCAGGCTCGGCGAAGAGATATTTCGCCAGTATCAGGCAATGGCTCAAACGGCTGGCTTTGATGCGGCTGAGAAGTGGCGCGATGCCACGATGATCCAGCTATTCCTCGGGTCAGTGAATTACCAGCGGATCTACGGCTCCGACGGAGAGCACTACAATAAAGACTTCATCGATTTCGGAAACTACAACTTCGGCGTGGTCGCGGCGGCAGCCGGTTATTCGTGGGGCTATGCCATCACTGGGTCAGGTTTTGCCAATCTATTCGGCTCGGGAGACAAATCCGGACCATACTTCAACAACCCTCGGGATCTCGCGATGATTCGGAAAGGGTTTAACGATTTTTTGGAAGGGCGGATCGTCACCAATCCCGACAACTCTCCATGAGTCTTCGCCCCCACATTCGGCCCTTCGCGTGGATCGTCGCACTTTGGCTGCTTGGAAGCTTGCTGCTTCCCGCCTGGGCGAACTCGGACGCGGTGTTCGCCTTCATGTTCGTAGCGCCGGGGTTGATCATGGTTGCCCTGCTTATTCTCGGAATCGCCTGGCTTGCGGTGCCGATCGCCGCGGCGGCGCTTATACGGCGCAGATTTAGGGAAAGACGTTACGCAGCAGTAGCGGCTTGCTCGGTTGTCCTGCTTGCAGCATTCCCGCTTGCCTATCGGTGCCGCGAAGTCAGCGCTTTTTTGAGATTCCAATGGGAGAAACCAGCGTACGATGACGTGGTCGCCGACGCTGTGGCCGGTCTCTGTACCGAGGCGGAACTGAAACGCTGGCATGCACATATCGTGGATATCGACTGCGACGCGCCAGTGCTCGTGGTCTTCAACTGGGGCAGCTTCCTCTCGGTTTGGCGCGGGGTGGTTTACGACGCGTCGGATCAAATCATGAAAGAGCCGAGCAAACGAGACGCCGCCTGGCAGAAGAGGGGGGCCGGCGAGCTGCTTGGCTGTTCGCAGGCGGAACACCGGCTCGGCGGACACTATTACCTCGCGAGCGGCGATTTCACGAGCGGCGAGCCATGCGAATAGCTCCTGGGATGCAGAGACGGCCCGGGCACTGAGAAATTTGGGAGCATCCCGGATGCCAGCGACTGATGAATCCGTACGACGCACCTTTACGCGTTTTGTTAGGTTCGGGATTCCAATTGCGCTCCTCGCAATTGGCGGGTGCGTCAACGAACTCCAAACCAGCCCGGACGAAGAATGGCCATGGCCGCTGATGCCCGGAGATCGCCTGTTGCGTCTGAACAGCCCACTCACGCCCGAACTCGTCCAGATCGCCACCGACTACATCAATTCCGACGCCACACTGAAAGAAGATACGCAATTGGGAATAGACGTTTTGGACACGCCTTTCGATATCCGTCAGGACATGAGCGGGGCTTTTGCCGATATCGATGATGACGGGGAGCCCGAGGTGTTTCTGCGATTCACTGTCGGAAACCTTTGCGGCAATGATACTTGCCCGATTGCAATTCTAAAGAAGATCGCCGGCCGTTGGCAGGCGATTTTCGAAGCTTCATCCATTGACGATTACGCAGTCATTCTTCCGTTCAAGGAGCACGGCGCGCCCATCTCATCGTGCTAGACGTCGATGGCCGGGATTCCGACGTCGTGGCCTGGCAGGACGGTCAGTGCGTCGATGCCCCCGACCCCCCTTATGGAGATTATTGACCACGAGTCGTCGGGCATTGCCGTGCCCGGCGTGATTTGGCTTGCAGTCAGCATCTTTGGTCCGCTGCTGCCATGGTCGGATTATGCTGTGTTCGCAGTGGCTGTCGTTATCGGCTATTGGCCCGCCGTCGCTCTTTGGGCCTCGTTTATGACGCGACCGACCAGATAATCCTTGAGCCAAGCAAACGGAGCGCTGCATGGCAGGCAACCAAAACCGGTGAACTACTGGGTTGCTCGGGCACCGATCGCCCATTCGGCGATCACCATTACCTCGCGAGCGGCGACTTCACCACGGGCAAGCCGTGCGAATAGCTCGATCTTGCGGATACCGGTCCGCGAGGACTCACAAAAAACTATAGGGGTCGACATCCACCTGTACCCGGACGCTCGACGGCACCTTCACGGGGTCGATCCAGGCACGGAGCACGGCTTGTAGGTTGACGCTCCGCTCGGCCTTCACCAGAAAGCGCCGGCGATGCCGGCCGCGCAGCACCGCGAGCGGCGCGGGTGCCGGGCCCAGCACCTCGACGCCCCGCATGTGCGGCGCCGCGCGCGCGAAGGCGCGGGCGGAGAAATCCACGGTCTCGTCGTCGGGGCCGGAGAGGATCAATGCCGCCAAGCGGCCGAAGGGCGGCCAGGAATGCCGCCGCCGCTCATCCGCCTCGCTCGCCAGGAACCGATCGCGGTCATTGGCGATCAGCGCCCGCATCACGGGGTGCTCGGGCATGTAGGTCTGCAACAGCACCAGCCCCGGCCGCTCGGCGCGGCCGGCGCGGCCCGCCACCTGGTGCAGAAGCTGAAACGTGCGCTCGGCCGCGCGCAGATCGCCGCCGCCGAGTCCGAGATCGGCGTCCACCACGCCCACCAAGGTCAGCAACGGGAAGTGATGGCCTTTCGCCATCATCTGCGTGCCGATCAGCACGTCGATCGTGTGCGATTCGACGCTCGCCACCAGCTCCGCGACGGCGCGCGGCCCCGTCAGCGTATCGCTGGCGACGACCGCTACGCGCGCCCCGGGAAATCGCGCCGCAACCTCCTCGGCGAGGCGCTCGACGCCCGGGCCGCACGCCGCGAATTGGCCCGCCTCGCCGCAGGCCGGACAGAATTCCGGCAGCGGCTCCTGATGGCCGCAGTGATGGCACTGTAGTTGCGCATGAAAGCGATGCTCGACCAGCCACGCCGTGCACTGCGAACATTGAAAGCGGTAACCGCAGTGCCGGCAGAGGGTCAGCGGCGCGTATCCCCGGCGATTTAGGAACAGCATCGCCTGCTCGCGGGCACCCAAGGTCTGCTCCAGCGCCGCCGCCAAAGGCGCCGAAAGAAACCGCTGGCGCTCGAGCTTCTGCCGCCGCATGTCGATCGCGCGAACCTCCGGCAACACCGCCGCGCCGTGCCGATCCGGCAGGTGCAGCCGGCGATAGCGTCCCTGCTCCGCATTGACGACGGTCTCGAGCGATGGCGTCGCCGAGACCAGCACCACCGGAAACTTCGCGAGCGAACCCCGCACCACGCCCATGTCTCGCGCATGATAAATGACGCCGTCCTCCTGCTTGTAGGAGTGGTCATGCTCCTCGTCGATCACGATGAGGCCCAGGCGCGGGAACGGGAGGAACAGAGCGGAGCGCGCGCCCACCAATACCGGCACGCGCCCCTCCGCGACCGCGCGCCAGGTATGGCGTCGCTCCGCCTGCGTCAGGTCCGAGTGCCATTCGGCCGGACGCACGCCGAAGCGGCGCTCGAAACGTTGGAGCCACTGTGCACCAAGTGCGATCTCTGGCAGCAGCACCAGCGCCTGGCGTCCCCGTTCCAGCGCCGCAGCGATCGCCTGGAAATAGACCTCGGTCTTGCCGGAGCCGGTGACACCGTCGAGCAGCGTGACCGAGAACGCGTCAGCTTTGACCGCGGCGGCGAGCGCGTTGGCAGCTTCGCTCTGCTCCGGTGAGAGTGTCACGCCTTGATGGCGCCAATCGGGCGTGGGTGGATCGAGGCGCTTCGCGATCGGGACCCTCTCCACCAACCCCAACCGCTCCAGCGCCTGCACCACTCCGACGCCGCAGCCGGCGAGGCGTGCGAGCTCCTTGGCCGGGAGCGGCAATGCATCTGTCGCTGCGGCCAGCACGCGCCGGCGCGCCGGGCTCAGCTCACCCGGCGGTCCGCCCGCAAGCGCGGCGCTCCCGGCGGCGCTGATTGCCCAGCCGAAGCCGGGCCGAGCCGGTTCGAGCGCCTCGGTCACGCTCATGGTCATGCGTAGAACTGCGCCCGGCGGGGTTAACGTATATTGCGCGACCCACTCGACGAAGCGCCGCAGCTCCCGCGGCAGGGGTGGCGCTTCGAGACGCTTGGCGACCAGCTTGAGTTTCTTGGGTTCGACCTCGCTCGAAGGGGGGCGATCCCAGACCACGCCGATGATCTCGCGGCTTCCGAGCGGCACAGAGACGAAATCGCCCGGTTCCAGCGCAATGCCGTCGGGAACGCGATAATCGTAGGCGCCTTCAAGGGGAAGCGGCAACAACACTGACGCACGCCCTATCGCTTCCGTAGTCCTCTCGGAGGAAGTGGCGGAACTGGCGTGGCGCTCGGACATAAGCTAGACTCTTAGTCGGAAACTCGGAGCGGTGCCAGCAAACGGCCTCGCGTCGAGGCAGTCATTGGTCAGGGCACACGCTACGCATGAAGTTTTTCATCGATACCGCCGACCTCACCGAAATTCGTGATCTTGCCGCGACAGGCCTCGTCGACGGCGTCACTACCAACCCCTCGCTTGTGGCAAAGACCGGGCGCAATTTCCTCGAGGTCGTGCGCGAGATCGCCGAGGTCGTGCCAGGCCCCGTGAGCGCCGAGGTTACCGCGACCGATACCGCGACCATGCTGGCCGAGGGCCGCAAGCTCGCGAAGATCGCCCCCAATATCGCGGTCAAGGTGCCGCTGACGCCGAACGGGCTCAAGGCCTGCAAGACCCTGAGCGGCGAGGGGACGATGGTCAACGTCACTCTCTGCTTCTCGGCCGCACAGGCGATCCTCGCCGCCAAGGCCGGCGCGACCTTCGTCTCCCCATTCGTCGGCCGGCTGGACGACGTCGGCGTGGCGGGCATGAGCCTGATCGCTGAGATCGTGCAGATCTATCGCCAATATCAGAACTTCACCACCGAAGTGCTGGTCGCCTCGATTCGCAATCCGCCGCATGTGGTGGAGGCAGCGAAACTCGGTGCACACGTGGCAACCTTGCCGCCCAACGTATTGCGCCAGATGTTCGCGCACCCGCTTACCGACAAGGGATTGGCGGCCTTCCTCGCCGATTGGGCGAAGACCGGACAATCGATTCTTGGCACCGAGCAGAAGCTCGGTACCGCCGCGGAGTAGGCTTTGGACCATCCCCAAGACAAACCCGCGCTCCGCGCTCCGCGCAAATTGCCCGAGGTATCGGCGCTCCAGTCGAGCGATGTTGTGGCGTTCCTGCGCGAGCACCCGGAATTTCTCGCGGAGCATCCGGAATTGCTGCAGATACTGACGCCACCGGTGCGCGACCGCGGCGACAGCGTTGTCGATTTGCAGCACTTCATGCTGCAGCGGCTCCAGGCGGAGTTGGCGCGCCTCAAGAATCAACAGCGCGCGCTGATCTCGACCAGCCGGGCTAATCTCGCGAGCCAATCGCGGGTGCACCAAGCGGTGCTGGCCTTGTTGGCGGCACCCAGCTTCGAGCACCTGATCCAGATCGTCACCACCGATCTCTGTGTGCTGCTGGACGCCGACGTCGTGACCCTGGCGGTCGAATCGAACTCGTGCGGCCGCAGCAACCTCTCGGTACGCGGCGTACAATTATTGGAGCGCGGCACCATTAGTAAGCTGTTCGGCGCCGACCGCAGCGTGCTGTTCAATTCCGATACCGTGGGCGATCCGATCCTGTTCGGCAGCGGTGCCGGATTGGTGCGCTCGGCGGCGCTCCTGCGCCTCTCCGTCAGCCCGCTGGCACCGCCCGGCTTGCTCGCCATCGGCGCCCGGAAGGCCGGCAAGTTCCATCCAGGTCAGGGCAGCGAGCTGCTGGGCTTCCTCGCGCGTAGCCTCGAAGTCGTGATCGCGGGATGGCTCGATCTGCCGACCGCCTGAAACGGACGACCGCCTCCCCGCCAGCACGCTACCGTGCGGCGCCCGATCTCGCCGCCGCTATTGCGGCATGGCAGGAATGGCTCGGCGCCGAGCGGCGCGCCTCCCCGCACACGCTCGCGAGCTATGGCCGCGACCTCGCGGGATTTCTCGATTTCATCGGCGAGCATCTGGGGACGCTCCCCGATCTCGCGGCACTCGCGGCGCTCGCAGCGGCCGACTTTCGCGCGTATCTTGCGCACCGCGCGGGAACGGGCATCGAGCGCAGCTCCAACGCGCGGGCACTGTCGAGCCTGCGCGGTTTCTTCCGCTTCCTGCGCACGCGCGGCCTCGCCGAGAATTCGGCCCTTGCGGCGGTACGCTCGCCGAAGCTGCCACGGTCGATCCCGAAGCCGCTCGCGGAAGCGGACGCCGAGGCGGCGCTCGACCGAGTCGCAGCGCTGGCCCCCGAACCATGGATCGGCAAGCGCGATCTTGCGATCCTGATGCTGCTCTATGGCTGCGGGCTCAGGCTCTCGGAAGCGCTCCAATTGAACCGGCGTGATGCGCCGCTTGCGCCCTGCATGCTCGCGATCACGGGCAAGGGCCGCAAGACCCGGATGGTACCGGTGTTGCCCGCGGTTGCGGCCGCTATCGCCGATTATGTGGCGCTCTGTCCGCATCGGCTCGCTTTGGGCTCGCCGCTGTTCCGAGGGGCGCGCGGCGGGCCGCTCAACCCGCGCTTGGTGCAGCGGCAGATGGAACAGCTCCGGGCGATCCTAGGCCTCCCCGAGAGTGCCACGCCTCATGCGCTCCGCCACAGCTTCGCCTCGCACCTGCTGGCCGCGGGAGGTGACCTCCGCAGTATCCAGGAACTCCTGGGGCATTCGAGCCTCTCGACGACTCAGCGCTACACCGCCGTCGACGCGACGCGCCTGCTTGGCGTCTACGAGCGCGCCCATCCCCGCGCCAAGGCGTGACGCGACTCAAGGCCCCCATGTTGGCGTGCAGCCCGATATGAAGGTCGTTTCGATTGACGAGAACGGCGTCAGCGGCGAGCTGCATCTCCCCGACCGCGCCGACGGTCGGGGATTGGTGCTGACGCACGGCGCCGGCGGGAATTGCCGCACGCCGCTGCTGGTCGAGGTGGCAAAAGCCTGTTGCACCCGCGGCCTCTACGTCCTGCGCTGCGACCTGCCGTTTCGCCAAAGGCGGCGCACCGGCCCGCCGTCGCCCGCGACCGCAGCGGCCGACCGCGAGGGTTTGCGCGGGGCGGTCCAATTTCTCCGCCACCGCGCCGCGGGGCCGATTTTTCTTGGCGGCCAATCCTACGGCGGACGCCAGGCGAGCATGCTCGCGGCCGACGAAGCGAAGATCGCGGCGGCGCTGCTGCTCCTCTCCTACCCGCTCCATCCCCCGGGCCAGCCCGAGAAGCTGCGCACCGCGCATTTTCCGCGCCTGCGCGTGCCGGCGGTGTTCGTGCACGGCACATCCGACCCCTTCGCCACGAACGCCGAGCTCAGGGCGGCGCTAGCGCTCATTCCCGCCGAAACGAAGCTCATTGCGGTGGACGGCGCAGGTCACGACTTGCGCCGTGGCCGCTTTGACCTTGCGCCCACGCTCGGCGCGCTGTTGGATCGTTGAAGTCGGCACTGTCCAGGGAGGGAGGTCAGCGATGGCCCACGTGCGCGTCGGCTTGATCGGCAGCGGCTTCGTCGCGGAGCTGCACATGCACGCCTACCAGCGCGTTCACGGCCTCGGCGTCGAAGTGGTTGCCGTGGCGGCGCGCGGTGATCACGTGCTGGATTTCGCGCGCAAGCACCGCATTCCCACGACCCACCGCGACTATCGTGCGCTGCTCGTCGACCGCAACATCGACGTGGTCGATATCTGCACGCCGCCCGCACTTCATGCGCCAATGATCGTCGACGCACTCCGGGCTGGCAAGCATGTGATCTGCGAAAAGCCGTTCGCGGGATACTTCGGTCGCGAGGGCGATCTCACGCCGATCGGCCGCCGCGTGCCCAAGTCCATCATGTACCAGCGCCTGATCGAGGAGATGGATCAGACGGTCGCGGCGATCCGTGCGAGCGGCAAGCTCTTCATGTATGCGGAGGACTGGATCTACGCGCCCGCGGTCACAAAGACCGTGGAAATCCTGAACGCCACCAAGGACAAGATACTCTTCATGAAGGCGGAGGAGAGCCACAGCGGCTCGCACGCCGCGCACGCCGCGCAATGGGCGATGACCGGAGGCGGCTCGCTCATTCGGATGGGCTGTCATCCGCTCTCGACGGTGCTTTACCTGAAGCAAATCGAGGCGCATGCGAGGGGCGAGCGGATCACCGTCGCGACCGTCACTGCGGATGTCGGACACGTCTCCGCGTCATTGCCGGCGGAGGAGCGCCCCTACATCATGGCCAACCCGCTCGACGTCGAGGATTGGAGCGCGCTGACGCTCGGCTTTTCCGACGGCACAAAGGCCACGGTGTTTTCGGGCGACATGATCATGGGCGGCGTGCGCAACCTGATCGAGACCTACACCAGCGGCGGCGCGCTCTTTGCCAATATCACGCCGAACAACCACATGATGAGCTACCTGACCGACGAGGAGAAGCTCAGGCACGTCTACATCACCGAGAAAGTCGATCGCAAGACCGGCTGGCAGTTCATCTGCCTCGAAGAGGAATGGACGCGCGGCTATACTCAGGAAATCCAGGACTTCATGGAGTGCGTGGCGTTCGGGCGCACGCCGCGGTCGGGCGTCGATCTCGCCTACGAAACGATCAAGGTTAGCTACGCCGGCTACTGGTCCGCCGAGGAAGGCCGGCGGATCGTGCTGTAACCGTTTTACGTCCCTGCCGCCGCCCTCTCCTTTTTTGGCGCCTGTTGCTTCAGGAGTTGGCGCGCCGCGTCCTCGATCACCGTCCCCTTGAAGTAGTCCGTGTCCATCGAGAGATGCATCATCGCGGGGTTGACGAAGGTGAGGTCGCGGAAATTCTCGGGCGTCAGCAGCTTGGCGTTTACCAGGCTCCAGGCTTCCGTGACGACGCTCTTGGCATCCAGCACGTCCCAATGGCCGATATCCGAGCCGAAGACAGGCTTCAGCACGGCGCCGAGCGGATTGAGCCTCCGATTGAAGGCAACCGACATCATGCGATCGTCGGCCTCGCAGCCGAAGTAGAAGGGATCGACGAAGAGCTGGCGCAGATCGCGGATTTCCTTCATCGCGCAAGCCGCGAATTCGTCATAGGGGTCGGGCCGCTCGATCAAGAGATTGCCGTGCGGCCGCGCGCGGATGCGTTCAGGCGAAAGGCGTGGGCTGCCATAGTCGCGGAAGAGCCGCTCCAGCAGATCGACGTCGAGCAGCGCCGGATCGAGATTGCGCTCGAGCGATTCGACGTTCCGCTTTTCCCAATGCTCGACGATGTCGTTGAGGAGCGTGAGCGCCCAGGCGACGCCGCCTTCTAGGAAGGCGAAAGTCAGCTCCGGGAAGCGCCGGGTCACGCCGCCGAAGAACAGCGAGCGGCAGAAGAACTCGTTGCCGGCGGAGAAGTCGCCGATGTGGTTGAACATATAGTTGCTGGGCGAGGCGCGATAGCCGATGCCGCGCGAAGAGGTGTGGCAGACCGGCGTCACCTTGAGCTCGATGCACTTGCGCCAAAACGGATCGTAGTCGTAAGGCGCGTCCATCACGATCGAGCGCGTCGATTGCGTCGAGTGCAGGAAGGGGTCCGGGCCCGTCGAGGGCCGCCCAGGCCCGCGCAACTCGGTGCCGATCATCACGGTCTTGTGGCCGAGCTCCTTGACCGCGAATTCCAGCTCCTCGATCGCTTCTTGCGGCGTGTAGGTCGGGATCACCGCCGCTGGCCGCAGCCGATCCTTCACGTCGGCGAACATCTCCGCATAGAGCATGTTGAGGGCGCGGCAGCTTACGCGGCGAAGCTCGGCGACCGGAGCATAGACGTGGCTCAGGCCGCGCGTCGTGTAGCAATGCGCAAAGTCGATGCCGAGCTCGTCGAGGCGCGAATAGAAGTAGCGCGGCAATTGGGCCATGGCGCGGTCGTCGGTGTGCGGACCCGAGGGCACGCCCCACCAGAAACCGCGCACGGTCGGGCCGCGGTGGTCGCGCATCGCCAGCGCGGCCTTGGCGACCTCTTCGCCGGCGAGCTGCCGCACGAAATCGAGGTGCGCGAAATCGCATTCGATGATATGCGCGTCCGCATCGATCACGGGATGGTCGAGCTTCGCGCGCACATCCCGCCCCGGAAATCCCTCGAACGACATGCTGCCTCCATTCTCTGGCGCCGGCCGCGGCGCGTTGGCCAGAATGATTATCCTACACCCGGCGCGCCTGTCGCGCACTACGACACGCACGCGGCGAGTGCCCGGCGTTGACACAAGCTCGGGCCACGGGCTTACTGAATACTCAATATTTCCGCGCGCTTGCGCGATAACGGCCGCATGGCCGAAGGGGAGGGCGATGTCTGAGACCATTCGCCTCAGTCACGTGGACGGGGTGTCGACACTGACGATCGACCGCCCGCCCCTCAACACGGTTTCGCCGCGCACGCTCGGCGAGATGCTGACGGCACTGGACCAGTTCGCGCGGCGCGCGGAGACGCGCTGCGTCGTTATCCGGGGTACTGGAACGCGCGCCTTCTGCGCCGGTGCCAATCTCGACGACAAGCCGCACGACGCAGACGATGCATCGACCGCCTTTCGTGACGCGGGCCGCGCGGTGGTCGAGCGCATCGAGCGCTTTCCGAAGCCGACGATCGCCGCGATCCGCGGTTGGTGCATTGGCGGCGGGGTTGCGCTCGCCCAGGCTTGCGACGTGCGGCTCGCCGCCGAGAACGCCAAGTTCCGCACCGGTGACGCCTACATCGGCATCGTGCCGAGCTGGGGCATGAGTTTGGTGCGGCTCTGCCACTACATCGGCCGCAACCGCGCCCTCGACATGCTGGTGCTCGGAGAGGATATCGGTGCGCGCGAGGCGCATGCGCTGGGTCTCGTGAGCCGCGTGCTCCCCGACGAAGGCTTTGACGAGGCGGTCGCCGCTATTGCCGCGCGCATCTCGACCGGCGCACCGCTGGTATTCCGCTCCATCAAGGAAGCGATCCTCGCACAATATGTGGAGGGGCCGGCGGCGGCGCGGCATCTCGAGACCTATTGGTCCGAGATTACCCAGGGTTCCCACGACTACAACGAGGGGATTGCCGCCTTTAAGGAGAAGCGCAAACCTCGCTTCGAGGGGCGCTGATCTCCGTGGACTTCGCGCTCAGCAAGCAACAGCGAGAGCTGCAGGAGCACGCCAAGGAGATCGTCGCACGCGCCGTCGTGCCGCTCGTCGAGAATCTGCCGCCGGGCGCGAAGCTCGACGCCGCGCAGTGGCGTACGATCTATCGCGCGCTTCTGCCACTGGGCTATCTCGGCAGCACCATTGGCAGGGACGACGGCGGCGCTGGGATGAGCTATGTCGACTACGGGCTGCTGCTGGAAGCGCTCGCCTATGGGCCGCTCATTCTCGGCGAGATCGTGCCGCCGCGCACCATCAACTACCTGGGCTCCGCCGAGCAAAAGGCGCGCTGGCTGCCGCGCCTGCTTTCGGGCGAGCTGGTTTCGACCGCCGCCATCACCGAGCCGCAGGCGGGCTCCGACCTGCGCGGGCTCAAGACGACCGCCGTCGAGGATGGCGACTGCTTCCGCGTCGACGGCATCAAGAAATGGATCAAGCTTGGCGGGGTCAGCGATCTCATCACCTTGATGGTGGTGAGCGGGGATGCGGGCGAACGACCCTCGACCAGCCGTCTGGTGCTGGAGCGGACGCAATCCCCCTGGGAGAGCCGCGAGCTGGAAGCGACGGGAATGGAAGTGATCTCCTTGGCGGAGTTGCGGTTCAAGGGGACACGTGTGCCCAAGGAGAATCTGCTGGGCGCGCCGGGGCGGGGCGCCGAGCAGTTCAACCGCGGCATCGAGGCATCGCGCGCCTTCGTTGCCATGCAGGCGGTGGGGATCGCCCGGCGCGCGCTGGACAGTGCGATCGGCTACGCCAAGGAGCGCTTCGCCTTCGGCCGGCCGCTGGCGAAGTTCCAGGCGATTCAAACGTCGCTCGCGGATGCTATCGCGAAATTGGAGGCGGCGCGGCTGCTGTCGCTGCGTGCACTCGCCTCGCTCGACGCCGGACAGCGGCTCGCGGGCGAAGTAGCGATGGCGAAGCTGTTCGCAACCGAGACCGCGGTCGAGGTGTGCCACGCCGCCATGGACGCGATGGGTGCGCAGGGACTTTCCCGCGAGGCCGGCGTCGAGCGCTGCTGGCGCGATTGCCGCATGCTGACGGTGATCGACGGCACCTCCGGCATCCAGCGCCTGATCGTCGGCCGCCAGTTGTTTGGCACGGCTGCATTTACCTAAGGTTGAGTCAGGATGACCGAGCGCGCGCCCGCACGACTTTCGATTCGAGAAATTCTGCATCCCCGGTCGGTCGCGGTGTTCGGCGCTTCCGACAACCGTGACAAGTTCGGCGGCCGCATCATGTATTTCCTGACCAAGCATCGCTTCGGCGGTCGGCTCGTGCCGATCAATCCGCGCCGCAGCGAGGTCTTCGGCCACCGGGCCTATCCCACGGTCGGCGAGGCGCCGGACAAGGTCGATGTGGCGATTTTGGCGGTGCCGCCGCGCGAACTCGCACCGAGCCTCGCCGATTGCGCCGCAGCGGGCGTCGGCTGCGCGGTCATCATGACCACGGGCTTCGCGGAGGCCGGCGCCGAGGGTGCCGAGCGCCAGGCGGAAATCGCGTCCACTAGCCGACGCTCCGGCATGCGCATCATCGGCCCCAACTGCATGGGCTTCATCAATCCGTCGTGGCCGGTCACGCTCACCTCGTCGGTGGTGCTGGAGACCGAGCGGCTGCTCACGGGCGAAATCGGTTTCGTGAGCCAGAGCGGCGCGCTCATGGTTTCGGTCTTCGATCGCGCCGCCGGCGACGGCATCGGCTTCAGCGCCTGCGTGTCGCTCGGTAATCAGAGCGACCTCGAAATCTGCGATTTCCTCGAATACATGATCGATGACCCCGCATCCCGCGTCATCTGCGTCTATGTGGAAGGTTTCATCGATCCTCGGCGCTTCGTGCGTGCCGCTGCCCGATGCCGCGCCAAGGGCAAGCCGCTGATCGTGCTCAAGACCGGTCGCACGCCCGCGGGCGTCAAGGCGGCGCGCTCGCACACGGCCAGCCTCGCGGGCTCCTACGAGGTGTTCCGGGCGATTTGTCGCGAGCACGGCGTGATCCTCACCGACGACCCGACCGTGATGGTGCGCCTGGCCGACCTGCTGGCGCGCTGGCCGCGACTCACGAGCGACGGGATCGCCGTGATTTCAGGCTCGGGCGGCAGCACCGGGATTCTGTCGGATCGGCTCTCGGAAGCCGGGCTGCGCCTTGCCTCGCTTTCGCCCGCAACCAAAGCAGCGATCGGCGAAATTCTACTACCCCTTCAAGCGGACAATCCCGTCGATCTGGGCGCACGCAGGGTCCCGGAAAACGTCGAGATCGCCGACACCGCCATGCGCGCGCTGGCGGCCGATCCGGACGTGGGCCTGATCGTGATCGCGCTCAGCTCGATGCCGTTTTTCGAGCAGCGCACGCGGCTCCTTGCAAGCGAAGGGCTTGCGAGCGGCAAGCCGGTGCTCTGCTCGATACTGCCGGGTCCCGCCGCCGACCGGCCGCGCGCGGCGCTGCGGGATGTGGGCTGTCCGAGCTTCGAGGCACCCGAGGATGGGCTGCTGCGCGTGCTCCGCCACCTCTTGGATTACCACGAGCAAGCAGCATTGCCGGATGCGCCGATGCGTCCGGCGTCACTCCCGAAAGCGGCACCCGACTCGACCGAGCCGGCCGCATTGCTGCGGGCCTATGGCATTCCGCTCGCTCGCGATGCCATGGCACCGACAATCGCTGCGGCGATTGCCGAGGCCGGCCGGATCGGTTATCCGGTGGCGCTCAAGGGCGTGGCGCCGGGACTTGTGCACAAGAGCGATGCTGGCGCAGTGAGGCTCGATCTCGCCGACGCGGCGGCATTGCGCCGCGCTTGGAGCGACATCTCAGACTCGGTCGCGCGGCTTCACTCGGGAAATCTGGAGGGATGCCTGGTGCAGGAGATGGCGCGCGGCCGCGCCGAGCTTATCGTGGGCATCCGCAGAGACCCCCAGTTCGGACCGATCGTGCTGGTGGGTTCAGGCGGCATTCTGGTCGAACTGCTGCGCGATCTTGAAGTGGCGCCGGCGCCGGTTTCGCACGCGCGCGCCGTCGCGATGCTGCGCGCGCTGCGTCTCGCGCCGCTGCTGGACGGCATCCGCGGGCAGGCGCCGCTCGACATCGAAGCTGCCGCCCACGTCATCGAACGCATGAGCTGGCTCGCCGTCGATCTGGGCGAGCGGCTCACTGACGCGGAGATCAACCCGCTGGTCCTGCGCGAGCGCGGAAAGGGTGCTATCGCCGTCGATGCTCGGGCGACGATCGCAGCAGACTCATGATCCGGACTTTTCAGGCCGCGCGGCGATCAAGTAGCAGGCCGTGTGCCGCCATAAGCCTCGCTGGGCGGGAGCTTGCTCCCCGCGAAGATGATCTTCGCGCGGCGATCGATCGCATGCTTCCAGTTCGCTTGCGCGGTCGGCGAGAACTCCGCATCGGGCCGGGGGTCCTCGTCGAAGTGATGGTAGGTGTCGACGCCGCGCACCAGCAGCGCCGAATCCCGCATGTTCACGTGATAGGCCTCGGTCGGCATCATCTCCACCAGCAGCATGATCCGCCGATCGGTTCCATTGTTGGCACCCGAGCAGTGGACGATCGCGTTGTTGATGATCGCCATCTCGCCGGGCCTGAGCGCAAGGTCGACGACATGCGATTTGTCGAACTCGCTGGTGATGTATTGGCCGCGCGCGAGGATGCTGAGGGGGTCCTCGGTGTCGGTGTGCGGCAGCGTGCCCCATTTGTGGGAACCCGGCACCACACGCAGGCAACCCTCGCGCGAACCGCATTCCGAGAGCGCGAGCGCGCCGAAGGCGAGCAGCGGCTTCACGCCGCCATAGGCGGTGTCCTGATGCCATCCGGCGAAGGTCTCGCCGTCCGGCTTCTTGATGCGCCAAGCCATGCTCCAACAGAGGATGTTGGGTCCGATCAAGTCCTCGAACACGTCGAGAATGCGACGGTGCTCGGCGATCTCCAGCACCCAGGGGCAGAGCAAATGCGATTTGCTCTTGAGCTTCTTCACATGCTCGGGATAACGCCGCTCGAAGCCTTCGAGGCGGGCGCGATAATGCGCGACCTCATCGGGCGACAGCACGGGAATCGCGGGGGTGAAGCCGTCGCGCTCGAACCGCTCGACATCGTCGCGGGAGAGAATCTTGGGCACCGCAGTTTCTCCTGTTCCGGCACGCATCAGGCGCTGCCATGATCGAGATCAGGATATCGCGAACGGCCGGCCGGCGCCAACCGCGCAACATGACGATTTACAACAACCGAGGGAGACTCCGATGGGCAGGACCAAATTTACCGTGCTGATGGGGCTGGCGGGCGGTCTCGCCTGTCTTGCGGCATTCGCGGGAGCGGCTCAGGCGGCGTGCGAACCGAAGATCGGGCACCCTCCGCTGATCCGCAAGGGAACGCTTATCGGCGCCATCAATCCGACGGTCGCGCCAATTCAGTACGTGAACGACGACGGTGAGATAGTCGGGCTCGACGTCGATCTCGGCAATGCGATTGCAGACCGGCTCTGCCTGAAGATGGTATTCGAGAGCGTGCAGTTCGCGACCATGATCCCGGGGCTGCAGGATGGCCGCTTCGACATGATCGACAGCTTCATGTACTACACGCCCGAACGCGCGTCGCAGGTGATCATGATTCCCTACGGAGCCTCGACCCTCGCGATCGTGGTCGGCAAGGACAACAAGGACGACATCAAGGACCTCAACTATTTCTCCGGCAAGAAATTCGCGGTCGAGCTGGGCACCGTCGACGCCAATGACGCGAAGGCCGCGAGCGACGCGCTGGTGGCGGCCGGCAAGCCCGCGATCGACGTGCATCCCTTCAAGACCTACGCCGATGTGCTGCAGGCGCTTCAGGCAGGACAGGTCGACGGCGCCTTCATCGGCACCGAGCAGGCTTATTACTATCGCGACAAGGGCAACAGCTTCTTCCGGATCGTGCTCACTGGCTTCGATCCGCACGCGGAAGCCCTGGCGTTCAACAACAGGGAGCTGGCCGAGAAGGTCGCGGAAGTGCTGAACGAGATGAAGGCCGATGGCAGCTTCGACAAGCTGTTCGCGCCCTATCATCACTGCACCTTGTCCGGTCCCTACAAGATCGTGACCGGCCCGCTGCCGGCGCCGGACTGCCCGGGACGGTGATCCTCGCGCAACCGGGAAAGCGCGGGCGATGTGGGATTGGGGTGCCTTCTTTCACTACCTCTTCAGCTCGTACCTGCTGATAGGTGCAGGCATTACGCTCGCGCTTTCCCTGTCTTCGCTTGCGATCGGTCTCGTCTGCGGCACTCTGGCCGCGCTGATGCGGATGTCGAGCCGCTGGTATCTCAACAAACCGGCGTCGTTCTACATCTGGCTGATGCGCGGCACGCCGGTGCTGGTCCAGCTCGTCATCATCTACAACGCGCTGCCGCGGCTCGGCATCGTCCTCAACGTCGTGTGGTGCTCGCTGCTGGGACTGAGCCTCAACGAGGGCGCCTATCTCGCCGAGATCATCCGCGCCGGTATTCTTTCGGTGCCCAAGGGGCAATTCGAGGCGGCGCGCTCGGTTGGATTGAGCGACGCACAGACCATGCGCATGGTGATTTTGCCGCAGGCGATGCGGGTCATCATTCCGCCGCTCGGCAACACCTTCAACAGCCTGCTCAAGACCTCGTCGCTGGCCTCGGTCATCTCCATGCAGGAACTGCTGGAGCGCGCCGAGGAGTTGCTGCAGAACAGCTTCAAGGTGCTGGAAATCCTGTTGATCGCTGCGCTCTATTATCTCGTGATGACGACGGTCTGGGGCTTCGTCCAGCGGTGGCTCGAAGCGCATTTCTCACGGAGCCATGCGCCGATCTCGAACCGCGCGGGCGGTCCCGTGAACAACGCCAAGGCCGAGATCGAAAAGGTGATGCTCACCCGCGACGCGCAGTAGGATTCTGCAACGGCACGCCAACCGCGGCAAGCAGCGCTACGTTTGCTCCTCAGATGTGAATCGCGCGCTTTCCGACCGCGAGCGCAGCCTCCTTCATCGCTTCCGGCAACGTTGGGTGCGCGTGACAAGTGCGGGCGATGTCCTCGGCTGAGGCGCCGAATTCCATCGCGAGCGTCGCCTCCGCGATCATGGTGCCGGCATCGGCACCGATGATGTGAATGCCGAGCACGCGGTCGGTCTTCGCGTCGGCCAGGATTTTGACGAAGCCCTCGGTGTCACCGTTGCAGCGCGCGCGTGCGTTGGCGGTGAACGGGAACCTGCCGACAACGTAGGTGATGCCCGCAGCCTTCAGGTCTTCTTCGCTTTTGCCCACCACGGCGACCTCCGGCTGAGTGTAGATCACCGCGGGTACCGCGTCATAATCGATATGCGGCTTCTGACCCGCGATCAGCTCGGCAACCGCAATACCCTCGTCCTCGGCCTTGTGCGCAAGCATCGGGCCCGCGATCACATCGCCGATCGCGTAGATGCCGGGAACGTTGGTGCGGAAGTTCGGATCGACCTTGATGCGCTTCTTCTCGTCGAGGGCGACGCCCGCAGTCTCGAGCCCGAGCCCATCGGTGTAGGGACTACGTCCAACCGCCACGAGCACCACGTCCGCCTCCAAAGTTTGGGCCGAGCCGCCCTGCGCGGCTTCGAGCGCCAGTGTCACGCCCTTGTTGCCGTTCTTGGCGCCCACCACCTTGGTGCCGAGCTTGAACGCAAAGCCCTGCTTCGTCAGGCTTCGCTGCAATTGCTTCGCGACCTCCGCGTCCATGCCCGGCGTGATGCGATCAAGGAATTCGACCACTGTGATCTCGGCGCCCAGCCGGCCCCAGACCGAGCCCATCTCGAGCCCGATATATCCTGCTCCGATCACCACCATGCGTTTCGGCACTTCCGCGAGCGCAAGCGCGCCGGTCGAGGAAACGATCCGCTGCTCGTCGACCTCGACGCCGGGCAGACGCACCACGTCGGAGCCGGTCGCAATCACGATTGCCTTGGCGGTGAGCGTATCGCCGCCGACCGCGATCGTGTTCGCGGCGGCGAATCGTCCTTCGCCCTTAATCCACGCGACCTTGTTTTTCCGAAAGAGAAACTCGACGCCCCTGACGTTCTCGCCGACCACCTTGTCCTTGCGCGCGAGCATGGTCTTGAGATCGAGTCCGACGTTGGCCACCGCGACGCCGTGCACTGCAAGCGCATGCCGCGCTTCCGCGTATTTCTCGGAGGATTGCAGCAGCGCCTTTGAAGGAATGCACCCGACATTGAGGCACGTGCCCCCGAGGGTCGCGCGTTTCTCGACGCACGCGGTCTTCATGCCGAGCTGCGCCGCGCGAATCGCCGCGACGTAGCCGCCGGGTCCACCGCCGATCACGATCACATCGTAGGAGTCGGGCATCTGTTCCATTTCTTTCGTTTATCTCGAATCAGCCTTCGAGGCCTGTCGCTCGATCGCGCATTCACGTGTGAAGGCTGCTTCGGCTTTAACGGTTAGAACGGTCAGCATTGCTCTTGCGGGTAGGTAAACTCTAGACTCACCACGAAGTCACGAAGGACACGAAGAGTTGTTTTTATAGCACGAGGCGCCGCAGACCGTCTTTCCGCAGGATGGAATTAAAATTCATCAGAAGCGCGACTTTGAGGCCACTTAATTTGAGATAGGTTAGGACCTGCGCGTCATGAATGGGTAACAAGCGATCGACCGACTTCACCTCTACCAGAACCTCGTTTGCCAGCACGATGTCCATACGATATCCGCAGTCGAGCTGGGTTCCCTTGTAGGTGACCGATAGCGGCACTTGTCGAGCAAACTCGATGTCAGCCGTTTTCAATTATTGGCACAGGCAATCTTCGTACAACGATTCGAGGAGGCCTGGACCGAGCGCACGTTGCACTTCAATTCCCAGTCCGATCATGCGCTCGCCAAGTCCGGTTTCGTGCACGAGCATCACGTCCACCCCCTTCGTGTCCTTCGTGACTTCGTGGTAGATCTTATTCTTTGGGTGCACTCGATTCTAGAAAATCACATCTCCACCAGCAGCCGCTCCGGCTGCTCGATGCATTCCTTGATCCGAACTAGGAATGTCACGGCCTCGCGGCCGTCGATGATGCGGTGATCATAGGAGACCGCGAGGTACATCATCGGGCGCACCTCGACGCGCTCGCCGACCGCGACCGGGCGAGGCACGATCTTGTGCATGCCGAGGATCGCCGATTGCGGCGGATTGAGGATCGGCGTCGACATCAGCGAGCCGTAGACGCCGCCGTTGGTGATGGTGAACGTACCGCCCGAAAGCTCCTCGACCGTGAGCTTACCGTCGCGCGCCTTGCGTCCCAACGCCGCTACCTGCTTCTCGATCTCGGCGAAGCTCATCTGGTCGGCGTCGCGGAGCACTGGCACCACCAGACCGCGCTCGGTGCCAACGGCAACACCGATGTCATAGTGGTTCTTGTAGATAATGTCGGCGCCATCGATCTCGCCATTGGCGGCGGGAACTTCCTTCAACGCGACGATCGAGGCCTTGACGAAGAAGGACATGAACCCGAGGCGCACGCCATGCTTCTTCTCGAAGCTCTCGCGATAGTGCTCGCGCAATGCCATCACCGCGCTCATGTCCGCCTCGTTGAAGGTGGTGAGCATGGCGGCCGTGTTCTGCGCTTCCTTGAGGCGCTCGGCGATGCGTTGGCGAAGCCGCGACATGCGCACGCGTTCCTCGCGCGGCGCGAGCGGGCGCGGCGCCGCGGGCACGGCCGGCGCTGCTGGCGGTGGCCCTGCCGGCGCGCGTTCCAGCACTTGGATTACATCGCCCTTGGTGATGCGGCCGTCCTTACCGGTCGCGGCGATCGTCTCCGGAGCGATTCCGGTCTCGGCCACCAGTTTGCGGACCGCAGGACCTGAGCGATCGAGCGCGCCTGCAGACGCAGGAGCTACGCCAGTTGCCGGCGCTGCGGCGGGCGCCGACGGCGGCGGCGCTGCCGGTTTGGCGGCGGACTTGGGTGCCGCAACCTTTGCTGCCCCGGCAGCGTCGCTGATCACGCCAAGGATCGCGCCGACAGCGACCGTAGCACCTTCGGCGGCGCGCACCTCGGCGAGCACCCCCGCGGCGCTCGCATTCACTTCAAGCGTGGTCTTGTCGGTCTCGATCTCGACCAGGGGATCGTCGACCGCGACCGCCTCGCCCGGCTTCTTGAGCCACTTCGTAACCGTTGCCTCGGTCACGGACTCCCCGAGCGCGGGCACCTTGATTTCCGTTGCCATGGATTCCCCCGATGGAATTGTGGAGGCCGGCTGCAATCTTCTAGTCGAGATGGATCGCTTCTTCCACCAAGCGCTTCTGCTCCGCCATGTGGCGGCTGAAGAGTCCGGTGGCGGTGGCGGCCGATCCACCGCGGCCGACGTAGCGCGGGCGGGTCGCCTTGACCCGAAGCCCGATCAGCACCTGCTCGATGCGGCGATCGACGAAGCTCCAGGCGCCCATATTCTCGGGCTCCTCCTGGCACCACACGAATTCCGCGTTGCGATACCGCTGCACCGCCTTGCTGAGCGCGTTGAAGGGGAACGGATAGAGTTGCTCTACTCTGAGGATCGCCACTCGCTCTTGCCGGCTTTCGCGCCGCGCCTTCAGCAGATCATAATAGACCTTGCCGCTGCACAGCACGACACGGCGCACTTCGTCATCGGCTGCGATCTTGTCCACCTCCTCGAACACTCGGTGGAACGACGACCCGGGCGCCATATCGGCGAAGCCGGAGGCGACCTCGGGCGCGCGCAGCAGGGACTTTGGCGTCATGATCACCAGCGGCTTGCGGAAGTTGCGGTGGACTTGTCGTCGCAGCGCATGGAAGTAGTTGGCGGCGGTGGTGAGATTGCAGACCTGAAGATTGTCCTCGCCGCAGAGCTGCAAGAAGCGTTCGAGCCGCGCCGAGGAATGTTCGGGTCCCTGCCCCTCGTAGCCATGCGGCAGCAGCAGCACCAGCCCCGACATGCGCAGCCACTTGGATTCACCGGAGCTCAGGAACTGATCGAGAATGACCTGCGCTCCGTTGGCGAAGTCACCGAATTGCGCTTCCCAAAGGATCAGTGCATGCGGTTCGGCGAGGCTATAGCCGTACTCGAAGCCCATTACCGCCGCTTCCGAGAGTGGACTGTCGACCACCTCGAATTGCGCCTGCCCCGAGCGGATATTGGCGATTGGCACGTACTTGTCTTCGTTCTCTTGATCGACGAGCACGGCGTGCCGCTGGGAGAAAGTGCCGCGGCCTGAGTCCTGGCCCGAAAGGCGCACGAAAGTCCCCTCGAGGCAGAGCGTGCCGAAGGCGAGCGCCTCGGCTGTCGACCAGTCGATGCCCTGTCCCGCTTCCACCGCCTTGCGCTTCGCTTCGAGCTGGCGCGCGAGTTTGCGATTGAGATTGAACCCCTCCGGCACGCGACAAAGCGCATTGCCGACTTCGCGCAACGTTGGAAGCGCCACCGCGGTGTCGCCGCGGCGATCGTCGCCCGAAGCCACTTCGAGACCGCTCCACACGCCTTCGAGCCAATCGGCTTTGTTGGGACGATAGCTCTTCGCCGCCTCGAATTGCCGTTCGAGCTCGGCCTGAAACGCGCTCACATAGGTGTCGGCCTGCTCCTGCGTCAGCGTGCCTTCGTCGACCAGTCGTTTTGCGTAGATTTCGCGCGTGGTCGGCTTGGCCTCGATCGCGCGGTACATGAGCGGCTGAGTGAAGGCCGGCTCGTCCGCCTCGTTGTGGCCGTGACGGCGATAGCAGAACATGTCCACCACCACGTCCTTCTTGAAGCGCGAGCGGAACTCGGTCGCGATGCGCGACACGTGCACGACGGCTTCGGGGTCGTCGCCATTCACGTGAAAGATCGGCGCCTGCACGACCTTGGCGATGTCGGAGGGATAGGGGCCGGAACGCGCCTGCGCCGGACTGGTGGTGAAGCCGATCTGGTTGTTGACGATGACGTGGACGGTGCCGCCGGTGCGATAACCCTTGAGCTCCGAAAGCATCAGCGATTCGCCGACCAATCCTTGGCCCGCAAACGCGGCATCGCCATGCATCAACAACCCGACGACCGCATCGGCTTCGGTGTCGCTGCGCTGGCGCTGTTTCGCGCGCACCTTGCCGAGCACCACGGGGTTGACGGCTTCGAGATGCGAGGGATTCGCGGTCAGCGAGAGGTGCACCGATTTGCCGTCGAAATCGCGGTCGGTCGAGGTGCCGAGGTGGTATTTGACGTCGCCCGAGCCTTGGACGTCCTCGGGATTGGCGGGATGGCCCTGGAATTCGGAGAACAGCGCCGCGTAAGGCTTGAGCATCACGTTGGTGAGCACGTTGAGGCGGCCGCGATGCGGCATGCCGATCACCAGCTCCTTCATGCCGAGCTGACCGCCACGCTTGATCACCTGCTCGAGCGCCGGTATCAGCGATTCGGCGCCGTCGAGGCCGAAGCGCTTGGTACCGGTGTAGCGCTTGTCGAGAAAGCGCTCGAAAATCTCCGCGACCGTGAGGCGCTGCAAAATGGCGCGTTTGCCCTCTTGGGTGAATTCCGTGCGGTTGCGCTCGGTTTCGATGCGCTCCTGGATCCAGGCTTTCTCGTCGGGAAACTGAATGTGCATGAACTCGACGCCGATCGTGCCGCAGTATGTGGCGCGCATATGCGCGATGATCTCGCGCAGGGTCGGGCGATCGAGTCCCGGCACGTTGGCGACGAAGATCGGCCGGTCGTAGTCGGCTTCGGTAAAGCCATAGCTCGCGGGGTCGAGTTCCGGATGCGGCTCCACTTTCATGAGCCCGAGGGGATCGAGATCGGCCTCGAGATGACCGCGCACCCTGTAGGAGCGGATCAATTGAAGCGCGCGGATGGAATCGACGGCGGCGCGGCGGAGGTCCTCGAGGCTGCTTCCAGCAGCCACAACGGCTGCACCATCGGCGCCGTTGCCCACGCCATTGGCGAGCACTTGGCCGCGCTCCAGTCCCCATCCCGGACCGCGCAACTCCTTCTCGACCGCGCCCGGTTCGTCCGCCAATTCCGCGAAGAAGTGGCGCCAGCTTTCGTCGACCGCGCCGGGGTCGTGCAGGTACCGCGCGTAAAGCTCAGCAATAAAGGCGGCATTGCCGCCGGATAGGAAGGTGTCGCGATCAATCTCGGCCATGGTGCTGTCCGGCCTTATGCCGAATCCTCGGGGTTCTCGCCCCCTAGAAGATAGGGGCGGTTGGTTACGATACCTAGACTCGAACCGCTTTCCCGTGAGTTACCTGGCCGATCGACCACCAGGAAAAACCCAAGCTGCTCAAAGTGCAGGCACCCCCTCACTCAATGCAGACTGCCATGCGGCAGGATCAAGCCTTGGGGGCCTCCGCCAACAGCTTCTTGGTGGCGTCGAGCAGGGTCCGAACCGCCGCTATCGACTTGTCGAACAGCACCTTTTCCTCGCCCGCAAGCGCAATCTCGACGATCCGCTCCACCCCGTTGGAGCCGATCACCACGGGAACGCCGACGTAGAGGTCCTTGACGCCGTACTGCCCGGTAAGCCAGGCGGCGCAGGGCAGCACCCGTTTCTTGTCGCGGAGGTAGGACTCCGCCATGGCGATTGCAGAGGAGGCCGGCGCGTAAAACGCCGAGCCGGTCTTCATCAGGTTGACGATCTCGCCGCCGCCGTCGCGGGTGCGGGCCACGATCTTGTCCAGGCGCTCGTTGGTGGTCCAACCCATCTTCACGAGATCAGGGAGCGGAATGCCCGCGACGGTCGAGTAGCGAACCAGCGGCACCATGCTGTCGCCATGACCGCCCAGCACGAAGGCAGTCACATCTTCGACCGACACCTTGAACTCCTCGGCAAGGAAATAGCGGAAGCGCGCGCTGTCGAGCACACCGGCCATGCCGATCACGCGATGGTGCGGCAGGCCCGAGGCCTCGCGCATCACCCAGACCATGACATCTAGCGGGTTGGTGATGGTGATGACGAAGGCATTGGGGCAATGCTGCTTGATCGCCTTGCCCACGGTCTCGATGACCGAGGCATTCTTGCCGATGAGATCGTCGCGGCTCATCCCGGGCTTGCGCGGAAAGCCCGCGGTCACGATCACCACGTCGGCGCCGGCGATTCCGGAATAGTCGTTGGTGCCGGCAAAGCGCGCATCGAAACCCTCGACCGGCGACGCCTCGATCAGGTCGAGCGCTTTCCCCTGAGGGATGCCCTCGATGACGTCGAACAGCACCACGTCACCTAGTTCCTTCAGTCCGGCGAGAAGCGCGAGCGTGCCGCCAATCTGACCCGCGCCCACCAGCGCGATCTTGTTGCGTGCCATGGGATTGCCTCCGAAAAAACCGCGGGGGTCTTAGCGCGATTCATCGATAGGGGCAAGGGGAGGCGGGTTCGAGTATCAGCGCGTCCAGGCCGCGTTTTGGAGGACGACGCGATAGCCGTCCGGGTCCTCGAAGGTCCGGCCGTTGCGATCCCAGTACGGATTGAACGCGGGAAGGGGATCGAAGCCCGCATCGCGCATCCTCTGGACCGCGCCTCTCCATTCCTCCGCATCGGGAAGATAGAAGACGAGCAGGTTTTCCTCGGTCGGCGCCCGGCCCGCCACGTGCCCCTGCGCGCTCGTGAATTCCAAATGGTAGGGCGCCCCTTCCCGGCCGAGCATGATTCCCGAAAAGCCGTCGTGACCCTCGAAGCGATAAAGGAGCGTCAGGCCCAAACCCCGCTCATAGAAACGCAACAGTGCATCGAGGTTGTCGCTCGCCCGCGCGACGCGAAGGATCGGAACCTCAGTCACTGTGCCCCATGCGGACATAGTCAACGCTCTGCATCTCGATGAGGCGCGAGACCGTGCGGTGGAATTCGAAGTCGCCGTCGCCATCGGTGTAGATCTCCTCCGGCGGCACATCGGCGGAGGCGACAATCCGACCGTGCGCCTCATAAAGCGTATCGACCAGGATGTTGAGACGCTTCGCCTCGTTGCGGCGGTCGCTGGAGAGGCGAGGAATGCCCTCGAGGATGATCGTGCCGAAGTGCTGCGCGAGCGCGATGTAGTCCGCGGGGCCAAGCGGGCGGTTGCACAGCTCCTCGAAGGTGAACCAGGCGACGCCGCGCGCCGCACGCGGCACCGTGAGGGAGCGTCCCTGAACCAGCAGCGTAAGCTCTTGGGGCTGAGCCCCATCCGTGAGGTCGGCAAAAGTGCGGGCGAGCGCCTGATGCGCCGCTGCGTCGGCGGGCACGTGGTAGACGGGATGGCCGATCAGCCGCGCCAGGCGATAGTCGCGCTCGCCGTCGAAGGCGAGAACATCGAGCTTTTGCTTCAGGAGTTCGATGAACGGCAGGAAGCGCTCGCGCTGCAGCCCGTCCTTGTAGAGATCGTCGGGTGCGCGGTTCGAAGTCGCGACCATCACCACCCCCGCCGCGAACAGTATTTCGAAGAGCCGGCCCAGGATCATCGCGTCGGCGATATCGGTCACGTGGAATTCGTCGAAGCAGAGGAGGGTCGCGCCAGCGGCAATCTCCTGTGCGACCCACCCGATAGGATCGCCCTTTTCCGCGCGACGGGCATGGATGCTCTGATGTACCTCTAGCATGAACGCGTAGAAGTGCACGCGGCGCTTGCGCGCGAGCGGCGCCGTCTCGAAGAACATGTCCATGACCATGGTTTTGCCGCGCCCGACCCCACCGAAAAGATAGAGCCCGAGCGGCGGCGTCTCCGCTGCCGGTGCCAGACCCAAGCGCCGGCGCCAGCCGGGCTCACCTTGGCTCGGCTTGTAGCTGGCAAGCGCGCGCGACAAGCTCTGCAGCTTCTCGATGGCGAGTTGCTGCACCGGGTCGGCCTCGATCAGGCCGGCCTCGCGGCGCGAGCGATAAAGTGCAAGCGGCCCTTCCGCGGCGGGTTCCTTCGAGGACGCAAGGAAAGGTTCGGCTGTGATCCGGGACGACATGGGGGCGGCAGTCATACCGAAATATTAGAGCCGATGCAAAACCTCCGGGTTAACGGCCGCCGGCTACGCGGAGAATGGCGCCCGTAATGTAGGAGGCAGCATCCGAGAGGAGGAACAGGATGGCTTCCGCCACCTCCTCCGCGCTTCCGGCACGGCCCATGGGGATGGACGGGGCCATCTTGCCCACACGATCGACGATACCCCCTGTATCGTGCATCTCGGTCTCGATCAGCCCCGGCTGCACCGCATTGACGCGAATACCCTCGCGCGCGACTTCGCGGGAAAGCCCGATGGTGAAGGTATCGATGGCTCCCTTGGTGGCCGCATACCAGACCCACTCACCGGGGCCGCCCAAGGTCGCGGCTCCCGAGGAGAGATTGACGATAGCACCGCCCTTGCCGCCATGCGCCGTGGACATGCGGCGGACCGCGGCGCGGGCGCAGAGCATCGAACCCAACAGATTGACGTCGACGACGCGCCGCACCGTCTCGGTCGAAACCCCATCGAGGCGTCCCGCGCGGCCGGTTACGCCCGCGTTATTGACGAGCGCCGAGACCGCACCGAGCCGCCGCTCCGTCTCGGCAAAGAGCTGTCCGACTTGGTTCTCGTCGGCGACGTCGGCACGAATAGCCGTCGCGCGTCCGCCCGCCCGCTCGATCTCGGTCACGAGCGACTCGGCGGCATCCACATTGCCGGCGTAATTGATGGCCACGTGATACCCGCGCGCTGCCGCGAGCCGTGCCGTCGCGGCGCCGATGCCGCGGCCGCCACCGGTAATCAGCAGAACCCGCGCTTGCCCACTCATTCGGCCGCTGGACGCCGCTCGCGCGCATAGCGAATGAGGCAATCGTCCGGCAGCATCTCGATGGGCGTGAAATCGCGATTGGCGATGTGCGTCGGCCGCTGGAAACGGCGGATCGCATTGTCGCAGCGATTGAGCGAGAGATAGACGATCCAGCGCGACCACGGCGTAAGGTTGGAGCCCGAAGCGTGCACGATGTTGCAATGGAACAGCAGCGCCGAGCCGGCCGGCCCCTTGGGAGCGACAATGCCGCCTTCCTCCACCAGCCGCGTGATCGTGGGATTGTCGATGGTCCAGAGCGGGTAGCTGGTGGTGGTGACGTCGTGCTCCGCCGCGAAACGGCCTTTGCGATGGCTTTTGGGAATGAACATCAAGGGGCCGTTGAACTCGTTCGCTTCCTCCAGGAACAGCGCAATGTTCATGGCATTGGGCGTCGGCATCTGGTCGTCCTCGAACCAAGTGCCGTAGTCCTGGTGCCATTGCCAGACCGCGCCATCGAAGGCCGACTTCGCGTTGATCTTGAATTGATGCATGTAAAGCTTGTCCGAGCCCAGAAGCTGCATCCCCGGCTCGACCAAGCGCGGATGGCGTGCAAGCCGCGCAAAGGCCTCGTTCCAGGTCTGCACGTGGAAGGCCGATCGCGGCGCGTTCGATCCCCTCTCGCGCACCACCTCGACCCGTTCCTGCGCAAACATGGCGGGCACCTCGGCGTTGAGCGCGCCGATCTCTTCGGGCGTGAACAGGTTCGGCAGCAACAGGTATCCCTGCTCCGAGAATTCGGCGATCTGAGCGGGCGACAGCTTCATTTTGCTACTCCCGTGAACGCGGTTTCGGGAAAGAATAGTACCGGCGGGCCCCGTCCGCCAGATCCAGTGGAGAAGCCCTCATGAATGAAGATCGCTTCAACATGGAAGTGCGCAAGTTCCTGAAGGAAGTTGGCGTCACTTCGCAACGCGCGATCGAGGTCGCGGTGCGCCAGCGATTGGCGGACGGCAAGCTCAAGGACCACACGACCCTGAACGCCCGGATGGTGCTAAGCGTGCCGGAACTCGGCCTCACGCACGAGGTCAAGGGCGCAATCGCACTGGGCTGACGATCTTCCGCGGCCCCTCCGCCTTTCGCGCGCTCGCTTGTGGGCGAAAAGGCAGAGAGGCGCGATGGTTCGACGCTACGGCTGGAGATGCGCCTCCAGGAACCAGAGCTGCTTGTCGGCCTCGCGGCTGATGCCCGTGAAGAGGTCGGCGATATCGGCATCGCCGAGCGTATTCGATTCATCGATCGCCTTGCGCACCGAATTGGCGCGGGCGGCGGCTTCTGCCAGCGCCTCCGTCTCCGCGAGGATGCGGCGCGCCCGCTCGACTATCTCCTGGCCGAGCGCGGCGCGCGCTCCCGTAGCTCCTTCGCCAGCAGCAGGAATTCGGCGCGCCGTCCGGTACCGCGACGCCAAGCGAGGCCAATCTCCCGCCCAGCCTCGTTGCCGACGATCGAGGCGACGAGCCTTACCACCCTCGTGCTAATTCCAAAGAGCGTTCGCGCCCATGATCACCGCTGACACAACGGCGGCGATCATGACGATCCAGGTGAGCGTGATTCCGACGACCCGACCAAAGGACTGGCCGGAATTGCGAGAAAGTCCCCAGCCGTGCAGCAAACGGCCGACGGTCAGCACCGCTCCGATGAAATGGAGACGAAGCGATCCGGCGCCACCAAGTTCCAGCAACAGCATGAGAAGCAGGATCAGCGGCACGTATTCGACGAAGTTGGCCTGCGCGCGGATCGCACGTTCCAACGCTGGATTGTCACCCGTGCCAAAAAGAATGCGGGTCTTCTGGCGCTGACGCACCACTTGGAATGCGAGCCCGAGCGCAATAAGCCCGTTGAGCCCGGCATAAAACAGCGTGATCGCGACCGACATGAGCGGCGCCCCCTTTGAGAGATCCGAGCGAGTAACTTACGGCAGGGCGTGCCGCGTCACCACTCAGCGGCAATCGTCAATCAGGCTGGGGATAGCAGGCCGGCGGGAATTCGCGCCGGGACCCTAAGCGGCGCGCGTCACCGACGCGCTACCAGCATTTGCTTGATCGCGCCGATGGCCTTGGCGGGATTGAGACCTTTGGGGCAAGTGCGCGTGCAATTCATGATCGTGTGGCAGCGATAGAGGCGGAAGGGATCTTCGAGCTGATCGAGCCGCTCGCCGGTTTTCTCGTCGCGGCTGTCGGCGATCCAGCGATAGGCCTGCAACAGGATCGCAGGGCCGAGATAGCGCTCGCTGTTCCACCAATAGCTCGGACAGCTCGTGGAACAGCAAAAGCAGAGGATGCACTCCCAGAGTCCCTCCAGCTTCTCGCGCTCCGCCTCCGATTGCGGGCGCTCCCGGTCGGGTGGCGGCGCGCTGTCCGCCTGCAGCCACGGCTTGATCGAGCGGTATTGCGCATAGATGTGCGTCAAGTCCGGCACCAGATCCTTCACCACCGCCATATGCGGCAGTGGGTAGATGGACACATCACCCTTCACCTCGTCGATCGCTTTCAAGCACGCGAGCGTATTGGTGCCGTCGATGTTCATGGCGCAGGAGCCGCAGATGCCTTCGCGGCAGGACCGGCGGAAGGTCAGGGTGGTATCGATCTCGTTCTTGATCTTGATGAGTGCGTCCAGGACCATCGGGCCACAGTCCGCCAGATCAACCTCGAAGGTGTCGAGGCGCGGAAGCTGCCCGTCGTCGGGGTTCCAGCGATAGATCTTGAAACGCTTGACGCGCTTCGCGCCCGAGGGCGCCGGCACGGTCTTGCCGACGCCGATCTTAGAGTTGGCGGGAAGGGTGAACTCGGCCATCGGCGATCCTCAGTAGGTCCGCGCCTTCGGCGGGAAGGGCTGCACTTCGTTCGAGAGCGTGGTGAGGTGCACCGGCCGATATCCGAAGCGTACTTTGCGGTCTGCGTCGAGCCAGCTCACGGTGTGCTTGAGCCAATTCACGTCGTCGCGTTGCGGGAAATCCTCGCGCGCATGGGCGCCGCGCGACTCCGTGCGATTGACCGCGGAGTGCAGGCTGACGATTGCCTGCTCCAGCAGGTTCTCGAGCTCGAAAGCCTCGACCAGGTCGCTGTTCCAGATCATGGAACGGTCGCTGATTCCGTGCTCCACCATCGAGGCCGCGACGTCGTGAATCTTGCGCACCCCTTCCTGCAGGGTATCGGCGGTGCGGAAAACGGCGCAGTCGCTTTGCATGGTACGCTGCATCGCGAGCCGAATCTCTCCGGTCTTGACGCGGCCCTTGGCGTTGCGCATCCGGTCGAGACGCGCTAGCGACGCATCGTCGATCGAAGCCGCCAGCGGCTTGTGCTCTTGGCCCGGCTTCACGATCTCCTCGGTCCGATGCGCCGCGGCGCGACCGAACACGATGATGTCGAGCAGAGAATTGCAGCCGAGGCGATTGGCGCCGTGCACCGAAACGCAGGCCGCCTCGCCGATCGCCATCAGTCCCGGCACCACGCGCTCGGGGTCGCTCTCGGTCGGATTGATGACCTCGGCGTGATAGTTGGTGGGGATGCCGCCCATGTCGTAGTGAACCGTGGGCAGCACCGGGATCGGCTCGCGCGTCACATCGACGCCGGAGAATATTTTCGCGGTCTCCGAGATGCCGGGCAGCCGCTCATGCAGCAGCTTGGGTTCCAAGTGCTCGAGATGCAGCATGATGTGATCCTTGAGCGGACCGCAGCCGCGTCCCTCGCGGATTTCGATGGTCATGGCGCGGCTCACCACGTCGCGCGACGCCAGATCCTTGGCCGTCGGTGCATAGCGCTCCATGAAGCGCTCGCCCTCTGAATTGGTGAGATAGCCGCCCTCGCCCCGCGCACCCTCGGTGATGAGACAGCCTGCGCCGTAAATGCCGGTCGGGTGGAATTGAATGAATTCCATGTCTTGCAGCGGCAACCCCGCGCGCAACACCATCGCGTTGCCGTCGCCGGTACACGTATGAGCGGAGGTGCAGGAGAAATAAGCGCGCCCGTAACCGCCGGTCGCCAGCACCACCATGTGAGCGCGAAAGCGGTGCAAGGCTCCGGTCTCGAGATCCCACGCGAGTACCCCCCGGCACACACCTTCGTCGTCCATCGTCAGGTCGAGCGCGAAATACTCGACGAAGAACTCGGCGTTGTTTTTGAGGCACTGCTGATAGAGCGTGTGGATGATGGCGTGGCCCGTTCGGTCCGCGGCGGCGCAAGCGCGCTTCACCGGCGCTTTGCCGTACTCCTTCATATGGCCGCCAAACGGGCGCTGATAGATCGTCCCGGCCTCGGTACGGGAGAACGGCACGCCCATGTGCTCCAATTCGACGACGGCGGGAATCGCCTGACGGCACATGTACTCGATCGCATCCTGGTCTCCGAGCCAGTCGGAGCCCTTGACCGTGTCGTACATGTGCCAGCGCCAGTCGTCTTCTTCCATGTTACCGAGCGCGGCACCGATGCCACCCTGAGCCGCCACGGTGTGACTCCGTGTCGGAAACACCTTGGTGATGCAGGCGGTCTTGAGGTTGGCCTGAGCCATGCCGAGGGTTGCGCGCAAGCCGGCGCCGCCGGCGCCGACGACGACCACGTCGTAAAGATGCTCGGTGATCGGATAGGCTTCCGCCATGACGCTCAACCTCCGAATGCGACGCGCAGCACGGCGATCACCGCCGCGGCAGCGAGCGCCCAAGCCGCGAATTTGACCACGAGGATCCACGCAAGCTTAGCGCCCTCGTGATGCACATAGTCCTCGATCACGACCTGCACGCCTAAAGCCATGTGGGCGAAAGTGGAGATCACCAGCAGCACCACCCCGGCCGACACCAGTGGAGAGCGCAGCCATGCCGCGACCGCGTCGCGATCGCCACCCAAATGCCCAATCAATCCCGCGACGAACCAGAGCGAGAGCGGCACTAGCGCGACGGCCGTCACGCGCTGCAGCCACCAATGCTCCACGCCTTCCTTGGCGGAGCCGAGGCCGAGCGCGCGGCCGAGCGGAGATCGGAACGGTCCGTTTGCCATGCGCCTAGCCTCCGAGCATCGCGAGGCCGACGCCCCAGGCGAGCACGGTCAGCACCGCCGTCGCCGTTACCACCGCCCAGCCGGAGGCGTAAGTCTCCTTGAGAGAAAAACCGAAACCCGCGTCCCAGAACAGGTGGCGAATGCCGTTTGCCAAGTGAAAGAAAAGCGAGATGCTCCAGCCCAGCAGCAGCAAACGCCCAAACCACGAATCCAGGAAGCTCTGTGCCGCGGCGAAGGCGTCCCTGCCCTGTGCCAGCGCCACTAACCACCAGACCAGAACGAGGGTACCGACCGCGAGCGCCAGCCCGGTCGCACGATGAGTGATCGAGAGCACCGTGGTGAGCTGTGGCCGATAGACCTGAAGATGCGGGGAGAGCGGCCGTTGGACCGTCATGCTCTTAAGGCCTCAAGGGATGAAACTTAAACGCGGGGCAAACCATCCGGGGGAGCCGAGGTTTAGCGCGCGCCACGCCATCAAGTCAACGCTGTGCGATACGCTCAATTGATAGATAGGTGCTTCAACGGCCAGCGAGTTCTGAATTTCGCGCAGGGGTGACCTGTGGAACGGCATGGGGAAAACTGGGGGATAAGTTGTGGGCGGTCCTTTCGGTTATGCACAAGATTCTATAGCTGCGGACCCGAAACCGCTTGTCATCGATTTGTCTCGGTTCGAGACTCACTTGCGAGGCTCGTGAGAGCGACGCCTCAGCGGAGTGGCCCGGTCCCGGCTGGACGGCAGGGAAAATGGCTGCAACGCGAGGCGATGCTGGTCCCATCGCCAGACCCGGTGGTGGGAGAGCCGGTGTGAGACGGTATCGTCCGTCGCGAGATGGAAGATCCGTCGCGCGGAGGGGTTGGCGGAGACCCGCGCCAGTGGTGCGCGCTCTCTCGGGAGCGCGACCGCGCCGGCGGCGGATGACCCGAGCGTCAATCCATCCGTGGTGCCCCCACGAAGGCCCGCACCGGTTGCGCTTGCCCATCCAGCCCGGGTGGGCCGGCCCGGAGGCCAAAGGCCTTCTCGCGCAGCCCGCGGGGCCGAGCGATCGGTTCCGGAGGCGCCGGGGGCGGTCTGACCGCAGCAAGCCCGCGATCCTTTCGGGGATCCGGCCCCTGGCGCCTCATGTTTTTCTCGAATGACACACCGCAGCCGCCATGGCAAAAGCCGGGCGTGAGCGCCGCCGGACTCACCCTGCTCGCGAGCGCCGCTGCCTGCGGCGTTCTCCTCGGCATCGCCGTCGGCGCAACAGGCATCGGCGGCGTCCTCCTCGTCCCATTCCTGACGCTTGCACTCGGCATTCCCGTGAAGAATGCCATTGCCGCTGCGCTAATGGCCTATTTGCCCGCGGGCACGGTCGCGGTCGTGCTCTATGCCAGGCGCGGATCGATCCCTTGGCGCGAGGCGCGCTGGATCTGTCTCGCAGCCGTCCCGGCAGCCTATCTCGGTGCGCTGTGTGCAAGCATGGCGCCCGCAGCGCTGCTGGAAGCCCTTATCGGCATGTTGCTGCTCGCCGGCGGACTGCATGCGCTTCGCAGAGGCGGATCGATGCCGCTTACAATCCGCCCATTGACACCGCTCGCGCTGACCGGACTCGGCGGCGTCACCGCTCTCGCCTCGGCGATGACCGGCGCGGGCGGCGCATTCGTGTTGGTACCGTTGCTGCTGTTGCTGGATGCGCCGGTGCTCAGCGCCATCGGTCTCGGCCAAGCGATTGCCCTGCCGATCGCCGCGACCGCCAGCGCTACGAACCTCGCAGCCGGCTTAGTCGATCTGCCTCTGGCCGCGCTCCTCACGATCTCGCTCGCGATCGGCGTCGCGATCGGAACTCCGATCGCGCATGCGCTGCCCCAGCATCGCCTTCGCTGGCTTCTGGCCACGGTGACCATTGTCGCGGGCGTCGCCATGTTGTGCCGAACAACAGTGACCCTAATAGCGGCGGTTTGAGGGAGTGCCGCCTAGGGCAACGGCAGATGGGCTCGATCCTTGAGCCGCAGAATCACCAGCAGGCTCACGAATGCGCACGCCACCACGTAGAAGCTTGGGGCGCTCGGCGATCCGGTGGCGCGGATGAGCCATGTGGCGATGAACGGCGCGAAGCCGCCGAAGATCATGACCGCACCGTTGTAGCCGAACGACAACGCGCTGTAACGCACCTGGGTCGGGAACAGCTCGCATAGCATCGCTGAAGCCGAACCATTAATGAGTGCATAGAGGAATCCGCCGGTCGCCTGGGCGAGCACCAGCGCACCGAAGCTGCGTTCCATGACGGCGAAGTGGAAGAGCGGATAGGCCAACAGGAGGAATCCGAGCGCCGAGGCCGCGAGAAATGGCTTGCGGCCGAAGCGATCGGAGAGCGTCCCCACGATCGGCAGGCAGAGCACGTTGACGACCGCGCCGATGCTGGTGGAGAGCGATGCCGCGGACGCGCTCATCCCCAAGGTCTGCTGCGCATAGGTCAGCATGAAGGTCAAAAAGATGAACGTGCCGGCGGTCCAGATGATCGTGACGCCAAACCCCGTGAGCACCGCGCGCCAATGTTGCGTGAGCGCAAGACGCATGGGCGATTGGACCACTTCGCGCTTCTCGATGGCGCGCTCGAAGATCGGCGTTTCGCTCACGCGCGAACGGAGGTAGTAGCCGACCGGCGCCAGCAGAAAACCGACGATGAACGGCACGCGCCAGCCCCACTCGCCCAACGCTTGCGGATCAAGCACCGAGCTCAAGATCAGCGCCATGCTGATCGAGAGAAGTTGCCCAAGCCCGGTGCTGACTTGCTGGAGGCTCCCAAACAGCCCGCGGCGTCCGGCCGGCGCATATTCGACCATGAATGACGCGGCCCCGCCCCACTCGCCGCCGGTCGAGAAGCCCTGGAGCAGCCGGCACATCACCAGCATGATCGGCGCGAAGATGCCGATCGACGCGTAGGAGGGTACGAGCCCGGTCAAACCCGTGGCGGTTGCCATCAGCGCGACCGTCACCACCAAAGCCGCCTTGCGCCCCGCACGGTCGCCGTAGCTGCCGATCACCAACGCGCCCACTGGCCGCATCAGGAATCCCACGCCCAAGGTCGCGAAACTGCTGAGCACGGAGGCGACCGGATCGGCCGATGGAAAAATGGCGCGCCCGATCGGCGCCGCGAAATAGCCGTAGACCCCGAAGTCGTAGAGCTCGAAGAGATTGCCCACGAGGCACGAGAGCACCGCGCGGCGGCGCAGCTTCGCAAGCTGCACCTCATCGACGCCCGCTGTCTCGCCCGCGGTGACGGCACTCATGACGCTCGCTCAAACATTGTACTGGAAGCCGTCGATCACGAAGTCCTGCCCGGTGATGAAGCAAGGCTCCGATGCCGCAAGGAAAAGCACCAGTTCCGCCACGTCATCGGGCTTGCCGAGCCGGCGGAGCGCAATCCCCGTGCGCGCGATCTCGGGACCGCGGCTGCGCGTCACCGCGTTGCCGAGCTCGGTCTCGATCAGCCCCGGGCAGATCGCATTGATCAAGATGGTGGGGCCCAGTTCCTTGGCGAGAGCGCGCGTCATGCCGAGAATTCCGGCCTTGGCGGCGGCATAGGCGAAGCGGCTCACCGCCGCGGTGACGCCGCCCGAATAGGCGTTCAGCGACGACATCGAGGCGATGCGGCCGCCACCCTGCTCGAGCATGATCGGCGCGACGGCGCGGATGTAGTTGAAGCAGCTCTTGAGGTTGATTGCGAGCGTGCGATCGAATTCCGCCTCGGTGATCTCAAGGATGCCCTTGGGCATGGCTTTTCCCGCATCGTTCAGCAGAAAATCGATGCGGCCGAGTTTTCGGTGAACCTCGGCGGCGACTTCCTGCGCACGGCCATGCTCAGCCACGTCCGCTTCGAAGATCAGCGCTTGCTGGCCGAAGCTCTCGATTTCGCCCGCCGTCCGCTGCATCTCGGGCACCAGCAAGTCCACCAGCGCGATCGTGAACCCGGCCTTGGCGAGTTTGTGCGCGCAGGCGCGCCCGATGCCGCGCGCACCGCCCGTGACGATTGCCACTTTTGCCGCCAATTTTTCCTCCGCCAATGCTTTTCCGGCAGGCACTGTACGGCGCCGAACCGGGGATAGCCAATGCGGCTCGCCCCTAGTGTGGCAGATTTGAAGTTGCTCCGATCTCGGCCGCACACCTCAAGAGGAACTTCAAATCCAAAGGCCACACATGACTTATATAATTGCGAGTGTCCCTGCGATTCCGAAGTTCGCACCAGAGCGTGCCGATTGGACGTGCGAACTTCGGAATCGGGACACTAGATCAAGTCTGACGCTCGACGAGACCGCGGCGAGGCGCCATGCTTAGGCCGATGGCTATCCTCTCAGTCCAATCCGCCGTCGCCTATGGCAGCGTTGGTAATGCCGCAGCGGTTTTCCCGCTGCAGCGCTTGGGCTTCGAGGTTTGGCGCGTCGACACCGTGCTGTTCTCGAACCACACGGGCTATGGCGCCTGGCGGGGGCAATCGATCGATCCGACGGTCGTCGGCGAGATCATTCGCGGGATCGAGGAGCGCGGCCAATTTCCCCATTGCGAGGCCGTGCTTTCGGGATATCTCGGCGCGGCCGCGCTGGGCGCGGTCGTACTGGACGCGGTTGCGCGCGTCAAAACCGCCAATCCCCACGCGGTCTACTGTTGCGATCCGGTCATGGGGGATGCCGGACGGGGATTGTTCGTGCGTCCCGAATTGCCTGCGTTCTTCCGCGAGCAAGCGCTCACCCAAGCCGACATTCTGACGCCCAACGGCTTCGAACTGGAGGTCCTGTCGGAGACGCCCGTCACCGACATGCTCTCGGCGCGGGCCGCCGTCGCGCGGCTGCTGGCGCACGGACCAAAGCTGGTGCTGGCGACGAGTCTCGCGGCGGACGGCATCGCCGCCGATGACGTGGCGATGCTCGCTGCCACGGCGGAAGCTGGCTACCTCGTGCGCACACCCCGTCTCAACATGATCGCAAACGGTTCGGGCGATCTCACCGCGGCGCTGTTCCTAGGTCACTACTTGCGCCATCGCGATCTCGCGGCGGCTCTCGCAGAGACCGCCGCCGGCGTGCACGCGGTGTTGGCCGAGACGATGCGGCGCGGTGCGCAGGAACTCGCGATTGTGGCGGCGCAAGCTCAACTGCTGAAGCCGCCGCGGCACTTTCCAGTCGAGCGAGTGTTCTGATCCAAATGAAAGAGGCCGCCTAGGCGGCGGCCTCTATACTTCGGAGGGATGTATCGCTCAGGTCTGGGGCTGCGGGCCCTCCTGGCTACGACGCCGGCGCTCGGCCAGAAACTCGTCGAACTCGGCCTTGTCCTTGGCGACGCGCAAGCGATCCAGAAATTCCTTGAACTCGCGCTGTTCCTCCTCGAGTCGCTTCAATGTCTCGGCGCGATACTCGTCGAAGGCGCGGTTGCCGCTCGAACCGTGACGGCCATTGCCGAACCAACGCGCGCCCGGTCCACAGGAGCCCGCGCCGCGCTGCCAGGCCCCGCCATATTGATGCTTCCAGCAAGCCATTCTTCCGCTCCATATGAGGTAGGTCAGAATCACGAGGCCAGCTGGCCAAAAGAAGATGAAGGCCAACACCATGAGCGCGATCCAAGCCGGCATTCCCAGGTCGTCGAGCCGTCCAACGATGCCCATTTGTGTGCCTCGTTCTGGGGTGTAAATGTAAATAACATTCACATAGTTGGGTTAACCACGTCCTTTGTCAAGGGCGATCAAGCGGAGCCTTGCGAACCCGTGCGCAGGCCATGGAGATATGTGAGCACACCCGCTTCCAGCAAGTCCTCGGGGGTCATCGGCAGCTTGCGGCGCGCTGCATCGCCACGCCCGAACAATGAGGCGACCCCATGGGAAAGCGCCCATACGTGCAGCGCGACCATCAGCGGCGGCGGTCGTCCCTCCTGCGGCATGGTGGCGCAGACGGCCTCCGATGCGCGTCGGAGCACGGCGAAAGTGCGGTCGCTCAGCAGCAGCAGCTCGGGATTGAGGTCGAGCGGGACTCCCGCCTCGAACATCGCCGCATAGTAAGCGGGTTCCTCCCGCGCAAAGGCGAGATAGGCCTTTCCTAAGCGCTCGAACGCGTCCATGGGATTGGGGGCGCCGTCGTTCCAGGCCCGCACCAGCACCGCCTCGAATCGCTCGAACCCGCGCTTGGCCACATCGGCCATCAACTCGTCACGGTCGCGGAAGTGCCGGTAAGGCGCCGCTTGGCTTACGCCTGCGGCGCGCGCCGCCTCGGCGAAGGTAAATCCCAGCGGACCCTTGGCGGCGATCAGATCGAGCGCCGCCTTGATCAGGGCTTCCTTAAGATTGCCGTGGTGGTAGCCACGCTTGCCGTCCTGCCAGCTCATGTAATGAGCTTTTACATGAGTCAGGAATATCTGTCACATGGGAAGAAGAATTAGGGAGATGGTGAGGGTGAGCCGGGGTTCGCGCCCCCTCGTCCCCGTGTCATCCCCACATTCCCCATTGAACTTCGCGGAATCCACTTCGGCCGCGAAGGCCATGCTCGCGCTGGCTACACCAGCGCCGCGACCGCCTCCCGCACCTCCGAAAAAACGGTGTCCCAATCGCGCGGCTTCGGCTGGCGGAAGAGACGGAGGCTCGGGTACCAGGGCGTGTCCTCGCGGCAATTGAGCCAGCGCCAATCCGGCGTAAAGGGCAGCAAGAGGAAGGTCGGGATTCCGATCGCGCCGGCCAAGTGCACGATCGCGGTATCGACGCTGACGATCAGGTCGAGTTGCGGCAGCAGCGCCGCGGTCTCGGCAAAATCGTTGAGCTGCGACCCCAGGTCCTGCACCAGCGCTTCCGCGCCCGTGGTCTCGATGTCGGGTGTGCGCAACCCTTTCTGCAGGCTGTAAAGCGCGACGCCGGGAATGTCGGCAAGACAGAGGAAGCGGTCGAGGGTGAGCGAGCGGTTCTTGTCGTTGTTGTGCGTGGGCTTGCCGGCCCAGACGATGCCGACCGCGAGCTTGGTGCCGGAGGGACGCCGCAGCACCGGCGCCACCGTGTCCTCAGGCGCGCTTATATACGGGATCTCGGTCGGAATGTTGGAAAGGTCGGTCTTGAAATAGCGCGGCAACGACAGCAGCGACGCGTGGTAATCGCAGCGCGGCACTTCCTCGCCAAAGGCAACGATCTCGACGCCGTGCAAGGTCTGCAGCAGTCGGACCAGCTCCGGCTGGCTCTCGAACACCACGCGACCGAGGCGCGCCCGAAGCAGCGGCAGGTAGCGGCAGAATTGAATGGTATCGCCGAGCCCCTGCTCGTGATGCACAAGAAGCGACAGGGTGCGGCCTTCCTGCCCTTCCCAAAGCGGAAACGGAAACCGCCGCGGCGGATTGTGCGCGAGCCGAAAGCGCACCTCGTACTCGGCCCAGCCGCGTTCGTAATCGCCCATGGCAAGCCGAGTGAGCGATCGGTCCCAGAGCACATCGACGGTGTTGGGTTTCGCCGCCAGCGACTTGGTGAAGCAGTCGAGGGCGTCCTCGTACTCCCCCATGCTGTGCAGAAGCAGGCCCAAATTGTGCAGCGTCTCGGGCCGCGTCGACTCGATCTCGACGGCACGGCGAAATGCCGCACGGGACTCCTCGAAGCGCAGCATCTGCCAGAGTACGTTGCCGAGGTTTGAAAGCATCGAGGCGCTGTCGGCGCGGAGCGCGAGCGCGCGGCGAAAGCAGGCCGCCGCCGCCGGGAGCTTTTCCTGGGCGCGTAGGATCACGCCGATGTTGTTGTAAGCGTCGGGGAATTCCGGATGCAGCTCCAGCGCGTGCAGGTAAAGTTTGAGAGCTTCCGCCTGCTCGCCCTTTTTCTGGGCCTGCGACGCCGCAAGAAAGGCTTGGCGCGCATTCTCGGGAATCGGCGCCGGGGCCGCGGGCGCCGGCGCTCGGACCGGCAGCTCGGCGAGATCAGCCGGCGTCACTGCGCGCCCGTTGCCGCTGACCTCCACCGGCTCCCGAGTGCAGGTGATCGCGGATCAGGATCTCCGCGATCTGCACCGCGTTGAGCGCCGCACCCTTGCGCAGGTTGTCGGCGACGACCCACATGCTGAGCCCATTGCGCACGGTCGGGTCCTTGCGGATGCGGCTCACGAACACGGAATCCTCGCCCGCCGCTTCTTGCGGCGTCACATAACCTTCGTCAACGCGGTGATCGACGACGCTGATGCCGGGCGCGTTCTTGAGCGCGGCGCGCGCGTCCGCGACCGACACCGGCCGCTCGAACTCCACCGTCACCGCCTCGGCATGGCCGATGAACACCGGCACGCGCACGCAAGTCGCCTGCACCGCGATCTCGGGATCCAGAATCTTGCGTGTCTCGACCGCCATCTTCCACTCCTCCTTGGTCGAGCCATCCTCCATGAAGATGTCAATGTGCGGAATGCAGTTGAACGCGATCTGCTTGGTGAATTGCTCCTTGGTAATGGCATCGTTCACGTAGATTGCGCGGGTCTGATTGAAAAGCTCGTCCATCGCCTCGCGGCCCGCGCCGGAAACCGACTGATAGGTCGCGACGACCACGCGCCGGACCCGCGCGAGATCGTGCAGCGGCTTAAGCGCCACCACCATCTGGATCGTCGAGCAATTGGGATTGGCGATGATCCCGCGCTTTTTGTATTGGGCGATGGCGCCGGAATTGACCTCGGGGACCACCAGCGGCACGTCGGGCTCCATGCGGAACTGCGAGGTGTTGTCGATGACGACCGCGCCTTCCTCGACGGCGCGGGGCGCGTGCACCGCGGATACGCGCGCCCCCGGAGAGAACAGCGCGATGTCGATCCCCGTGAAATCGAAATGGTCGAGGTCCTCGACCCGAAGCACATCGTCCTCGCCATAGGAGACTTCAGCGCCGGTCGAACGCTCGGACGCTACCGCGGTCACGTCACGCGCGGGAAAGCCGCGCTCGGCTAGAACCGACAGCATTTCGCGCCCGACATTGCCGGTGGCGCCCACCACCGCTACTTTAGGGGTCATGAGATCGGACTCCCGGTAAGCTTGCTCGCCTGGAAAGCGCCACTTAACGCCGGAGCCCCCGAGAGATCAAGGAGTTCCGCCATGGCGGATACCTTTCAAAACAGCCGCGGCTTCGCCCACTTCTGGCCTTACTACCTCCGCGCGCACTTGGACCCCCGCACTCGTCTCGTTCACTACGTTGGTACGACGATCGGCGCCATCCTGTTTCTGACCGGGCTGATCCATGGCCCCTGGTGGTTGATTCCCGTGGGGATCGTCGCGGGATACGGGATCGCCATGCCCGCACATCTGATTTTCGAGGGCAACCGCCCCGCGACTTTCATCAACCCGCATTGGTCGCTGGTGGGCGACTTCTACATGCTGGGGCTGTTCCTGACCGGGCGCCTCGGGCCGGAGATCGATCGCGTCAAATCGCTTCGAGACCTCGCCGGGCACGGCATCCAGCCGTAATGAGGTAGCGCAATGACCATCAGCATCGCACCCCTGCATCCGGTCTTCGTCGGCGAGGTTACGGGCGCCGACATTCGCGAACCGATGAAGCCGGATCAAGTGGCCGCGATCGAGGCGGGCATGGACCGCTACGCCGTGCTGGTATTCCGCGACCAGCGCATCACCGATGAGCAGCAGATCGCGTTCAGCCAGAACTTCGGTCGTATCGAGGATTCGCGCGGCGGCAACATCACCAAGCCGCACGAGAAGCGGTTGCAGCCGCTGATGGTCGACGTCTCGAATCTCGATCAGAACTCGAAGCCCTTTGTCCGCGACGACCGGAGACGCATGTTCAATCTTGGCAATCGGCTCTGGCATTCCGACAGCTCGTTCCGCGCCATTCCGGCGAAATATTCGCTCCTATCGGCGCGCGCAACCGCGACAACCGGCGGCAATACCGAGTTCGCGGACATGCGCGCCGCTTATGACACGCTCGACGAGAAGACGAAGGCCGAGATCGAGGATCTCGTCTGCGAACATTCCCTGATGTATTCGCGGGGATCGCTGGGCTTTACGGAGTACTCGGCCGAAGAACGCGCGATGTTCAAGCCGGTTCGTCAAAGGCTGGTGCGCAAGCACCCCGTGACCGGGCGCAAGTCTCTCTATCTCGCCTCGCACGCCGGCGCCATCGTCGGCTGGCCGATGCCGGAGGCGCGCGCCTTCTTGCGCGACCTTAACGAACACGCGACGCAGCGCGAATTCGTCTATGCGCATCGTTGGCGCCCCTTCGATCTCGTGATTTGGGACAATCGGCAGACCATGCATCGCGTCCGCCGGTTCGACGATCGCGAAGTCCGCGACATGCGCCGCACCACGGTAGCCGGCGACACAATGACGACTGAACAGGTGGACGCCGCGGATTGATTATTTCGGCGGCTCTACCAGGCGTCGCTCTGCTTGATGCGGTCGAACGGCGGAGCGAAGGCGAGACGGTCATCGCGCCGCGGCCGGTCCAACAGACCATCGCGCCCAGAGCACCCCGTCGTCGCCGCCGAGAGCGTGCCGGCCTGAAAGGTCCAGCCTTATCCCCCGAGCTTCTCTAGTTCCCGCAGGACCGTATCGCCCATCGCTGTCGTCGTAACCCGCGTCGTGCCGGGCTGGAGGATGTCGCCGGTGCGCGCGCCGCTCTCAAGCGCCCGCCGCACCGCGCGCTCAACCAACATTGCTTCCTCGGGCATGTCGAACGAATAGCGCAGCATCATCGCGAATGAGAGCAGCGACGCGAGCGGGTTGGCGGCATCCTTGCCGGCAATGTCGGGGGCGCTCCCGTGCACGGGCTCGTAAAGCGCCTTGCGCCGGCCGGAGCCGTCAGGCGCGCCAAGCGAGGCCGACGGCAGCATGCCAAGCGATCCCGTGAGCATCGCCGCGCAATCAGAGAGCAGGTCGCCGAACAGGTTGTCGGTGACGATCACATCGAACTGCTTGGGATTTCGCACCAGTTGCATGGCGCAGTTGTCGGCGTACATGTGCGCAAGCTCGACGTCGCGGAATTCCGCGTCATGCAGCTTCTGCACTTCTTCGCGCCAAAGGACGCCCGTGTGCATGACATTGGCCTTCTCGACCGAAGTCACCTTGTTGCGCCGCTTACGCGCGAGTTCGAACGCGACGCGGGCCACGCGCACAATCTCGGGGGTCGTGTAGACCTGGGTGTCGACGCCGCGGCGCGTGCCGTCGGGGAGCTTCGCGATGCCGCGCGGTTCGCCGAAATAGACCCCGCCCGTGAGCTCGCGAATGATGAGGAGATCGAGGCCCTGCACCACCTCGGGCTTGAGCGTCGAGGCGCCCACCAGCGGATCGAACACCATGGCGGGCCGGAGGTTCGCGAACAGGTCCATTTCCTTGCGCAGACGCAAGAGGCCGCGCTCCGGCTTCAGATCGAAGGGAAGCTGGTCCCATTTGGGACCGCCGACCGAGCCGAACAGCACCGCATCGCTTTCGAGCGCGCGCCTTAACGTGTCGTCGGTGAGCGGCGTTCCGTGCTTGTCGTAGGCGGCGCCGCCGCAGAGGTCTTCGGTCACGTCGAATGTGGCGATGCGGCGCCGGTCGAACCACTCGATCACGCGCGAGACCTGACGCATCACCTCGGGACCGATCCCATCGCCCGGGAGGAACAGCAGCTTTTTGTTGGCGACCATATGGGTCCTCGTGCCTGGCTCAGGAGAATAGCCAGGGCTGGCCCATCCGCGCTTTCGCCTCGTAGCGTTCGATCGCGGGCTGTTTTTCCAGCGTCAGCCCCACGTCATCGAGCCCGTTCAGCAGGCAATGCTTGCGGAAGGGATCGATATCGAAATGAATTTTCTCGCCGTCGGGCCGGGTGATGGTCTGGTTCGCTAGGTCGATCGAGAGCCGCGCGTTGGCGCCCTTGCGCGCGTCGTCCATCAACTGATCGACGATCGCCTGCGGCAGCTTGATCGGCAGGATGCCGTTCTTGAAGCTGTTGTTGTAGAAGATATCGGCGAAGCTCGAAGCGATGACGCAGCGAATGCCGAAATCGAGCAGCGCCCAGGGCGCGTGCTCGCGCGAGGAACCGCAGCCGAAATTCTCGCCGGCCACCAATATCTTGGCGTTGCGGTAAGCGAGCTGGTTCAGCACGAAATCCGGATTTTCCGAGCCGTCGGCGCGATAGCGCAGCTCGTCGAAAAGCGCCTTGCCGAGCCCGGTGCGCGCGATCGTCTTCAAGTGCTGCTTCGGGATGATCTTGTCGGTGTCGCAGTTGATGATCGGCAGCGGCGCCGCGATTCCGTCCAGAGTGGTGAACTTGTCCATTACCGCAACTCCCTCACATCCGCGAGATGGCCGGTCACCGCCGCGGCCACCGCCATCGCGGGGCTCACCAGATGCGTCCGGCCGCCGCGGCCCTGGCGGCCCTCGAAATTCCGGTTCGAGGTCGAGGCACAGCGTTCGCCCGGCAGCAGCTTGTCGGCGTTCATGGCGAGGCACATGGAGCAGCCGGGCTCGCGCCACTCGAAGCCCGCCTCCAGGAACACGCGATCGAGCCCTTCCTCCTCCGCCTGGTGCTTCACCAGCCCGGAGCCCGGCACCACCATGGCGTTGACGCCGGCCGCGACCTTGCGGCCCTTGGCGACCGCCGCGGCGGCGCGCAGGTCCTCGATCCGTCCATTCGTGCAGGAGCCGATGAACACGCGCTGAACCGGCACGTCCACGAGGCGCACGCCCGGCGCCAGGCCCATGTACTCGAGCGAACGCAGCATGGACTGGCGCTTGCCCTCATCGGTGACGTCGGCGGGATTGGGAACCATGCCGGTGATCGGCAGAACGTCCTGCGGACTCGTGCCCCAGGTTACCTGCGGCGCCACCTTCCGGGCCTCAAGCACCACTTCGCGGTCATAGCGTGCGCCGGGATCGGAAGGAAGGGTGCGCCAGTAGGCGACGGCCTGCTCCCACGCGCCTCCCTTGGGCGCATGCGGCTTCCCCTTAAGATAGGCGAAGGTGGTCTCGTCCGGCGCCACCAGCCCCGCGCGCGCGCCGCCCTCGATGGACATGTTGCAGACGGTCATGCGGCCTTCCATGGAAAGGCCGCGGATGGTGCTGCCGGCATATTCGATCACATGGCCGGTGCCGCCGGCGGTGCCGATCGTGCCGATGATGGCGAGGATCAGGTCCTTGGCGGTGACGCCAAAGGGGAGATCGCCCTCGACCTTGACCAGCATGTTCTTGGCTGGCTGCTGAATCAGCGTCTGCGTCGCGAGCACGTGTTCCACCTCCGAAGTGCCGATGCCAAAGGCGAGGGCACCGAAGGCGCCGTGTGTCGCCGTATGGCTGTCACCGCACACGATGGTGGTGCCGGGCTGGGTCAAGCCCTGCTCCGGCCCGATGATGTGCACGATCCCCTGCCGGATGTCCGACACCTCGAAATAGGGCACTCCGAACTCGCGGACGTTGTGCTCGAGGGTCTCGACCTGCTGGCGCGATTCCGGATCATCGATGCCGCCCGCGCGATTGGTGGTCGGGATATTGTGATCCGCCACCGCGATCGTGGCATCAGGGCGCCGCACGCGGCGCTTGGCGATGCGCAGCCCCTCGAAAGCCTGCGGGCTCGTCACCTCATGGACGAGGTGGCGGTCGATGTAGATGAGACACGTGCCGTCGCTCTGACGATCCACCACATGGCTGTCCCAGATCTTGTCGAAGAGCGTGCGCGGCGCGGTCATGGCTACGGGCCCCAATTAGCAATTAAGCAGGCGTCTCCGGTCCTTCGGCGGTGCCGGTCTCCGGCACCTCGACGCCGCCGAGTTCTCGGCTGCGCTCGGCGATGCGCGCGGCCTTGCCGGTACGGCCGCGGAGATAATAGAGCTTGGCTCGCCTGACCGAGCCGCGGCGCACCACCTCGATCGCGCTGATCCGTGGCGAGTAGAGCGGGAAGACGCGTTCCACTCCCTCGCCGTACGAAATCTTGCGCAGCGTGAAGCTGGAATTGACGCCTGCGTTCTTGCGACCGATACAGACGCCCTCGAAAGCCTGGATACGCTCACGCTCGCCTTCCACCACTTTGAGGCTGACGCGCACGGTGTCACCGGGCTGAAAGTCCGGAATGGTCCGGCCGGCCAGCAGCTTTTCGATCTGATGCTGCTCGATGGTCTTGAGGAGGGTCATCTCAGTTCTCCCAATCAATCCTTGCGCCGTCCCGCGGCGCGTTCGGCCGCCATATGGCGCTCCCATAAATCCGGGCGCCGCTCGCGCGTCGCCTTCTCCCGCTGCTCCTGCCGCCATTGACGGATCCGGTCATGATGACCGGAGAGCAGCACCTCCGGCACCGCGCGGCCTTCCCAAAGCTGGGGCCGCGTGTAGTGCGGATACTCGAGCAGGCCCTGCTCGAAACTCTCCTCGGCGAGCGTCGTCTGATCGCCCACCACCCCCGGCAGCAACCGCACGCAGGCATCGATCAGTGCCAGCGCCGCAGGCTCGCCCCCCGAGAGCACGAAATCACCGAGGCTCAACTCCTCGAGCCCTCGCGCCTCGATCACCCGCTCGTCCACGCCTTCGTAACGGCCGCAGAGCAGGGTTAATCCCGGACCCGCCGCCAATCCTTTCACAAGCGCCTGCGTGACACGCTGACCGCGCGGCGAAAGGTAGATCCCGGGGTTCGAGCCTGCCGCCGCCAACGCCCGGTCGAGCACGTCGGGCCGCATCACCATACCCGGCCCTCCGCCGAACGGAGCGTCGTCCACGGAGCGGTGTTTATCGCTTGCAAAGGTCCGGATGTCCACTGTTTCCAGGCGCCAAACCCCGGCCGCAAGCGCGCTCCCCGCCAGCGAATGACCGAGCGGCCCGGGAAACATCTCGGGGAACAAAGTCAGCACCCTAGCAGTCCAGACCAATTGTTAACTCTCCTCGGACTCCGGTGTTTCCATGAGCCCCTCCGGTGGATCGATCACCACCCGGCGGCCCGCAATATCCACCACGGGCACCGCTCGATCGGTGAACGGCACCAGCACCGACGCGGCCTTCGGGCGCGTCACCTCGAGGCTGGCTCCCGCCCCATAGTCATGCACCGCCGTTACCTCGCCGAACGCACTCCCGTCACTGAGCTCCACCCGCAAGCCCACCAGGTCGTCCCAGTAGTACTCACCTTCGCTCGGCGCCGGCAGCACGCTTCGCGCCACATAGAGTTTGGTGCCACGAAGCGCCGATGCCTGGTCGCGGTCGCTGACGCCGGGGGTCTCGACCAACAGCGCCCCTCGCGCGCGCCCCACGACCTTGAGCGGGAAGCACCGCCCGCCGGTTTCGTCCTCGAGCGGCCCATAGGCGGCGATGTCCTCGGGCACCGCCGCATAGCTCAGGACGCGCAGCACGCCCTTGACCCCGTGCGCGCCGAGCACGCGGCCCATCAGCAGGCGGCGCTCGGCCGGCGGGGTCAAGGCTCAGCGCCTCAGCTTTGCGGTGCCGCCTCGCCCGCTGCCGCGGCGCTCGTTTCGGCGGCGGACTTGCTGCGCTCCTGCGCCTTGGCGCGCGGCGCCGATTTCTTAGGCCGCTCGCGTATCTCGGGCTTGGGCGCCAACCCGGCATCGCCGAGAAAGCGAGCCACGCGCTCGCTCGGCAGCGCACCCATCTTGAGCCAGTGCTGGATGCGCTCTTGCTTCAGCACCACGCGTTCTTTGTGGCCGCGGTCCAGCATCGGGTTGTAGGTGCCGAGCTTCTCGATGAAACGGCCGTCGCGGGGGCTGCGCGAATCCGCCACCACGATCGAATAGAAGGGCCGCTTCTTGGCGCCGCCCCGGGTCATGCGAATTTTGAGGCTCATATCTCTCCTTTGGTTTGTTGATCCGCGGGCGAGGAGCCGCCACACCAACCCTCCTCGCCCGCGTAAGGGAAAATCATCATTGCGGCCTGAAGCCGCCGCCTCCGCCGGGGAACATCCCCGGAGGAAGGCCGCGCATCAGGCCCTTCTTTCCGAGTTTCGAAACCTTCTTCATCATGTCGGCCATGTCCTGATACTGCTTCAGCAAGCGGTTGACTTCCGGCACCGTGGTGCCGGAGCCGCTGGCAATGCGGCGACGGCGCGAGCCGTTCAGCAGCTTGGGATTGCGGCGCTCCTGCTTGGTCATCGAGGAGATAATCGCTTCCTGACGCTTCAGCAGGCTCTCGTCGAGATTGGCGGCGTCGATCTGCTTCTTGATCTTGCCGATGCCCGGCAGCATCCCCATCAGGCTGGACATGCCGCCCATCTTGCGGAGTTGCTTCAGTTGCTGGGCCAGGTCGTCGAGATCGAAGCTGCCCTTTTGCATTTTGCGCGCAAGCTTCTCCGCCTCCTCGCGGTCGACCGTCTCGGCGGCCTTCTCGACCAGGCTCACCACGTCGCCCATCCCGAGGATGCGGCCGGCAATACGCTCGGGGTGGAAAGGCTCGATCGCGTCCAGCTTTTCGCCCACGCCCACGTATTTGATGGGCTGCCCGGTGACTGCCCGCATGGAAAGCGCCGCGCCGCCGCGCGCGTCGCCGTCGATCCGGGTCAACACGATGCCTGTGATGCCGATTCGCTCGGCAAATGTCTTGCCGACATTGACCGCGTCCTGGCCGGTCATGGCGTCTGCCACCAGCAGCGTCTCCGTCGGGTGCGTCGCGTCCCGCACCGCCGCCGCCTCGGCCATCAGCGCCTCGTCGATGTGGAGGCGGCCGGCGGTATCCAACATCAGCACATCATAACCTTTGAGCCGCGCGGTCTCGTGTGCGCGCTTGGCAATCGCGACCGGACGCTCGCCCGCGATGAAGGGCAGCGTATCCACCTCGACCTGGCGTCCCAGCACGGCAAGCTGTTCCTGCGCCGCCGGGCGCTGCACGTCGAGCGACGCCATCAGCACCTTCTTGCGCTGTCGATCCTTCAGCAACCGCGCGATCTTCGCGGTGGTGGTGGTCTTGCCTGAGCCTTGCAGGCCCACCATCATCACGACGACCGGCGCGGGAGCATTCAGATTTACGCCGGCCTCGGCGGGCTCGGAGCCGCCCAAGGTCTCCACCAGATGGTCGTGAACGATCTTCACCACCATCTGCGCAGGCGTAACCGAGCGGATCACCGCCTCGCCGATCGCCTTCGCCTTGACTGCATCGACGAAGCTCTTGACCACCGGCAGCGCCACGTCGGCCTCGAGCAAAGCCACGCGAATTTCGCGCAGCGCCGCATCGACATCGGCCTCGTTCAGCGCGCCGCGGCGGCGCAGTCGGTCGAACACATCGTTCAGGCGATTGCTCAGGCTCTCGAACATCGACCACTCCAAAGCCAGCGAGGCCAGTGCGCGACACTCGCGAACTGGCCGCCCCGGGAGCCCCCAGAGGGCCCTTCAGGGGTAAGGCATTCCTTGCTTCATGAGAAGCGGCGGGACACTAGGGGAGCGGGCGCTTGCTGTCAAATCGCCCAATCGATTGGACAGCCTCACCCGCCCCACCCTATATACCCCGCATGGCCGCAATTCCTTTCCTCAAAATGCACGGGCTTGGTAACGACTTCGTGGTGCTCGATGCCCGCGAAGCGCCGCTGAAGATCGGCGCCCAAGAGGCGCGCGCGATCGGTGACCGTCATCGCGGCGTGGGTTTCGACCAGCTCCTGATCCTGGAGCCGCCGCGCGCTGGAGGCGCTGATCTCTTTATGCGCATCCTCAATCCCGACGGCAGCGAGGCGCAAGCCTGCGGCAATGGCACGCGCTGTGTCGCTTGGCTCGCGATGCGTGAACGGCGCAGCGATCACCTGGTGGTGGAGACCGTGGCCGGGCTGCTGCCGGCGGACGCGCGGGCGGACGGCACCGTGAGTGTGGACATGGGGCCCGCGCGTCTTGACTGGCGCGAGATTCCGCTCGCCCGCGAGTGCGACACCCTGCACGTGCCGCTGGAGCTGGGGCCGTTGCGCGACCCCGTCGCCACCAACATGGGTAATCCGCACGCCACTTTCCTCGTCCCTGACGCCGAGACGATCGATTTGCCGGCCCTCGGCCCGCGGCTCGAACGCGATCCGATCTTTCCCGAGCGCGCCAATATCGGCGTCGTTCATCTCATGGGCGAGAACAAGCTGCGCTTCCGCGTTTGGGAGCGGGGCACCGGCATCACGGTCGCCTGCGGCAGCGGCGCGTGCGCCGCAGGGGTGGCGGCGGCGCGGCGCGGCCTCACCGGGCACAAGGTCACCGTGGTCGCCGATGGCGGGCCGCTGGAGATCGAATGGCGCCGCGACGGCCATGTGCTGATGGCGGGGCCCGTCGCCGTGAGCTTCAGCGGGACGCTCGATCCGAGCTTGCTGCCGTGAACGATCTCGAAATCATCACCCTTGGCTGCCGCCTCAACGCCTTCGAATCCGAGGTGATCCGAGAAACAGCCGGGAAGGCCGGCATCGAGAACGCCGTCATTGTCAACACCTGCGCGGTGACGGCCGAGGCCGAGCGCCAGGCGCGCCAGGCGATCCGCCGCGCACGCCGCCTCAGGCCCGATGCGCGCCTGATCGTCACGGGCTGTGCCGCGCAAATCGCGCCCGAGCGCTTTGCGGCAATGCCCGAGGTGGACCAGGTCTTGGGAAACCTGGAGAAGCTCGATGGCGCATCCTATGCGCAACTGGGCGCGCGGGTCGCCGTGCAGGACATCATGGCGGTGCGCGCAACGGCGCCGCATCTAATTGACGGTTTCGAGGGCCGCGCGCGTGCCTTCGTCGAGGTGCAGCAAGGCTGCGATCACCGCTGCACCTTCTGCGTTATTCCTTTTGGGCGCGGCAACAATCGCTCGGTCGCCGCTGGCGCGGTGGTGGAGCAGGTGCGAACCTTGGTTGCGCGCGGCATCAAGGAAGTGGTGCTGACCGGCGTCGATATCGCCAGTTACGGCAGGGACCTGCCGGGCGCGCCCTCGCTTGGCAGCCTGGCGCGGCGGGTCCTGACCCTGGTGCCGGAATTGCCGCGCCTGCGCCTTTCCTCGCTCGATCCCGCCGCGATAGACGACGCGCTTTGGCGGCTCATCGCCGAGGAGTTGCGGTTGATGCCGCATCTCCATCTCTCGATCCAGGCCGGCGACGATCTGATCCTGAAACGAATGAAGCGGCGGCACAGCCGCGCCGAGGCGATCGAGGTCGCTCGACGTGCGCGCGCGTTTCGGCCCGATATTGTGCTGGGCGCCGACATGATCGCGGGCTTTCCAACCGAAGACGAGGCGATGGCGGAGCGGAGCCTCAGCTTCGTCGAGGAAGCGGGGCTCGACCTCCTGCACGTCTTCCCGTTCAGCCCACGCGCGGGAACGCCCGCGGCGCGAATGCCGCAGGTGCCGCGCGCGACGATCCGCGCACGGGCTGCGACCTTGCGCCGGATCGCTGCCGAGCGAAAGCGCGCGGCGTTCGGACGGTTTATCGGCGAGACCGTGAACGCTCTTGTGGAACAGATGGCCCTGGGCCGAAGCGAGCACTACTTGCCGGTACGCGTTCACGAAAGCGCCGGCGAAGGCGAAATCCGGCGGGTGCGGATTGTCGGCGCCGATGAAACGAGCCTGATCGCCGAGGACGCTCGGTGAGCGAGAGCAAGAGCGGCGGCTGGTTTCAACGGCTGAAGCGGGGCCTGCAGCGCTCGTCCTCGCGTCTCAGCGAGGGCATCACCGGCCTCTTCGCCAAACGCAAGCTCGACGCCGCAGCCCTGGACCAGCTAGAGGAGCTGCTGATCGGCGCCGATTTGGGCGTTGCCCTCGCGAGCGAAGTAGCTGCAAACTTGCGCCGCACCCGATTTGATCAAGAGGTAACGCCCGACGAGGTGCGCGGCACTCTCGCCGCGGAAATCGCCAAACGCCTCGCGGGCGCGGCGCGGCCGATGCCGCTCGACGGCACAACGCGGCCTTTCGTCGTGCTGGTGGTCGGTGTCAACGGCAGCGGCAAGACCACCACCATCGGCAAACTCGCGAAACAGTGGCGCGACGAGGGACGCTCGGTGCTGATGGCGGCGGGCGACACCTTCCGCGCCGCCGCCGTCGAGCAACTCAAGATCTGGGGCGAGCGCACGGGAACGCCGGTGGTCGCGCGCGAGACCGGTGCCGATGCGGCGGGCCTCGCCTTCGAAGCCTACGAGCGCGCGCGGAGCGAGAACATCGACGTGCTGCTGATCGACACCGCGGGCCGGCTTCACAACAAGGCCGACCTGATGGCGGAACTGCAGAAGGTGCAGCGTGCCTTGCGCAAGATCGATCCCACGGCGCCGCACGCCGTGCTGCTGGTGCTGGACGCTACGGTCGGCCAGAATGCCCATCAGCAGGTGGAGGTGTTCCGCGGCATGGTGGGAGTTACCGGCCTGGTCATGACCAAGCTCGACGGCACCGCGCGCGGCGGCGTGCTGGTGGCGCTCGCCGAGAAGTTCGGCCTCCCCATCCACTTCATCGGTGTCGGCGAGGGCGTCGACGACCTCCGGCCATTCGACGCCGACGCCTTCGCGCGCGGCATCGTGGGACTAGACTAAACAACCAGCAAAGGGAGCACGCCCCATGAGTTCCGCCCGTTTTCCGACTATTACCGAAGACAAGATGACCCCGGCGCAGCGCAAGGCCGCCGAGGGCATCATCAAGGGACCGCGCGGCTCGATCCGCGGTCCGTTCAATACGATGTTGCGCAGTCCCGAATTCGCCGACCGCGCGCAGCGCGTGGGAGAGTTCGTGCGGTTCCATTCATCCCTGCCGCCCAAGCTCAAGGAGCTGGCGATTCTGGTGACGGCGCGGCATTGGACCGCACAGTACGAGTGGTACGCGCACCGCAAACTCGCGATCGAAGCGGGCGTCAGCGCGGCGCATGCCGACGCGATCGCGCAAGGCAAGCGCCCGACCGGCCTTACTGACGCCGAGACCGCCACCTACGATTTCGCAAGCGATCTCCTCTATACGAAGCACGTCGGCGACGCCGTCTTCGCGAAGGCGCGCGAGCACTTGGGCGAGCAGGGCGTGGTCGATTTGATCGGCACCGTCGGTTATTACAGCCTCGTCTCCATGTGCCTCAACGTCGACCGCTATCCGATCCCCGAGGATGCGACGCCGCTCAAGCCGCTGAAGTGAACGGGGCCCTCACCGACCGGCTTCGCGGGTTGCGCCCTCCTGGGCGACGAGTGGGAGCGCACGCCGTCATTCGCCGCACCCCGCAATTGCACTTTTCAGGGCGCCCTGGCTCCGACAAGCTTGTTTCTAGGGCCTCCAACGCGAGCGGCTGACATGATCCGGACCGGCGAGCAGTATCGGCAATCGATCCGCGGCAAGCGCGAGATCTTCGTCAACGGCGAGCGCGTCAAGGACGTGACCCTCCACCCGATGTTCAAACCGTTAGTGGACGTGCGCGCGCGTATCTACGACATGGCCCATGTGGCGGCGCTGAAGCCGACCATGACCTATCGCGAGGGAGGCGAGGAGTTCGCGATCGGCCTCAAGCTCCCGCATAGCCACGAGGATTGGCACGCCAAGCGCCGCGCGGTCGATGCCGTCTTCGACGATATCAAGGGCGTGGTGACGCGGGTCGGCGACGAGACCATCGGCGAGATGTGGTCGCTCTATGACGGTCAGGATGTCCTCAACGACGTCGATCCCAAATTCGCCGAGAACATCAGCCGGCACATCGCGCGCGCAACCCGCAACGACCCCTTCCACGTCTCGGCCAATACCGATCCCAAGGGCGACCGGTCCAAGCGCCCGCAGGAGCAGGATCCCGACATGCTGCTCCACGTGGTGCGCGAGACCGACGCCGGCATCATCGTGCGCGGCGCCAAGTTCGAGACCGCGGCGGCCTATGCGAACCAAGCTTTCGTCAAGCCCACCATCGCCAACTGGGGCGATGCCAAGCTCTCGGAGTACGCGGTCGGGTTCATCTGCGACCTCGACTCGCCCAATCTGAAATTCATATGCCGTACCGGTTTTGCCGGGCGCGCGCCGGTCGAGGACTATCCGCTCGCGAACCGCTTTGACGAGGTCGACACGCTCGTGGTGTTCGACGATGTGCTGGTGCCCTGGGAGAACGTGCTCTTCTACCAGCACACACGCGCCGCCACCTTCATCCGCGCGACCTTGCACCGCTACAGCGCCTTCGCCTTCGTGCAGCGCATCCTCAAGACCGCCGACATGATGATCGGCGCGGCGCTCTGGAACGTGCGGCAGACGGGGCTCCAGAAGCAACAGGCGGTGCAGGAGAAGCTGGCACAACTCGCCTGCTATCGAGAGGGCATCAATGCGCACCTGACGGCTGCGATCGCGACGGCGGAGAAAAGCCCCGCGGGCTTGTTGATGCCGAACCGCTCGCTGCTCTACACGGGACGCGTGCTGGCCTGCAGTCAGTTGCCGGCAATGATGCACATCGCCCGCGAGCTTTGCGGCGGGCAAATTTGCGTGACGCCGGACTATGCGAGCTTCCAAGACCCGCACCAGAAGCAGTGGCTCGAAAAGTTCTACACCGTGAACGAAGGCTGGACCGCCGAGGATCGCCGCAAGCTGCTGGCGTTCGCGCGCGACCTGCTCAATTCCGACTATGCGGGCCACCGACTGACGTTCCAGCTCTTCGCGCAGTCGCCGCCGTTTGCGCACCTCGCCGCCGTCTACAACAATTTCGAGTGGGAAGGGCCGCTCGACTTCGTCAAACGCGCGGCCGACCTTTCCGATCGCATCCGCTCCACCTGAAGGGGCTTCCCCATGGCACACAAACGCATCCGCAAGTTCAACACGCGCGACACTTATCCCGAGCAGAAGCTCGACAACGACCTCTGCCAGGCCGTGATCGCGGGCCGCACCATCTATCTGAGGGGTCAAGTCGGCCAGGACTTGGAGACACGCCAATCCGTCGGGATCGGCGATGCCGCTGCCCAAACCGAGAAGGCGATGGCGAACGTGAAGACGCTGCTGGAGGAATGCGGCAGCAAGCTCGAGCACATCTGCAAGGTCGTGGTGTACGTGACCGACATCCGATACCGCGAGGCTGTCTATCGCGTGCTCGGCAAATGGATGAAGGGCGTCTTCCCCGTGTTCACCGGCCTGGTCGTGGTGGCGCTGGCGCGACCGGAGTGGGTCGTCGAAGTCGACGTGATCGCCGAGATTCCCGAGGGCGAGCGGTGACCCTCGCGATCGCCGCGCGCTGCGCCGGGAGCAGCATGTTCGGCGTCGCGATCTCGTCGTCCTCGCCAGCGGTCGCGGCGCGCTGCCCCTATGCGCGCGCCGGGGTGGGCGCTGTCTCGACCCAGAACATCACCGATCCGACTTTGGGCACGCGCGCGCTCGACCTGATGGCAATGGGCGCGAGCGCCGAGGAAGCGATGACGGTCGTGCGCCGCGCCAGCAACATCGACTATCGTCAAGTCATCATGGTCGATGCCGCGGGCCGCACGGCGGCGTTCTCGGGCAAGGGCACGCTCGGGACGCATGGCGTGGCGCATGGGAAGGACGCGGTCGCCGCCGGCAACCTCCTCGCCGCGGCAAAAGTGCCGCAAAGCATGATCGACGCATTCGCCGCGAACGAGAGTGCGCACCTGGGCGAGCGTCTGCTGCGCGCGCTCGAAGCCGGCATTGCCGCCGGCGGCGAAGCGGGCCCCGTGCATTCCGCGGGGCTGTTGCTCGTGGACCAGGTGCCGTGGCCGGTAGCAAGCCTGCGTGTCGATTGGGCCGAACACGACCCGGTCGGCGAGCTGCGCAAGGTCTGGAAAATCTACGAGCCGCAAATGGCCGATTACGTGCGCCGCGCCCTCGATCCCGCGAGCGCACCCTCCTTCGGCGTGCCGGGAGATCGGTAAGTCGTCATCGCGAGCGCAACGAAGCGATCCAGAAACCTTACCGCGAAAACGGCGAAGCACACGAAGAGCGAGTCACGACTCCTTCGTCGTGAAGTGTCTGGATTGCTTGGCCTTCGGCTCGCAATGCCGACTTGAAGTCGCCGTCACTCCGCCGAGGCCGTCTCCAGAACCCGCGCGACATGCAGCGCCTCGCGGCCGGCGTCGTCTTTGATTTGCTAGCGGCGGCGGCTGGTGCCGCTGGTGGCGAGCACGGTGTTCGCATTGGCGGCCCGCATATTGGGGAGCACGTTGGCGTCAGCGATCACGGGTATCACTCGATCACCTCATCCGCCTGCACCAGCAACGCTTGCGGCACGCTGAGACCGATCGCCTTCGCCGCCTTGAGGTTGAGGACGAAGTCGAACTTCACCGGCTGCTCGACCGGGAGGTCGCCGGGCTTGGTGTCGCGCAGGATCTTGTTGACCTGCTCCGCGGCGCGGCGCGCCAAGTCGGCGAGGCTGGGGCCGTAGGAGACGAGGCCACCGGCATCGGTGTATTCCCGGTCGCCCATGGTCGGCACGCGGCTCTCCGATGCCAACTTGATCAGCAAGGGGCGGTTTGCGTTGACCAGCGGGTCGGCGCAGAGATATGCGGCACCCCCCGTCTCTTTCAGCGCGGCAAACACCTCGGCAAAGCCGTCGGCGCGGCGCACGTCGACTCCGGCCGCCGCAAGGCCGGCCGCGGTTGCCGCGGCCTCGGCTTGGTGCCGCTCCAGCGTGGCGCCGGCGGAATCGCCGTTGGCGATGACGGAGAGCCGCCGCAGGTTGGCGACGAGCTGGCGCAGAATCTCGATCCGCTTGGGCGCGAGGTCGGGTCCCTGATAGGACTGGCCGGTGACGTTGCCGCCGGGGCGGGCCAGGCTCGCCCCACCAAACCGGTACCCACGGGGTCCGACGCCACGGTGAAGACAATGGGGATCGTGGTCGTCGCCCGCTCGAGCGCTAGGACGGCGGCGGCGCCGCTGGTCACGATGAGATCGACCGGCAGCCGTATGAATTCAGCGGCAAACTCGGCCAGGCGCTCGGTACGTCCTTCCCCCCACCGCCGGATGACTGTCAGGTTGCGATCCTCGACCCAACCGAGCTCGCCGAGCCGGGCGAAGAACACGCCAAGGGTCGCGCCTTGCGACGCGACGCTACTGGGACCCAGATATCCCAGCACCGGACGTCGCGTCGGTTGCGCCAGCGTCGCCAGTGGGCGCACCGCGACAAGGGCACTTACAAGAGTTATGAAGCGGCGCCGTCTCATTCCGCCGACGCCATCTCCAGAATCCGTGCGACGTGGAGTGCTTCGCGGCCGGCGCCGTCCTTGATCTGGTGCCGGCAGCTCGTCCCACTCGCGGCGAGCATCGTGCCGGGGTCCGCGGCGCGCATCTTTGGCAGCACGCCGAGCTCGCCGATCTTCATCGAGACCTCGTAGTGCTCGGCCTCGTAGCCGAAGGCCCCGGCCATGCCGCAGCACGTGCTCTCGAAGGTCTCGACCGCGAGACCAGGGACGGTCTTGAGCGCCGCGAGCGAAGCGGGAATCACGTTGAAGGCTTTCTGGTGGCAATGGCCGTGCAGCAGCACCTTCGCGGGCGCGCCCCGGCCGGGTGTGAGCTTGAAGCGACCCGCGGCGGCTTCCTCGGCGACGAATTCCTCGAAGAGCTTGGCGCGTGCCGCGAGCGCCTTCGCCTCGCCGTCCGGCAGCAGCGCCAGGAATTCGTCGCGGAGCGTGAAGAGGCAGGAGGGCTCGACGCCCACGATAGCGACGCCGCGATCGAGATAGGGCTTGAGCGCCGCCAGCATCCGCCGAGCCTCCGCCTTCGCCTCATCGACAAGGCCCGTCGCGAGGAAGGTTCGCCCGCAGCAGAGCGGACGATCGCTCCCAGGCGTCGCCTCGATCACGCGATAGCCCGCGCGGCGCAGTACCGCCGCGGCGGCACGCGCATTCTCGGGCTCGAACCAGCGATTGAAGGTGTCGACGAATAGCACGACCTCGGCGCCCGTGCCCTCGTCTCGCTCTCCCGCGCGATAAGGCCGCGACGACCAGCACGGCAACGCGCGCTTCGCACTCATTCCGGTCCAGCGTTCGACAAGCCGCGCCAGCATCGGCACGCGGTTGCGCAGGTTCAGCATCGGCGCGAGCCGGCGCACGATCGGCGCATAACGCGGCAGATAGGCCACCAGCCGCTCGCGCGTGGTGAGGCCGTGGCGCTTTCTGTAGTGATAGAGGAACTCGGTCTTCATGCGCGCCATGTCGACGCCGGTCGGACACTCGCGCTTGCAGCCCTTGCAGGAGACGCAGAGCGACATGGTCTCGCGCATCTCTTCCGAGGTAAGGGCGTCGGGACCAAGCTGGCCCGAAAGCGCGAGCCTGAGCGTGTTGGCGCGGCCGCGTGTCAGATGCTGTTCCTCGGAAGTCGCGCGATAGGAGGGACACATGACGCCCGGGTCGGCCTTGCGGCAGGCGCCGTTGTTGTTGCACATCTCGACCGCGCCCGCGAAGCCGCCCCAATCCGACCAGTCGAACGCGGTTTCGAGTGGGATCGCGCGATAGCCCGGCTTGAAGCGGAATAACGAGCGATCGTCCATCTTGCTGGGTTTGACGATCTTGCCGGGATTGAACAGTCCTTCGGGGTCGAAGCTCTCCTTCACCTCTTCGAAGGCGCGGACGATGCGGCTCCCGAACATCGGTTCGTGGAATTCCGAGCGTACCAGGCCGTCGCCATGCTCGCCGGAATGCGAGCCCTTGTACTCCCGCACCATCGCGAAGGCTTCCTCGGCGATGGCGCGCATCTTCTGGACCTCGATCTCCTGCTTAAGGTTCAGCACCGGCCGCACATGGAGACAGCCGACCGAGGCATGCGCATACCAGGTGCCGTAGGTGCCATGCTTGCGGAATACTTTGGTGAGGCGGTCGGTGTACTCGGCGAGATCGTCGAGCGAGACGGCGCAATCCTCGATGAACGAGATCGGCTTTCCCTCGCCCTTCATCGACATCATGATGTTGAGGCCCTGCTTGCGCACGTCCCAGACCGCACTCTGGAATTGCGGATCGGTCGCCTCGACGACGGCGCCGGGCAATCCCAAATCGCCCATCAGCTCCACCAGCTGCTTCAGTCGTCGAAGATTGTCGGTGGCATCCTCGCCCGCGAATTCCACCAGCAGCAGCGCCTCGGGCTCGCCCCGGACGAAGCGATCGACGATCGGGCGGAACATCGCGATCTCGCGCGCAAGCTCGATCATCGTGCGGTCGACCAGCTCCACCGCCGTCGGCCCCAGCGCCACGACCGCCTTGGTGGACGCCATCGCCTGATAGAAGGTCGGGAAATGGCAAACGCCGAGCGCGCGGTGCGGTGGGATCGGCTGCAGGTCGAGCTCGATCTCGCTGAAGAAGCCGAGCGTTCCCTCCGAGCCCACCAGCAGATGCGACATGTTGTGGCCGCGGTCGGAGATCATATCGATGTTGTAGCCGCCGACCCGACGCAGCAGCTTCGGGAAGCGCCGTTCTATCTCGTCCGCTTCGCGCCCGTGCAGCGCGCGCATGCGCCGCACGAGGTCGCGATAGCGCTCGGGCATCGTGCGCTCGTCGAAATTGCCAGGCACCTCGCCCATGGTGACAGCGGTGCCGTCGGCGAGGATCGCGTCTATCGCGCGCACGTTGTGCACCATGTTGCCGTAGCGAAGCGAACGCGAGCCGCAACTGTTGTTGGCGGCCATGCCGCCCAGGGTCGCGCGATCGCTGGTGGAGACATCGACGGGGAAGACCAGGCCGTCTTTCCTGAGCGTCTTGTTGAGCTGGTCCAGCACCAGTCCCGGCTGCACGCGGGCGCGGCGGCGCTCTTTGTCCACGGAGACGAGGCGGTTCATATAACGCGAACAGTCGAGCACCAGCGAACGCCCCACGGTCTGGCCGCATTGCGAAGTGCCGCCGCCGCGCGGCAGCACCGAGACTCCTGCCTCGCGCGCGATTTCGAGCGCCGCCGCCACGTCGTCCTTGTCGCGCGGCACCACCACCCCGACGGGCTCGATCTGGTAGATCGAGGCGTCGGTGCTGTAGCGTCCGCGGCTCCCGGCGTCGAACAGCACCTCGCCCCGGAGCGCGCCCTTGAGTCGCTGCGCCAGTGCCGGATCGCCCACGGCTACGGACATGCAATGCCTCACGGAATTGGTCGTCGCGACAGGATTAGGGGAACGGCGCGGAAAAGGCCAGCCTGCCCGAGTCGAGACGCCCAACACCCCTCAAGGGGGCGTAAGCGCCAAGCCCCGGCTATTGCCGCGGCAGCGCCTTGCCGTCCCCGTGAATTCTCGCCATTGTCGGCTCGCGAGAGGGATGCGCTCGGCTCACCGCCAGAGCGCGGTTATTTTTGATTGTGGAGGGGCGGATGCGAAAGACCGGTCATACCGCGACCAGCGTGGTGCTGTTCTTGATCTGCGTGATGTACTTCATCACCTACATCGACCGCGTGAACATCTCGACCGCGGCGATCGTATTCCGCAAGGAACTCAATCTCAGCAACAGCGACTACGGCAATATCTTCGCCGCGTTCGGATACACCTACGCGCTATTTCAGATTTCCGGCGGCTGGCTCGGCGACCGCTTGGGACCCCGCGCGACCCTCGGCGTTTGCGGCCTTATCTGGGCCTTGGCGACGCTCTGCACCGGCCTCGCCACCGGCTTCTGGACGCTAATCCTCGCCCGACTCGTCCTCGGTCTTGGCGAGGGCGCGACCTTCCCGACCTCGACTCGCGCCATGTCGAACTGGACGCGCGCGGGCTGGCGCGGTTTCGCCCAGGGCATCACCCACTCCTTCGCCCGCATCGGCAACGCGGTCGCGCCCCCGCTGGTCGCCGCTATCATTACGGTCTGGAGTTGGCGCGGTTCCTTCATCCTGCTGGGTCTCGCGAGCCTCGCTTGGGTCATCGTTTGGTACGGCTATTTCCGCAACGATCCACGCGAGCACCGCGGCATCTCCGAGGAAGAGCTCAAGGTGCTCCCGCCCTACGGCGCGCGCAAGGAAAGCGCCGACGTGCCGTGGGGCAGGCTGGTGCCGCGCATGCTGCCAACGACGCTCGTGTACTTCTGCTGGGGCTGGACCTTCTGGCTGTTCCTGAGCTGGATTCCTCAGTATTTCCAGCAGGGCCATGGGATGAGCCTCACCGGCTCCGCGTGGTCGGCGGCAATCGTCGCCAGCGGTGGCGTGATCGGCGACACCGTGGGCGGTCTCCTCAGCGATCGTATCTACAGGAAGACCGGCGACCTCACCAAGGCGCGGCGCAACATGATCATCGCAAGCTTCCTCTCGGCCTTCGTGTTCCTGCTGCCGCTGTTCTTTGTCGACAACGTCGCGGTGCTGACGGCATGCCTCGCCATCACCTTCTTCTGCATCGAATTGACGATCGGCCCGATCTGGGCGGTGCCGATGGACATCGCGCCCAAATATTCGGGCACGGCGAGCGGGATCATGAACACGGGCTCGGCGATCGCGGCGATCGTCTCGCCTATGGCCTTCGGTTATCTTGTTGACTGGACCGGAAGCTGGCGCTGGCCGTTCAGCGGCTCGATCGCGCTGCTACTGATCGGCGCGGTGCTGACATTCTGGATACGGCCCGACCGCAAGATCGAGGAGGCGGCCGATACCGAGCTGGTGGCCAAGGCGATCAAGGCCTGAAGCAAAGCCGTTTTTCGCGAAAGGATGCGCATGACCCACCGCAGCGGACGGCATTTCCTGCAAATTCCCGGCCCGACGAACGTGCCCGATCGCGTGCTGCGCGCGATCGACAACGCCACCATCGACCATCGCGGGCCGGAATTCGGGACGCTCACGCGCGGCATCGTCATGGGGATGCGGCGAATATTCCAGACCACCGGGCCGGTCGCGATCTATCCCGCCTCCGGCACCGGCGCCTGGGAAGCGTGCCTCGTCAACACGCTTTCTCCCGGCGACCGCGTGCTCGCCTTCGAAACCGGACATTTTGCGACGCTTTGGCGCAATCTCGCGGACCGGCTGGGCATCGCCGTCGATTTCGTGCCGGGGGACTGGCGCCACGGCGTCGATCCGGCCGAAGTGGAGGCGCGGCTCGGCGCCGACAGGGTGCACGCAATCAAAGCGGTGATGGTGGTGCACAACGAAACTTCGACCGGCGTCACCAGCCGGGTCGCGCAATGCCGAGCCGCGATCGACCGCGCGAAGCACCCGGCCCTGCTGCTCGTCGATACCATCTCTTCGCTCGCGTCGATCGACTATCGCCACGACGAATGGGGCGTCGACGTGACGGTGGCGGGCTCGCAGAAGGGGCTGATGCTGCCGCCGGGGCTCAGCTTCAACGCTATTTCCCAGAAGGCGCTCGCGGCGCACAAGACCGCGAAACTGCCGCGGGCCTATTGGGACTGGGACCCCTTCATCGCCGCGAATGACAGCGGCTATTTCCCGTACACACCCGCGACGAACCTTCTGTTTGGGCTCAAGGAAGCGATTGCGATGCTGGAGGAGGAAGGTCTCGACAAGGTTTTCCTCCGCCACGACCGCCATGCCGAGGCGACGCGGCGCGCGGTCCGCGCCTGGGATCTCGAAATCCTCGCGCAGAATCCGGAGGAATATTCGAGCTCGCTCACCACCGTGGTGATGCCGCAAGGCCAAAATGGTGACGAGCTTCGCAAGGTGATCCTCGACCGCTTCGACATGTCGCTGGGCTCGGGCCTCGGCAAGCTTGCGGGCAAGGTGTTCCGCATCGGTCATCTCGGCGACTTCAACGACCTGATGCTGATGGGCACGCTTTCCGGCGTCGAGATGGGACTGGGGATCGCCGGTGTTCCGCACCGGCGCGGCGGCGCGCAAGCCGCCATGGACTACCTCTCCGGCAACACCAAGAGCGGCACGCACTGATGAGCGAAGAGCTGCTGGAGCGGCGGGAAGGCGCGGTCGTCACACTCGCCTTCAATCGCCCGCAGAAGCTCAACGCGCTCACCAAATCGCTCTGGCAGGAGCTGGGCGCGGCGGCGCGCCGCCTCGACGCCGACGAGAGCGTGCGCGCGATCGTGTTGCGCGGCACCGGCGGCAAGGCATTTAGCCCCGGCAACGACATCTCGGAATTCGCGCACGAGCGTTCGAACGCCGAGCAGGCGCGCCGCTATGGCGCCATCATGCACGAGACCTTGAGCGCGCTCAGCGAATGCCGGCATCCGCTGGTGGCACTGATCGAGGGTGTGTGCGTCGGCGGCGGGCTCGAGATCGCCGCCTGCTGCGACCTGCGCATTTGCGGGGAGTCCTCCCGCTTCGGCGCGCCGATCGCCCGGCTTGGGTTGGTCATGGCCTATGCCGAGCTGATGGCGCTCTGGCGCCTTGCCGGCCGCGCCACCACCCTGGAGTTGCTGCTGGAAGGGCGCATCCTCGATGCCCGCGAGGCGCGGGAACGCGGCCTCGTTACCCGGCTCGTGCCCGATGCCGAAGTGGAGCGCGAGGCTTATTCATCTGCGACGCGCATCGCCGAGGGCGCGCCGCTGGTGCATCGCTGGCACAAGAAATTTCTGCGCCGGCTGGAAAGCGGAGTGCCGATCACCGCGGCCGAGCAGGACGAAGGCTTTCTGTGCTTCGACACGCGCGATTTCCAGATCGGCTATCAGGCCTTCCTGGCGAAGCGCAAGCCGCAATTCGAGGGACGTTAAGCCTCGACCCCGAGCGCCTGAGCACGCGCGAGCAGCCGTTCCGCGCTCAGATAGGTCGGCATCTCGACCAGCAGCCCCGCCACTTCGACGCGATCCTCGCCGCGCCGGCGCGCCGCCTCGAATGCGGCCACGACCGCCTTCGCATGGCGTACTTCTTCGGCCGATGGGGTCATCGCCGCATTGACGGCGACCGCGTGACCGGGGTGCACGAGGCTCTTCGCCACATAGCCGAGGCTGCGCGCGAGCAGAGCATCCGCCGCGGCTCCATCGACATCGGCAAAGGTGTAGGGGCAATCGATGGTAATCACCTGCGCCGCCGTGCATTCCACATGAAGGCGCTGGCGCGCATAAAGCAGCTCCCGCCCGTCCCTGCTACGGGGCGCACCGAGATCGGCGGCCAGATCCTCGGTGGACCCCAGGACCCCTGTAATTCGTGGCGAAGACGTGGCGATCGCGAAGGCCTGAACGAGGCCGCGCGCCGATTCGATGTTAGGAACGAGCTCGGTGGTCCCGGCGGGAATCCCCAATGCATACTCCTGCTGCAGCACTGCCTCGGCGAGGGCCACGACTTGACGAGGCTCGGCGACCTTGGACATGAGGACGATATCGGGACGCCCCCGCATCGCCGCCGCAAGGTCTTCCAGCCCCGCAGTTTCCAGCGGGTTGATCCGTACCGCCGCAAGCTGGCCTGCCGCCCGCCAATGCTGATAGAGCGCGGGCGCCAGCGCCCGAGCCTCCGGGCGCCGTTCGGGCGGGGTGAAGTCCTCAAGCTCCTGGATCAACACATCGGCGCCGCTCGCGGGTGCAGCCTGCAAGGTCTGGAGCTCGGCCCCCGGGAGGAACAGCCAGGAGCGCCGGAGCGCCGGAGCGCGCCGCCGGGCGGCCGAGGCCCCAGCGGACGTGGCCGTCTGAGGCAATTGCGACATCGTGCTCACCCCCCTCTAGAGAAACAGAAACGCAATCGCACCGCTATACTGCGCCAACCGCGCGATCCGAAAGGGACAATGAACATGCGCACGTCGGCAATGCACGAGCTGGGAGCGACCCTCGCGGAAGCTTGGATCGCAAGCAAGCCCCTTCCTTCGATTCCCGAGCGACTGACCCCCGAGCGCCCGGACGAGGCCTATCAAGCGCAGGCAGTCCTGGTAGACCGCTTGATGCCGCATTTCGGCCCGATCGTAGGTTGGAAAGTCGGTGCCGCCGGGCTCGACGCCGAGCCCAACGCCGCCCCGCTCTTGGCCGACCTGGTGCAGCCGGCGCCCGCTCGCTTCGGCGCGGTCCAATTCCGTCTCCGCGGCCTGGAGGCCGAGCTTGCTTTCCGCTTCGGCCGCGCCTTGCCACCCCGCAGCGCACCCTATGGCGAGGCCGATGTGGCGGCGGCAATTCAATCGATGCATGTGGGCATCGAAGTAGTGGAATGCCGCACCGAAGATCGCGAGGCGACCTCGCCTTTGGTCCGCCTTGCCGACAACCAGAACAACGGCGCATTTTGCTTTGGCCCGGTCTGCGCGAAGGACTGGCGGGCGGTCGACTACGTCCGACAGGCCGTCGTGCTGTCCCTCGACGGGATGCCTGCCGCAAGGGCCGAGGGCGGCAACGCCGCCGGCCATCCGATGCGGCTCCTCGTGTGGCTCGCCAACCACGCCGCAAAGCAGGGCCGGGGCATCGCGGCCGGCGATATCATAACCACCGGAAGCCATATTCGGCCGGTCTTCAACCATCACGCGGAACGAGTCGAGGCGAAATTCCCCGGTTTAGGTTGGGCGAGTCTCAACTTTTAGGTTCGGCACCACGCCTGTGGATGATCTGTATTTCCACCGCCACCTCAATCACATCCGGAATTAATCTAGCGGTCTAACGAATTCTTAATTATAGCATACGTAAGTAAGGGAGCCGGTCTATGACCTGAGACCGGCGGCCCTGGCTCGAAGGCCAAGACGAGATCGGGACCCGGGCTGGCCTTATGGGTCGTCCTGGGGTCGAACCGGTTGATGTTTTGCGAGAGCGATTCGACCGGACCCCCGAGGGGAGCGAGCACGCGCGTGAGACGCCAGATCGTTGCGATCCTCGATGACCGCATCACCAATCTGAAGATTCTTGAGCGGCTCGCGACGTCGCTTGGCGACGATGTGATCGTCAAGACCTTCGAGTCGCCGCTTGCGGCGCTCGCCTCGGCGCGGGAAAAAGAACCCGACATCGTCATCACCGACTTCAAGATGCCGGAGATTGACGGTGCCGAATTCATCCGCCGGTTTCGCGCGCTCGAGAATTGCGGCGACGTGCCGGTGATGGTGATCACCGCCTACGAGGATCGCGATTTGCGCTACAGCGCGCTTGAGGCGGGGGCGACCGACTACTTGCTGAGCCCGGTCGATCACCACGAATTCCGGGCGCGCTCGCGCAATCTGCTGATGCTGCGGCGCCAGCAGCTGATGCTGAAGGAGCGCGCGAATTCGCTCGAGGAGCGCATGGTCGAGAAGGATCGGCACCACCGCGACCAGCTGCGTCACAGCCACGAACTGCTGCTCCGCGTCATCGACGCGGTGCCGGTTCGCATCAGCGCCACCGACCGGGCCGGGCGCTTCGTGTTCGTCAACGATTGTTTTGCGCGCGCCGTCGGCCGCGCGCCAAGGGCGATCATCGGCCACGCTCTGGCCGAGCTTCTCCCCGGCATGGCGGCGGAAGAGGCGGAAGAGGCGGATCGTCGGCTGCTCGCCCACGAAACCAAACCCGCGCCGTTCGAGGCGGTGGTGCGCGACCACGACGGCGAGGAGCGCGTGCTGCTTACCAACAAGGCGGTGCTCGACGACAACACCGGGCAACCGATGATGCTGGTGACGGTCTCGCTCGACATCACCGACCGCAAGCACGCGGAACTCGCCATGCTTGCGGCCAAGGACATGGCGGAACTCGCCAATCACAGCAAGACCGAGTTCCTCGCCAACATGAGCCATGAGCTGCGCACGCCGCTGAACGCGATCATCGGCTTCTCGCAATTGATGGCGGATGAAGTGCTGGGGCCGCTCGGCAACGCGAAGTATTCGGGCTACGCCCGCGACATCTGCAACAGCGCCGAGCACCTGTTGGGCATCATCAACGACATTCTCGACGTCTCGAAGCTCGAAGCCGGCAAGTTGGAGCTCGAAGAGGAGCTTATCGACGTGCCGCAGGTCGTGCGAAATCTGCTGCATTTCGTGGCCGAACGCGCGAGCGCGCTCGAAGTCGCGATCGAGACCGAAATCGCACGAGACCTGCCGCGCCTTCTCGGCGACGCACGCAAAATGAAGCAGATCCTGCTGAATCTGGTGACCAACGCGCTCAAATTCAGCCACCCCGGCGGGCGCGTCACACTGCGCGCGAACGAGATCAACGGCGCCATCACCATAGAGGTGATCGACCGCGGCATCGGCATGGATGAGTCCGAGCTGCAGACGGCGGTAACCCGCTTTGGCCAGGTCGCCAGCATTTGGAACCGCAAGCACGCCGGCACCGGGCTCGGTCTGCCGCTCGCCATCGGCTTGGTCGAGTTGCATGGTGGACGGCTCGATATCAAGAGCCGCAAGGGCGGGGGAACGGCGGTGACAGTGACCTTCCCTGCGTATCGCTCGGCGCCCAGCAATCACGCGCACGTTCCGGAGCGGCATGCTCCGGACACCGCCCCGGCACCCTGAGCCGAGCCGGACAGGGAGGCGGACCATCTTCAGATGATCGAGCAACCCGGCACGGCGGCACAGGAAGCGATCGATCCATCGCTGCGTCGCCGCAGCGTGATGGTCGTGCTCGGCATCGCCTTTGTCTCCGTCGTCACGCCCGCGCTGCTTGCCTATGTGCTCTGGGGCGAGCACCTCGCCGCCGCCTTCCCGCTGGGCGGCGGCCTGCCGCTCTTGGTGAGTTACGTCCTCGGCGCCGTCGCCTGCGGCGTCGTCGCGCTCTGGCGCGGCCTCGATCGGCTCGCCCAAGATCTTTCGAGCCGCGACGACACCGAGCACGAGCAGATCCTGATCCGGATCGTCTTTCCCAGCATCGTGTTCGATTACAGCCTCGCAGCGCTGGCCTTTTCGAATGGAGATCCGGGCGACGCGGCGGCGGCCCTCACCATGGGAATCGGCATGGTGCTGGCATGGCTCTTCCTGCTGCATCTGCTGCTGTTCTCCACGGAACGGGCGCCGTGGCGGCGCCGACTGGCGATGGTCGCCGATCTCGGCGTGCTTTCCGTGTACTTGCACTTCGGCGGAGCGACCGCTGCCGCATGGTACGGAATCTACATCTGGCTCGGCATCGGCTACGGGCTGCGCTACGGCCTGAAGCCGCTGTTTCAAGCCACCATCGTCGGCGTTGTGGGCTTCGCCGCCGTCATCGCGACGACGCCGTTCTGGTATCAGCACCTGCCGCTCTCCGGCGGCCTCGTCTTCGCGCTCATGGTGTTGCCGGCTTACCTGACGACGCTGATCCGGAATCTCACCGAGGCGAAGGCGCAAGCCGACGAGGCGAACGCCGCCAAGAGCCGCTTCCTAGCGATCATGAGCCATGAGCTGCGCACGCCCTTGAGCGCCATGATCGGCATGGACGCTATCCTGCGCCGCACCCGCCTCGACGCGCGCCAGCGCGACATGCTGGCGACCATGAACTCCTCGGCGCGCGCGCTGCTCGCCCTGATCAACGACATCCTCGACATCTCGAAGATCGAAGCCGGAAAATTCGCGCCGGCCGTCGAGGCCTTCGATTTGCACGCCGTGCTGAACGGCACGCTCGCGATGCTGCGGCCACAGGCATTGGCCAAGGACCTCAGCCTCGATTGCCGGGTCGATCCGCGGATACCCTACGCGCTCCGTGGCTGGCCGCATCAACTGCGGCAAATCATCACCAATCTGGTGGCAAACGCGATCAAGTTCACCGACAAGGGGCGGATTTCCGTCATCTTCGAAGCGATTGCGGTGGATGAGCGGAAGGCCGAGATGCGGCTCTCGGTGCGCGACGAGGGGATCGGAGTGCCGCCCGAGGCGCAGGAGAAGATCTTCGATCTGTTCACGCAGGCGGATGGCGCGGTAACACGCCGATACGGCGGCACCGGTCTTGGCCTTGCCATCGTGAAGCAACTAGTCGAGCTGATGGGCGGCACGGTGACGCTGACCAGCCAGCCCGGAAAAGGCAGCGTCTTCACGGTCGATCTCGGCTTCGCCCGGGAGCCCGAGAACGCCACCGAGGCGATCGATCTCAAGAACCAGCTAGTGCTGGTGGTGACGGAAGATGCCGAACTCTCGGGGTGGCTGCACGAGCGCATCGCGCAATGGCACGGCACGCTCCGCGGCTTCAAGGATACCGCGGCGGCGGCGCAATTTCTCACCACGCGGCCACCCGATGCGGGGCGGGTAGTTCTGTTCGTGGACGGCCGCAACGATCCGGTCGACGCGCTCAGCGTGCCGGCGCGGGTCGCGGGTGCCGCGCAAGAGCCGCTGACCCTTTTGCTCGCTGACGGCGGCCACCTCGCGTCGATCGCCAATCTCGCCGGCGCGCGCGTCAGCGCCTTGCTTGCGGATCCCATCGACGAGCTCCAGCTCGCGCGCTCGCTCCACTCCCTGCCCGCGCCCGAGAGCGACGCACCCGCGATCGAGGGCGAGGAGCAGAACCAGTCCAGCGAAATTTCCGTCGCGCGCAAACCTCTCAAGGTACTGCTGGCCGAGGACAACGCTCCCAACCGCATGATCATCCAACGCATCCTGGAACTTGCCGGACATTCGGTGGTGACGGCCGCGGATGGCGAGGAAGCGCTGCAATTGATGGAGCAACCCGGCATCGACTTGGTGCTCATGGACATCAACATGCCGGAGCTCAGCGGATACGAGGCCGCCAAGCTCTTCCGCATGGCAAACCTGGATCAGCCTCGGTTGCCGATTCTCGCGCTAACCGCCGACGCGACGTCCCAGACCGAACGGCTCTGCCGCGAAGCCGGGATGGACGGCGTGCTCACCAAGCCGATCGAGGCGGCGCATCTGCTTGCGACCATCGACGAAATCGGGGAGCGCGGCATCGGCACGCTTGGCGCGGCGACGCCGCTGCCGGCGAGCGTGGTGACGCCGATCGCTCAGCATCCCCGTTACGGCAGCGATGGCGGGGCCGTGCTGGACGACGCCGCGGTCGAGGCGTTGCGGGCATTGGGCGCCGGCAGCGAGTTCTTCAACGACGTGGTCGAGAATTTCCGCAGCGACGTCCGCGGCATCTTGGACGATATGGCGCGCGCGGCGGCTCAGCGCGACCTGCGCGCCTTCCGCGATCACGCGCATTCGCTGCGTAGCAGCGCCGCGCATATCGGCGCAATCCGATTCTATCGGGCATTGTTCGCGCTGCGCGAGATCACCGCTCAGCAGCTTGACAGCGAGGGGACGCAGTTGCTGGACCGGTTGCGCGGCGAATACGTCAAGCTCGACGCCGCGCTGAGGCAGAAAATCCAGGAAGTGAAACGCGGCTGATTCCGCGTTTCGGCCGGCCTCTCCTTTCGACCGACGATCTACTCCGCGGCCGTCCGCTGCTTGCGCCGATCCTGCGCGACGGCCAAGCGCGCCATCTTGCGCAGGTCGCTTTCCGATAGCCCGAGCGCGGTATCGACCCAACTCACAGCGATATCGGCGAGTTCTTCTATGCTAAGCGGATTGACCCGGTCGCGGGCACGGAAAATAGCCCGATGCGCGGCGTGGCGACGGCCGCTGCGGCCGATATAGTCGTAGAGCGCCTCGGTTCCCAGTCCGTCGTCGGCAAGAACGTCCACGACGCCGAGTTCGAATAGTTCCTGGGCGGTGTAGAGCCGGCCGCTGGTGATCATGCGCTCGGCATGAGCCGGCGAGATCCGGCGCACCAGATAGCTGTAGGCGCCCATTCCCGGGAAAAGATTGAACAGGATCTCCGGCAGCCCGAACTTTGCGCTTCGCTCGGCAATGATGACGTTCGACGACAGCGCGGCTTCAAAGCCGCCGCCGAGCGCATCGCCGCGGACCAGGGACACCGTGATCAGCGGCAAGTTCAAGTTGGTGGCGTTGGCATAACCTTCCTCGATGACGGCACGCGCATATCGCATGAGGCTGTCGCGATCCTGCCGGCGGATCAGGTTCGCAAACATCTCAAGGTCGCCGCCCAGGTTCCAAACACCGGGCATGCGCGAATCCCAGACCATGTATTTGATGGGTGCCGTGCCCCCGCCCGCGGCAAACAGCGTGCGCACCAGGTCTTGCAAGCGGCCAATGTCGCGCAGAAGTCCAGGCGTAAAGCTGGGACGTCCGGCAAAATTGAAGTATGCGAAAAGCAGGCCTTCCTTGCCGTCGTAGACGACATCCGTCTCCTCAAGCGGCACTGCGGCGAAGCGGGCTTCAATGGCTGCCGCTGAAAGCTCGACCCGCGGCGCGCCCCGGCCAACGGCTGGCTCCTCGGCACGCTGGCCCCCGAGGTTGGGTATTGGAATGGAGGTTCTGCCCAACTCGACCAACTGCACATGTGCGCTCATATGCGACGTCCTTCGTGCGGGGATTCTTGCCCGGAGTCCCCTGAATTGATGTGACACCCTCCCTTACGTCTCTCCCTTAAGGTAAATCATTTATCAGCTTTGCTTCTAGCAATATTTTGTTAACCTTGTTTAACGCCAAGTGATTCCTCATACAAATGCATTCAATACTGCCGCTGGTAGCTTTTTTCTTTGTGGCCACTATTAGACGCAGTAAAAGGACTGGTACGAGCCGGAAGCGAGGATTCTTCCCGAGTCAAGGGCAAATCGCGCACGTGACGACGAACGCGGTTGCCCTATCGTCCGGCGACGGCAGCTATCCGCTCGCAACCAAAACGAGGCAGAGACTTTCTAGACGGTTCCGACCGGCGTCGCTGGAGATCCGACCGCGCCCGGCAATCGCAAGGGCGGCGCCGTCATCAGGAATCGATAACGCCCGTGCTTGCGCAGCCAGTCGGCGAGATCGGAAAGAAACCAGAGCTCGCCCAAATTGACGCCGAGCTTGAAGAGGCAATGTTCGTGCAACGGCAGACTCGCGCAATGATCGGCCTCGCAGGGACGCGAGGGATAGAACTCCACCGCGTAGTTGTCGGAGATCAGAGAAACCAAACCGCTCTTGGTGATCCAGTTGAGCAGACGTTCATCGCGGCCATCGAGCCCGGCGCAGGAATCGTTGAGGATTTCCAAATCCGGTTTTTTCTTCATGCTCAGGATTAGCCGGTCATAGCCGGTGCGAAGGCAGACGATATCGCCCTCCTCCACCACGACCCGATCCTTTTCCAGCACGTCCATCAATTCAGCGTAGCCGATCGGCTTATGCGCGCGCGCGAAATGTGCCTCCAGGTCGATCATCACAGCGCGCCCTTGGATGCAGTGGGTCGCCATGTTCTCGATACCGAGCGCCCGCGCTCCCGGCTCTGCGGCCACCGGGAGCTCGCCGCCGTCACGATAGTCGAGTGGCCCAATGATGTGCTCACCCGCGCGATAACCGTTGTAGTAAACCATCTCCGCCTTGCCGTCGCCGTCAGCGTCGAAGAGTTGCCCCACATGGGCGAGGCTGTCCCACTGCGTCGAGTATTGGAGGTGAATAAAGGCGGCGTCGTCGCAGATGACATCGGTCGCCTTCGGGTCCAGTCGCGCGATCGGGAAGTTCATATTGGGCTTGCCCTCGCGCACCGTCGGCTGCAGCCGCGGCGGATGCCGCCGCGGATTAAGCTTGGCCTCTCCGGGGTAGTCGAGCGGCAGCGATAGGCAGAACGACAGGCCCTCCTTCACCTCCGCCACGCCCTCCAAGACCTTTTTCGGCGTCAGAAGATTGAGCCTGCCGCGCTGATCGTCCGGACCGAAATCACCCCACGTCGAGCCAGGCGGGCGGCGCTTCCAGCGCGGGTTGCTCATGACTGCGCTCCATTCACGGCGATGAAGCGCCATTAAGAACCGAGCCAAGTCGCGATTGCAACCGGACGGGACACAGGACCTCCCCTCTACTCACACGAAAGTGAGAGTGTATTAGAACATTATATTAGAGTAGCTCTATATGCTGGCTTTCCTACAACAACTTCATACGATCGGGGGAAGCCATGGACGGCGATCATCTTAAGAGCTTGATCTCGAAAACACATTTTTCGCGACGCGACTTCGTGATCACGGGGGTCACAACCGGCTTTGCCCTCGCGGCACAGCCGGTCCAGGCGCAGACCATTATCACAACGGACGCAAAGGGCCTCATTGCCGAGGCAGTCCAGATACCAGTCTCGGACGGCAAAATTCCCGCCTACTACGCCCGCCCTGACGGGAAGCACAGCTACCCGGTCGTCTTGGTGATCCAGGAGATCTTCGGTCTGCATGAACATATTCAGGATATTTGCCGGCGGCTCGCCAAGGCCGGCTACTTCGCGGTGGCGCCGGCGCTCTATGCCCGCCAGGGCGACCCCTCGAAGATTTCCGATATCCAAACGCTGCTGAAAGAGATCGTCTCCAAGGTGCCGGACGCCGAAGTCGCATCCGACCTCGACGCCACCGTCGCCTGGGCCAAAAACGACAAGCACGCGGACATCGGACGTTTGGCGGTGACCGGCTTCTGCTGGGGCGGACGGCAGGTCTGGCTTTACGCCGCTCACAATCGCCACCTGCGGGCCGCAGTCGCCTGGTACGGCCCGGTCGCCGGCACCACCGACGAATTGCATCCCAAACGCGTGCTCGACCTCGCCCGGGACATTCATGCGCCGGTGCTCGGCCTTTATGGCGCCGCTGACCAAGGCATCGCGGTCGCCGACGTGGAGAAGCTGCGTGACGAGCTCAAGGCCGCGCACAAATACTGCAAGCTCGTGATCTATCCGGACACGCCGCACGGCTTCAATGCCGATTATCGGCCAAGCTACCGGCCCGAGGCCGCGAAAGACGGCTGGAAACGCATGCTCGAGTGGTTCAAGCAACACGGCGTCGCATAAAGCGCACCACCGCCGAGACGCAAGAGGCCCGCATCGCGGGCCTCTTTTGGGCTTCAAGATCAGAGAGTGCCGCCGCAAACCGCGACGGCGGCTTTGAAGCGCCTTCAGTGTACCCGGCGGCGCCTGGCGGCCGGCACGGCGGCTCCGATCGTATCCTCGTCGAAGAGCTCGGCAAGTTTCTCGAGCATGGTGCCGCCGAGCTGCTCGGCATCGACGATGGTCACGGCGCGCTTGTAGTAGCGCGTCACGTCGTGGCCGATACCGATCGCGATCAGCTCCACGGGCGAGTGATGCTCGATCTCCTCGATCACCTGGCGCAGGTGCTTTTCGAGGTAATTGCCGGGGTTGACCGAGAGTGTCGAGTCGTCGACCGGTGCGCCGTCCGAGATCACCATCAGAATGCGGCGTTGCTCGGTGCGCGCCATCAAACGGTTATGCGCCCAGAGTAGCGCCTCGCCATCGATGTTCTCCTTGAGGATGCCCTCACGCAGCATCAGCCCGAGGCTGCGGCGCGCGCGGCGCCATGGCGCGTCCGCGGACTTGTAGATGATGTGCCGCAGATCATTGAGGCGGCCGGGGTTGGGCGGTTTGCCGGCGCCGATCCATTGTTCGCGCGATTGGCCGCCCTTCCAAGCGCGGGTGGTAAATCCGAGAATTTCGACCTTGACGCCGCAGCGCTCGAGCGTGCGCGCCAGGATGTCGGCGCTCATCGCGGCAACCGTGATCGGGCGCCCGCGCATCGACCCCGAATTGTCGATCAGCAGCGTCACCACGGTGTCGCGGAACTGCATCTCCCGCTCGCGCTTGTAGGAGAGCGGATAAACCGGATTGGTGACGATGCGCGAGAGACGCGCCGCGTCGAGGATGCCTTCTTCGAGATCGAACTCCCAGGCGCGGGTCTGCTTGGCGAGCAGGCGGCGCTGCAGGCGATTGGCGAGCCGGGCGATCACGCTCTGGAGATGCGCGAGCTGCTGATCGAGGAGGTTGCGCAGCCGAGTCAGCTCCTCCGTATCGCAGAGCTCGTCGGCCACGACCACTTCGTCGAAATGCAGGGTGAAGGCGCGATAGGCGTTGGCATCGGCAGCGGCATTGCTGTTGCGCGGGAGGATTCCGGGTCGTCCCGGGCGGCCTGGATCGTCGTCGCCGGCGCCCGGCATCAGCTCGCCGCTGATCTCCTCGGCGCCCGCGGGCTCGCCATCCTGCTGCTGTTCGGGAATCCCTGCCTCGAGGGCACTCTGAGCGCCCGTCACCGTGCCTTCGCCGGATTCGTTCTGGCTCTCGGCGTCGGAGCTATCCTCCCCTTCGCCCTCTTTGTCGTCGCTGTCGCCGGAGGCATCGGCCTCGCCCAGATCCAGGTCGAGGTCCTGGATCAACCGGCGTGTCGCCTTGGCGTAAGCATCTTGATCGGCAATCTGGCGGCTCAGCTCCTGGATGTCGCGGCCGATGCGGCCCTCGAGATAGGGTCGCCAGAGGTCGACCATGCGCTGCGCGGCGGGCGGCGGCGACGCGCCGGTCAATTGCTCGCGGGTCAGCAGGCGAACAGCCTCGGCAAGCGTGCTCTCGCTCCGCTCGGTTATGCGGTCATAACCCTGTCGGCGGTAACGCGCGTCCAGCATAGCAGTCAGGTTCTCGCCGACGCCGACCATCCGCCGGGCGCCAAGCGCCTCGACCCGCGCTTGCTCCGCACCCTCAAAGATCGCGCGGGCCACTTCTCCTTGCGGCGATCGGCGCGCATGAAGCTGCGGGTCATGGTAACGCAGCCGCAGCGCCAGCGCGTCCGCGGCGCCGCGCACCAGAGCCGCCTCGTGGTGCGTAAGATCCCGCGCCGGCATCGGCAACCGCGCGCGCAATCCCGCGAGCCCCGCCGGCTCGGGGCCGTAACTCACCGTTACGTCGTCGCGCTCCGCGATCGCCTTAAGCGTGGCTGCCGTCGAGCGCTTGAAGACGTCGATCGGAGTATTCTGCTCGGCCATTGGCTCCGTCCGGCGTTCAGACCAGCGTAGCCTGCACACCGGTCTCCTTGAGCTCGGTGCCAAGGCAGCGCTGGTAGTACTCCGCCACCGTCGAGCGCTCGAGCTCGTCGCACTTGTTCAGGAAAGTAAAGCGGAAGCCCAACGCCAGATCGTTGAAGATACGGGCATTCTCGGCCCAGGTGATGACCGTCCGCGGCGACATCACGGTCGAGATGTCGCCATTGATGAAGCCGGATCGGGTCAGGTCGGCGAGCGCCACCATCGCGCTCACTGTACGTCGGCCTTCCTCGGTGTCGTAGCTCGGCACCTTCGCAAGCACGATCTCGACCTCGGCATCGTGCGGCAGATAGTTGAGCGTCGCCACCACGTTCCAGCGATCCATCTGGCCTTGATTGATCTGCTGGGTTCCGTGATAGAGCCCGGTGGTGTCGCCAAGCCCCACCGTGTTGGCGGTGGCAAAAAGACGGAACGCCGGATGCGGACGAATGACGCGATTCTGATCGAGCAAGGTGAGCTTGCCCTCGACCTCCAGAACGCGCTGGATCACGAACATCACGTCGGGGCGACCAGCGTCGTATTCGTCGAAGACCAGCGCCGTCGGATGCTGCAGCGCCCAAGGGAGCAATCCCTCACGAAATTCCGTAACCTGGCGCCCCTCGCGCAGCACGATCGCGTCCTTGCCGACCAGATCGATGCGGCTGATGTGGCTGTCGAGATTGACACGGATGCACGGCCAATTGAGGCGCGCCGCCACCTGTTCGATATGGGTGGATTTGCCGGTGCCGTGATAGCCCTGGATCAGGACGCGGCGGTTATAGGCGAAGCCCGCGAGGATCGCGAGCGTGGTGTCGCGGTCGAAGCGATAGGCCTCGTCGAGATCGGGCGTATGCTCACTGGGCTTGCTGAACGCCGGGCATTGCAAGTCGCTGTCGAGGCCAAAAGTCTGGCGCACCGAGACGGTGATGTCGGGGCGATCGAGCGGTTGCTCCGCCGCGCCGTTCGAGGTCTGAACCGATGTCATCTGAAGAGTGGATCCTTAGCGGGTGGAAACGGGCTTTGAATTCGGCTTCGCGTCGTCGTTCAGCTTCCCGGGAAGTAGCTTGCCTTGAGCGTCGAATAGGCTTGATTGATCTCTTTCAATCTTTCCTCCGCGGCCTTGTCGCCGCCATGGGAGTCCGGGTGGTGCTGCTTTACCAACTCCTTGTAGCGAGCCTTGAGGGCTGCGAGCGTTAACGGCAAGGTCAGATCGAACACGATGAGCGCTCTCTCCTCATCGGTCCGCGGTCGCCTGCGCGGGGTTTCGCGCGACGCCCCCTGCTCGTCGTCGAACAGGCCATGATCCTGCCAGCGCGGTTGGAAACGTCCGCTAAGCCGGCTTCCAAGAGGCCAGGTCGGACGCTGCCAGACGGTGTCGTTTCGGATCTCCGCCTCGATTTCCGCCTCGCTCATGCCGGCGTAATAGTTCCAAGCCGCATTGTAGGCGCGCACGTGGTCGAGGCAGAACCAGTAAAATTGCTGCAGGTCCGAGCGCGATCGCGGAGCCCGGAAATCCCCGCTCGCCGCGCAGCCCGGATGGTCGCACGCGCGCAAGAACGGCGCCTGAGCCGCCTCAAAGCTATGTTCGATCGCCATCCGCCTCATTGTGCCAGTATGGTGAGCCGCCCACCCCAAGACAAGCGCGGCCACGCAAGGATGTGTTGCGGTCGCTCCATCGCTTCGCCCTTGACTTTGCCCATCTCTCCACCAAGCGTCCCGCAGCGCGGCAAAGGAGTTCCAGTCTGATGCGCATGGTCGATCGCATCCGTACGAAATTACAGGCCGAATTCGCTCCCGAGCGGCTTGAGGTGATCGACGAGTCGGAACTCCACCGCGGCCACGCGGGCGCTCGGCCCGGGGGTGAGACCCATTTTCGGGTAACAATTGTTGCCAAGGCCTTTCGTGGCAAGTCGCGCCTTGAGCGCCAACGCGCCGTCCACGCGACGCTCGCGGAAGAGCTGGCCGGTGGAATCCACGCGCTAAGCCTTTCGGTCCGCCCACCCGACGATCATACCTAGTTATTCCCTCGCATTCTGCTCTCGGAAGACGAATCGCCGTGTGCGTCCGCAATTTTAGATAGAATTACGGAACGTAACTCTCTAATGGATTGCAGCAATTTGCGGCTTGTGTAAACTAACGCGAATGATGTCTGAAGATTTCGACGCAAAGAAGCAAGACGGCAGTGCCGATGCTGGCCCCGTTGCACTCCTACGACTGGTGAGCGGCAACGTCCGGGTACACGGGCGGCGGACAAGCGTACGGCTGGAACCTGCGCTCTGGGATGCATTGCGGGAGACTTGCCGGCGCGAAGGCAAGAGCGTTCACGACCTCATCAGTGATATCGCGGGGCAACGCACCCAATCGACGCTCACCGCCTCGATCCGCGTCTTCCTGATGAATTATTTCAAGGCAGCGGCTACCGAGGATGGCCATCGTCGAGCTGGTCACGGTTCGGGCTGAGCGTTCGCCCGGAGCGGGTCCTGCCGAATCAGGCCCGCGTCGCAATCCGGCGAAGGGGACCGGCATCGGGCACGACGTCACGCCGCAGCAAGAAAATCGCGCACATCGATCTCAGGGATATCGCGGGCGATAAAAGCATCGCCAATTTCCCGCGCTAGTATGAAAACCAGCTTGCCATCGCGCACTTTTTTGTCGTGCCGCATGTGGCGCAGCAATCGCTCGGGCTCGATCCCACCACCGCACACGTCATCGAGCCTGGTCGGGAGCCCGATGGCCGCGAGGTGGCGGCGCACGCGGTCGGCGCTTTGGCGCGTGCAGTGGCCGAGCCGCGCGGAGAACTCGAAGGCGAGCGCCATCCCAAGTCCAACCGCCTCGCCATGCAACAGCGCGTCGCCGAAACCTGTTTCGGCTTCAAGCGCGTGACCGAAGGTGTGGCCGAAATTGAGTATGGCGCGTTCACCGGTCTCGCGCTCGTCGGCCGCGACCACCGCGGCCTTGTGTTCACAGCTCAGCGCCACCGCGCGCGCCTGCAGCTCCGCATCGCCGGCACAGAGCTCGGCGCCGCTCCGCTCCAGCCACTCGAACATCGCGGCGTCTCGGATCAAGCCGTACTTCACCACTTCCGCATAACCCGCGAGGAGCTCGCGCCGCGGCAAAGTCGCGAGCGTCGCGACGTCGGCGAGCACCAGCGCCGGCTGATGGAAGGCGCCGACTAAGTTCTTGCCGCGCCGCGAATTGATCGCGGTCTTGCCGCCTACCGAGCTATCGACCTGGGCGAGGAGCGTCGTCGGGATTTGCACGTAATCAAGGCCGCGCAGCACCGTCGCAGCCGCAAAACCCGCGATGTCGCCGACCACGCCGCCACCCAGCGCAAGTATCAGCGTGCTGCGTTCGATGCCGAGGCCAAGAAGGTTGTCGACGAGCCCGGCGAAATGTTCGAAGTCCTTGGTGCTCTCTCCAGCCGGCAGCACGATCTGCTCATGGCGAATACCCGCCGACTCGAGGCTGCGCACCAGAGCGGGAAGATGCAGGGTCGCCACGGTCGCGTCGGTGACGACCACGGCGCGTCGCTTGGCGCCAAGCGACGCGATCACCGCCCCCGCACGCCCGAGCAAGCCGTCACCGATCAGGATGTCATAGCTGCGCTCGCCAAGAGCGACGCGGATGGTGTGTTGATCGTTCAACCGGCGCCTCCTGCGACTCGGGCCGGCGCGCCGAGGAAATCGGCAAGTGCGGCCAACACGCGCTCCAAGGTCATTTCGGGCGGGCCGTCGATCGTCTCCACGGTGATATCCGCCTCGGCGTAGACGGGGTAGCGCTGCTCTATCAGCCGTGCCAGGGTGGCGCGCGGGTCTTGCTTCAGCAGCGGCCGGTTGCCGCGCCTCGATACCCGCGCAACCAGCAGGTCGAGACCCGCTCTCAGCCAGATCGAGATAGCACGCTCGCGGATGAGGGTGCGCGTGCTCGGGTCCATAAAAGCGCCGCCGCCGGTCGCGAGCACATGAACCGGATTCGCAAGCAGCCGCGCGATCACCTTGCGCTCGCCTTCGCGGAACACCGATTCGCCGCGCCGCTCGAAGATTTCTTCGATAGTCTCGCCGGCTGCGGCCTCGATCTCGGCGTCCGCGTCGATGAACGGCAGGTTCAGCCGCTGCGCCAAGCGCCGACCGATATTCGTCTTGCCGGCGCCCATCAGCCCCACCAGCACGATCGTCTTCGAAACGCTGATCTCTGGCGTACCCATTACCCGCAAATCCGCGAAACACGGCTCCTGTCTCGTTGAAACCGCGGCGCCGCGCCGATAGACTGGCGGCCGCGGGACGATTCGCAGGTTAGCATATCGCGGCGAGACCCGACCGCAAGGACGCGACGAGCCAGGAGCAAAATGCCGAGAGTGGTGCTGATGGTAGTGACGTCGGTGCTGCTGCTGATCACCGCGGGGGTTGCGTTGCTCGCGGTCTGGGACGTGCCGACGCCCAGTCGCCCGATCGACCGCGTTATCCCGGACAGCCGTTTCCCCAAATGAGCGGCGCGGGCCGCCCGGTGGCGCCCCCCCCCAGCGCACGACACATCGAGGCTTTTCTTGAGATGCTGGCGGCCGAGCGCGGCGCCGCGCGCGCGACCGTCGAGGCCTATCGCCGTGACCTGGCCGCCGCGGCGTTATTTCTGGCGCACAGCGCCACCTCTCTCGACGAGGCGGGACCCGAGGACCTCAGGCGCTATATCGCAGCGCTCGCACGTCGATCCTTGGCGCCGCGCAGCGTTGCCCGGCGCCTCTCGGCGCTTAGGCAATTTTTTCGGTTTCTGGCGCTGGAGGGTCGGCGAAGCGACGATCCGTGCCGGGATATCGATAGCCCGCGCCTCGGCCGGCCGCTGCCGAAGCTGCTTTCGGTGGAAGAGGTGGAGGCCCTGATCGAGACGGCGGCGCGGGACCGGAGCGCCGAGGGGCTGCGCCTCTCCGCCATGCTCGAACTCCTCTACGCCACCGGCCTGCGCATTTCCGAGCTGGTGCGGCTGCCGCTGGCAGCGGCACGGCGGGGATCGGCGGTGCTGACGGTGCGCGGCAAGGGAGACAAGGAGCGTATCGTCCCGCTGAGCGAGCCGGCGCGGCAAGCGCTCTTAGCTTATCAGGCGTGCCGGAGTCATTTCCTCGGTGAGGGTAGACATTCGCCCTGGCTCTTTCCCTCGCGCGGCGCGGGCGGTCATTTGACCCGACGGCGGGTCGGCCAGCTCCTGAAGGGGCTCGCGCCCAAGGCCGGGGTCGACCCGAGCCGCCTCTCGCCCCATGTGCTTAGACATGCCTTCGCAAGCCACCTGGTCGATGGCGGCGCCGACCTGCGGAGCGTCCAGGAAATGCTGGGACACGCCGACATCGCCACCACCGAAATTTATACTCACGTCCAGCGGGGCCGCTTGCAGCGACTCGTCGAAGCGCACCATCCGCTGGCGCGCCGTCGATAAGCCAAAGACCTGCACCTTTCGAGTGCGTGGCATCGGAGCGCAACGCTTTTCCGTTGACCTGTTCCGTCCCGCTCCGTGAAATGGCGCGCCCTGCCGCCTCCAACCCGTGAAAGACGGACTATGCCGATTCTGGGTATCTTGTTGCTGTGCGCGCAAATCGCTTGCGCGGTGCATGCCGGTCGCACGGGGCGGCCGTTTTTCTGGATCTATCTGATCATCTTCGTGCCGATGATGGGGATGCTCGCCTACATCGCGGTGGAGCTGATACCGGAGTGGGTGGGGAGCCGGACGGCGCGTCGCGCCGCTTCTGGCTTCGGCCGCGCACTCGATCCGGGCCGGGCCGTGCGGCAGGCGGAACGGCTAGTGACGATGACGCCCACGACCGAGAACAAGGCGACGCTCGCCGAAGCCTATCTGGAGGCTCAGCGCGTCGATGAGGCGGTGTCGCTCTATCGCGAGACGTTGACCGGAATCCATGCGAGCGACCCGGCGCTGATGCAGGGCCTCGCGCGCGCGCTGTTCCGGCGCGGCGACTTTGCGGAAACCGAACAAACGCTCGACCGGCTGCGGGCGGCCAACCCCGAATATCAATCGGCCGAGGGCCACCTGCTCTATGCGCGGAGCCTCGAGGAGCAAGGCAAGACCGACGCAGCCCTCCACGAATACGCGGCGCTGGCGCCTTACTATCCCGGGCAGGAGGCGCGCTGCCGTTACGCGATGCTACTGGACAAGGCCGGCGAGCATCGCGACGCCCAGAGGCTCTACCGCGAGATCTGCCAATCCGTCGAGATGAGTCCCCGGCATGCGCGCCGCCTGCAGCGCGAATGGTACGAGATCGCGCGCCGGGAGGCCGGCGGCTGAGCGAACGGTTGCGCCGATGCACCGGGCTGGCATCGCCCTCGCCGCTATGGTAGGGATCGCGCCCCATGCGGCAATTCCTCGATTTCGAGAAGCCGATCGCCGAGCTTGAGGGCAAGATCGAGGAGCTGCGTCACCTTTCGAGCGGCTCCGACGTCAACATCGCCGACGAAGTGACGCGACTCGAAGCGAAGCTCGACCGGCTCTTGCGGCAGACTTATCAGCGCTTGACCGCCTGGCAGAAGGTGCAGGTGGCCCGCCACCCGGAGCGACCGCACGCGACGGACTTCGTCAATGGCTTGATCGCCGATTTCACGCCGCTCGCCGGCGACCGCGCCTTCGGCGAGGATCGGGCGCTGTTAGGCGGGCTCGGGCGCTTTCGGGGTCATTCCGTGGTGGTGCTGGGGCACGAGAAGGGCGCCGATACCGAGTCGCGGGTGCGACACAATTTCGGCATGCCTCGGCCCGAGGGATATCGAAAGGCACGGCGGCTGATGGAGCTGGCGGGGCGGTTTCGCCTACCCGTCATCACTCTCGTCGATACCGCGGGCGCATATCCCGGAGTCGATGCCGAGGCTCGCGGTCAGGCCGAGGCGATCGCGCGTGCGATCGAGACTTGTCTTGCAATCGAGGTGCCGTTGGTTTCGGCGGTGATCGGCGAGGGCGGCTCAGGCGGCGCGATAGCGATCGCCGCCGGCAATCGCACGCTGATGCTGGAGCACGCGATCTATTCGGTGATCTCGCCCGAAGGCTGTGCCTCGATCCTGTGGCGGAGCGCCGAGAATGCGCAGGATGCCGCCGAGGCGCTTAAGCTCACCGCCCAGGATTTGCACCGCTTGGGCGTCATCGATGAGGTGGTGGCCGAGCCCCTGGGCGGCGCGCACCGCGAGCCGCAAGGGGCGATCGCGGCGCTGGGCAATGCGATCGAAGGCGCGCTCCGTCCGCTGCTGGCACTCGATCGCGCGGAGCTGCGCGAACAGCGACGGCAGAAGTTCCTGGCCATGGGGAACCGAGGGCTCTAATTCAAGCCCCATCGCGGGTTCGCCGGGCCGTCGCGGCGCAACCCGACATCCCCTACCTCCTCGCCGATCCAGGCTTCGGCGGCGACGACGGCGGCGGCCTCGACGCGTAGCGGCAGCGAGCGCGAGGGCTCCGTCTATCCCGCTATCCCGGCTCGGCGACGCCGAGGCTATAGCCGGCCCCCCGCACGGTATGCAGCAGCGGCGGCGAGAAACCGCGGTCGATCTTTTGTCGCAAGCGGCTTACATGCACGTCGATCACATTGGTCTGCGGATCGAAGTGGTGATCCCAGACTTTTTCCAACAGCATCGTGCGGGTGACGATGTGGCCCGCGTTGCGCATCAGGTATTCGAGCAGGCGGAATTCGCGCGGCAGCAGGTCGATCGTCTGCCCAGCCCGTGTCACCGAGCGCTTCAAAAGGTCCATTTCGAGATCGGCGACGCGAAGCCTGGTCTCGCTGGCGGCGTGACTCCGGCGATCCAATGCCTCGAGCCGCGCCAGCAGCTCCGAGAAGGCAAAGGGCTTGGCGAGATAGTCGTCGCAGCCGGCTCGCAGTCCCTCGACGCGGTTCTCCACATCACCGAGCGCGCTCAGGATCAAGACCGGCGTCTCGTCCTTGCGCTCGCGCAGTGCCGTCACGACCTGGAGTCCATCGAGCCCCGGCAACATGCGATCAACCACCAGGGCATCGAAGCCTCCGCCGCTCGCGCGGTTGAGGCCCTCTCTGCCGTCGATCGCCACGTCGACCTGATGGCCGCTCTCCGCGAGGCCTTTCACTAAGTAGGCCGCGGCTTCATCGTCGTCCTCGATAACCAGGATTCTCATCGCGCGCTTTCCGGCAGCTAAGCGCGGCCGATACTCAAGGAGAGCATCGGCCGCAGGCATCGACGGTTCCACTTCAGCCGTTATCGGTGGCTGCGGACCATGCGACGAAGGCGTTGACGCCGCGTCGATTGATCTGCAGTAGCACGCTCTTGTTGGCCTGCGCCGCCTTGAGCTTCGCCACCGCCTCGCGCGGCGTGGCGACGGGCTCCTGGTTAATCGCGACGATGACGTCACCCACCTCCAGGTCGAGGTCGGCGAGTGGGCTCGAATCATCGATGTCGGTCACAACCACGCCCTTGACGTTCGCGGGCGCCCGCACCTGCTTGCGCAGCTCCGCAGTGAGCGGCGCCAGCTTGAGGCCGAGCGCGCCCGCGCGCTGCGGCGTCGCCGGCTCGCTATTGCTGCCGCTACCGCTGCCCCCGCCGTTGCCCGTGTCGCGGGAGGCGATGCCAAGGTTCTCGGGCTGCTCGGCCACGACGGTACTGAGCGCGATTTGCCGCCCGTGGCGCCAGACTGTCACCTTGGCGGTGGAGCCGATCGGCGTATCCGCCACCAGGATCGGCAGATCGCGCACCTTCTGGATGTCATGTCCGTTGAAGGACTCGATCACGTCGCCCTGTTCGAAGCCGGCTTTCGCTGCAGGGCTCCCCTTGTTGATGTCGGCGACCAGAGCGCCACCCTCGTGCGGGAGGTCGAGGCTTTTGGCGAGCGCCGGCGTCACTTCCTGAATCTGCACACCGAGCCAGCCGCGGCTCACTTTGCCTTTGTTCTTCAGTTCCTCGATGACCGGACGCGCGAGGCTCGAGGGGATCGCAAAACCGATGCCGACGCTGCCGCCATTGGGCGAGTAAATCGCCGTGTTGATGCCGATTACCTGTCCCTGCAGGTTGAAAGTCGGACCACCCGAGTTGCCGCGGTTGATGGGCGCGTCGATTTGCAGGTAATCGTCATAGGGGCCGGAATGAATGTCGCGGCCGCGCGCCGAGATGATCCCTGCACTCACCGTGCCGCCAAGCCCGAAGGGATTGCCGACCGCTACCACCCAGTCCCCGATCTGCGACGCACTGCTGTCGCCCCAGCTCACGTAGGGAAGCGGGTGATCGGTCTCGATCTTGATGAGCGCCAGGTCGGTCTTATTATCCTTGCCGATGATCTTGGCGGTATGTCGGCTGTCATCCTGGAGAATGACCGTTACCTTCTCCGCGTCGCCCACCACGTGATTGTTGGTCACGATGTAGCCGGACGGATCAATGATGAAGCCCGAGCCGAGCGCGGTGCGCTGCACATGCTCGTGGGGGATGCGGTCGGGGTTGATGCCCTGCTGCTCGAAGAAGCGCCGCAGGAGCTGATCGAAAGGCGAGCCCGGAGGAACGCCGCGAAATTGTCCGGGCGAGCTGTCGTCATCATCGCTTACGGCGTCGCCTTTTTCCTGGACCGTGATGTTGACGACCGCTGGCACCACGCGCTTGATGACCGGGGCGAGGCTCGGCAGTTGAACCAGGGGCGCGGCGCTCGAATCTTGCGCCTGGGCCGCCGGTCCAGACACCACGGCAAAACCCAATCCGAGGGCGAAGATCGCAGAGCCGAGCTTGGTCAAGTGCCGGCGGGTCGATGGAAGTCCAGGCATGGCAATATCCTCTGCCAGAGGTGAAAGACCGGCCGAGCGGTCGCCAGGCTTGGCCACGCTCGACGCTCACTGAAGGATTAAGGGGCCACGGGTTACGCCCCGCCTTCACTAAGATTAATTTCGTGTAACCACAGATAGGATACGGACGCTCCACTACAAGGGTGCGTCTCCCAAACCCATGTCCGCCATTGTAGAGCATGGCGTGACGGCGGCCCGCCCAACAAACGTCGGAGATTCGCGCCTTTCGCCTGTGACGCGGACGTCACCCCTCGCCCCAGTCTCACAGCCGGCCGTGGCAGTGCTTGTATTTCTTGCCGGAACCGCAGGGACAGGGTGCATTGCGTGGAGTCTTCGCCCAGGGATTGCTCACGACCACGCGATCGCCTTGGCTCGCGCCATTGGCACCGCCGCCGTTGCCGCCCTCCTCCTCCAACCCCGCCGGCGCCTGGTGCACCTCGTGCATCTCGCGGGGTGCCTGACGCTGTGGCAGATCGTCCGGCCCTTGCACGCGCAACTCCACATGCGAGAGCACCGCGGTCACGGTGTCGCGCAGATGCGCCAGCATCTGCTGAAACAAGTCGAAGGCCTCGCGCTTGTACTCGTTCAGCGGATCGCGCTGGGCGTAAGCGCGCAGGTTGATGCCCTGCTTCAGGTGATCGAGCGTCAGCAGGTGATTCTTCCAGGCTTCGTCCAGGATCTGCAGCAGCAGGCTCTTCTCGGCCATGCGCATGATCGCGGGCCCGACGCCTGCGGCCTTCGCTGCCATCTTGTCGTCCGCCGCCTTTATGATGCGCTCGTGCATCTCCGTCTCGGCGATGCCCTCCTCCTTCGCCCATTCCGCGACCGGCAGGTCGAGATTGAGGAGCCGCCGAGACTCTTCATGCAACGACGGGATTTCCCACTGATCCGGCAATGCCTTCTCCGGAATCGTCCGCGAGACGAGTCCGTCGATCACCTCATGGCGCATGTCGCTCACCATCTGCGCCACGTCCGGTGCCGCCATGATCTCCTTGCGCTGCTCGTAGACGACCTTGCGCTGGTCGTTCATGACGTCGTCGAATTTCAGCACGTATTTGCGGCTCTCGAAATTGCGCGCCTCGACCTTCTGCTGCGCCTTTTCGAGCGCCTTGTTGATCCAGGCGTGGATGATCGCCTCGCCCTCCTTGAGGCCGAGCCGCTGCAGCATGCCGTCCATGCGCTCGGAGCCGAAGATGCGCATAAGATCGTCTTCGAGCGAGACGAAGAACTTGGAGGCCCCGGGGTCGCCTTGCCGCCCCGACCGGCCGCGGAGCTGATTGTCGATGCGGCGGCTTTCATGCCGCTCGCTGCCCATCACGTAAAGACCGCCCGCCTTCAGCACAACTTGGCGCGCGGCGTCGATCTCGGCGCGGATCTCGGCGGTATGCCGCTCGCGTTCCGCCGGGTCTTGAAGCGCCATCACTTCCTGGCGTACTCGCATATCGAAATTGCCGCCGAGTTGAATGTCGGTGCCTCGGCCAGCCATGTTGGTGGCGATCGTCACCGTGCCGGGGCGGCCCGCTTGGGCGATGATGTAGGCTTCCTGCTCATGGTACCGCGCGTTCAGCACGTTGTGCGGAATTTTGCGTTTCTTGAAGAGCTCGGAAAGCGCCTCCGATTTCTCGATGCTGACGGTTCCCACCAGCACCGGCTGCTGGCGCGCGACGCACTCCTGAACCTGCAGCAGGATCGCCTCATACTTCTCGCGGATCGTGCGATAGACCTCGTCGTCGTTGTCGACGCGTATCACCGAGACGTTGGTCGGGACCTCGATTACTTCGAGCTTGTAGATATCCAGGAATTCGCTCGCCTCGGTCATCGCCGTGCCGGTCATGCCCGCGAGCTTGGGAAAAAGGCGGAAGTAGTTCTGATAGGTAATCGAGGCCAGCGTCTGATTCTCGGTCTGAATCTCGACGTGCTCTTTGGCTTCGAGCGCCTGGTGCAGGCCCTCCGAGTAGCGCCGCCCCTCCATCATGCGTCCCGTGAACTCGTCGATAATGACGACCTTGTCGTCCTTGACGATGTAGTCGGTGTCGCGCGCGAAGTTCTTGTGCGCGCGCAGCGCCTGGTTCACGTGGTGCACCAACGCGATGTTGTGGATGTCGTAGAGAGACCCCTCCTTGAGCATATCCGCTTGGCGCAGCATTCCTTCGACGCGCTCGACCCCGGACTCCGTCAGCGTCACCGTGCGCTGCTTCTCATCCTTTTCGAAATCCTCGGCGAGCAGCGACGGCATCAGCGCGTCGACGCGGCGATAAAGCTCGGAGCTATCCTCGGTCGGGCCCGAGATGATCAGCGGCGTTCGGGCCTCGTCGATCAGAATCGAATCGACCTCGTCGACGATCGCGAAGCTGAAGGGCCGCTGCACCATGTCGGTCAGGCGGAACTTCATGTTGTCGCGCAAGTAGTCGAAGCCGAATTCGTGGTTGGTGCCGTAGGTCACGTCCGCGGCATAGGCCTCGCGACGCTGCGCGTCGTCGAGGCCGTGCACGATGCAGCCGACCTTGAGTCCGAGGAAGGTGTAGATCTGGCCCATCCACTCGGCATCGCGCTTGGCGAGGTAGTCGTTGACGGTTACGACGTGGACGCCCTTGCCCTCGAGGGCGTTGAGATAGACCGCAAGCGTCGCCACCAGGGTCTTGCCTTCGCCGGTCTTCATCTCGGCGATCATGCCGCGGTGGAGCACGGCGCCACCCATCAGCTGCACGTCGAAATGGCGCTGCTTCAAGGTGCGCTTGGACGCCTCGCGCACCGTTGCAAAGGCGTCCACAAGTAACTCGTCGAGGGTCTCGCCTGCATCGAGTCGGCCCTTAAGCCAAATCGTGCGCTCGGCGAGCGCCGCGTCGCTCAACGCCTCAAGCTCTCCCTCGAGCGCGTTGATCCTTGTGACGAGGGGTTGCAAACTCTTGATGTAGCGATCGTTCGCGGAGCCGAACAATTTACGGGCAAGCGCGCCAATCATCCAGGGAACCTCGAGGCAGGCAAATAGTGGAGGCGGCCGAGAACGGGCCGCTCTTCAGATAGGCGGAGATGCCCCGGGTGTCAATTCACGGATTGCCACAATTCCTTCATTTTCAGCCGATTGGCGCGAGCTTGCGCCGGCTCCCTTGTCGTGGCCGCGCCGATGTGCCAGAAGAGCGCGAACTGAGCCCCGGCGACCGGGGCCCGCATGATCCATATCATCAAGGACCACCCCGATAATGATCGTCCGTTCCCTCCTGGCGCTCGCGGTGGCGCTGCTTTTGGCCGCACCCGCCATGGCGCAAGCGCCGTCGGCTGCATCCGACCCCGTGGTCGCCCGCGTCAACGGCGTCGATATCCGCCGTTCGGACGTAATGGCCCGTCGCCAAAGCTTGCCGGAGCAGGCGCAAAAACTGCCGATCGAAAAGATCTACCGGCAATTGCTCGCCGAGATGGAGAATAACCTGCTGGTGACCCAGGCGGGCCACAAGGCGAAGCTCGACAACGACCCTGAGGTCAAGCGCCAGCTTGCGATCGCGCTCGATCAGATCGTCGCCAACGTCTACATCACGCGCTACATCCGCTCGCAATTCACCGAGGAGAAAGTCAAACAGCGCTACGAAGAGCTGGTGAAGCAGCAGAAGCCTGTCGAAGAGGTGAACGCGCGACACATCCTGCTCAAGACCGAGGACGATGCCAAAGCCGTCATCGCCGATCTCAAGGCGGGCAAGGACTTTGTCGAGGAGGCCAAGGAAAAAAGCGAGGACCCCGGCACCAAGGCCAGCGGCGGCGATCTCGGGTGGTTCTCTCGGGAGGAGATGGTCCCCGAGTTTGCCGATGCGGCCTTCAAGTTACAGAAGGGTCAATACACCGAAACGCCGGTTAAAACTCAGTTCGGCTATCACGTGATTTTGGTGGTGGATCGCCGCACCAAGCCACCGCCCACCTTCGAGGAAGCCAAGGCGCAGGTGGCACGCCTGGTGCAACAAGAACTCTTTGATCAAAAGGTGAAAGAGCTGCGTACCGGCGCAAAGATCGAGGAGTTCAACCTGGACGGCTCGAAGCTCTCGGCGGAACCGGCGTCAGCGCCGACCCCCGCGCCCGCCGCGGCCGCGCCGGCGGCCCCCGCGCCTGCCGCGACCACTCCGGCGGCTCCCGCGCCCGCCGCGCCCAAACCCTAAGGCAGCGGCGGTGGCGGAGACGGTCTCGCCGCTGGCGCCGGCGGCATTTCCCGAGATGCCCCCGATCGCGGGCGTGCGCCTCGCCAGCGCCGCTTGCGGCATCCGCTATCAAGGACGCCAGGACCTGATGGTGGCGCTCCTCGATCCCGGTACCACGGTGGCCGGCGTCTTCACCCGCTCGCTGACAGCGGGCGCGCCGGTCGACTGGTGCCGGAAGTCGCTGGCGCATAAGAGCGCGCGCGCGCTTGTGGTCAACTCCGGGAATTCCAATGTTTTCACGGGACGCGCCGGACGCGAGGTGGTCGCGGCGACGGCCAAGGCCGCGGCACGGATTGCGGGCTGCAAGCCGCATGAGGTCTTCATCTCCTCGACCGGCGTTATCGGCGAGCCGCCGGCGGCGGCAAAGATACTGGAGGGGCTTCCGGGCGCATTTGCCGCGGCGAGGGACAGCGGATGGTCCGACGCCGCGCGGGCGATCATGACCACCGATACCTTCCCCAAGGGGTCGACCCGTCGCGCGAAGATCGACGGCGTTGCCGTGACGATCAGCGGTTTTGCCAAGGGTTCCGGCATGATCGCGCCGGACATGGCAACCATGCTCGCCTATGTCTTCACCGATGCCGCATTACCGGCAGCGGCATTGCAAGCGATGCTCAAGGAGGCGAACGAGGTCTCTTTCAACTCGATAACGGTGGACAGCGATACCTCCACCAGCGACACCGTGCTGGTGCTCGCGACGGGCAGGGCCAAGCACCGCAAGGTCGGCCGAGCCGGCGATCCGCGGCTCAAGGGCTTCAAGACGGCGCTCACGGAGGTGTTGACCGATCTCGCGCAGCAAATCGTGCGCGATGGCGAGGGCGCGGAGAAATTCGTCTCAATCGCCGTCAAAGGCGCGGTCTCGGACCGCTCGGCGCGACGGATCGGGCTCGCGATCGGCAATTCGCCGTTGGTCAAGACCGCGCTCGCCGCGGGCGACGCCAATTGGGGGCGGATCGTGATGGCGGTCGGCAAAGCCGGCGAGAAGGCGGACCGCGATCGGCTCAAGATCACCATCGGTGGTGTCAAGATCGCCGAGAAGGGCGGCCCGGTCGCGGGCTACCACGAAGCGCCGGTCGCCGCCCATATGAAGGGGCGCGAGATCGAGATCGCGGTCGAACTCGGGCTCGGCAAAGGGCGCGCGACGGTCTGGACCTGCGACTTGACGCATCGGTACATCGACATCAATGGCAGCTACCGGAGTTGAGCCGCTCCCGGTCATCCTGGTCGCGGCAGTCGCGCTGATCGATGCGGATGGGCGCGTTTTGCTGGCGCAGCGGCCCGAAGGCAAGGCGATGGCCGGCCTCTGGGAATTTCCGGGCGGCAAGGTGCAGCCGCACGAAACGCCGGAATCGGCCCTCATTCGCGAGCTCAAGGAAGAATTGGGCATCGACGTCGCCGAGGCTTGCCTCGCGCCGCTGACATTCGCTTCACACCGTTACGAGCGGTTTCACCTGCTGATGCCACTCTACGTGTGCCGGCGGTGGGACGGTATCGTATCTCCGCGCGAGGGACAGGCGCTCAAATGGGTGCGCGCTCAACGCCTCGGCGAATATCCGATGCCACCCGCCGACAAGCCGCTTATTCCCGTGTTGCAGGAGTTGTTGTAAGGGCGGCTCGAACCATCGCGCCTAAGTCACTGAGGCGTGATGAAATGTGAGCTTCGCTGCGGCGCCCCGCTGCCTATATCCCCATGGGGAATAACGGCGGCGTCTCGGCGGTCATTTTCAATGCCGGGGCGTGGGATGAGACGGCGAGAGACCGGCACCACCCTGAGCGGAGTCGAGAGCCAAAAAACGAGGGGACCCGGGACGCGGGGCTTCGACCGCGTCGGGAAGGAACGCGCTCGCTTTGACAGGCGGTGCCTGCAATAGGACCCGCAGAGAAAGGAGTCCGCGATGGATCGAAACTGGAATTCACGGGCGATCGATGGTCGTGCATTGGTTGCGAGCTGGACAATAGCGGCGGTCGTGGTGCTCGCCTTGTCGCTGGTGCCGAACCGCGTGCCGCTCGGCACCGATGCTCTCAACGCGATCGCATCCTCGGCGGGACAGCCGATGGCCGCACTCGCGCAACAGAAGCTCGCCGGTATCGATCACCTCGGGGATGATTGCGGTACCTGCCCCGCGCAGGACTACGCGGACGAAAGGTGCTGAATCGATCAGCGGCCCGCCTTCTCGCCGGCGGAGCGCTCGACGGTGCCGAGCGCGTCGGCGAGGCGCGCCGCGGCGCTGCCGGGGCGTAGCGGCTTGGGTTGGCTCTCGTCGGGAGCCCAAGCCGTGAGGGTCACGAGATCGAAGGTCGCGGGGATGCGTCCCTCGGCATCGCCGAAGCGCTGGCGGTAGATCTCCGCCATCCGCAGCAGCGTGCGTCGGCGTGTGAAATGTCGACGCCGCGCGAGCAGCGCATTGCTCTCGCCCATGGCACGCAGCTCCGCCATCAGCGCGAAGGCGTCGCGGTATGTGGCCGTGATGCGGTCGCTGTCGACCACCGGCAGCGCGAAACCCGCGCGCTGCAACAAGCCACCGAGAGCTCGCGGGTCGGCCATGGGCGCCACGCGGGGACCGGCGCCGCCTTCTTCCTCTAGCTCCGCCGCCAGAAAGCACTCGGTCAATTCGTGCAAACTCTCGCCCGCCATCAGGCTCGCGAGCAGCAATCCGTCGGGCTTGAGCGCATGACGCAGTTGCAGCAGCGCGCCAGGGAGGTCGTTTGCCTGGTGCAGCAGCAGCGGGCTCAGCACGAGATCGAAGGCGCGCGGCGCGAACGGCAGCGCCTCCGCCTCGGCGGCAACGCGCAGTGCATACTCGCTGCGCGAGAGCAGCGACGGCGCTTCCTCCGCCTCGACCAGCAGCTCAAATTCCCTGCGCCGCTTTAGTGCCGCCGCCATTGCGCCACGACGCGCACCCAGCACCAGCACGCGCTGAAAGCGCCGCGTCACGTCCTCAAGCCGCTCCGCGAGCCGTTGTGCGGCCTCGTCGTGGAGGAATTCGGCGCCGCCCAGTCTCGCCGCCCGGGCGCGCTGGCGCCGGAGCGCCGTCCGATCGAATAGCCGGATCGCATCGCCGGTCATGGTCATAATATTGGATGGCCAACGATCTCCAGGCAACGAATGACATTCGTGAGTGGATTACCACGGGGGCGCAGAGGGCACGGAGATATTGCGGGCGGTCGGGGCGCATACTTTTAGGGCACGGTCACGGGCCTCCCCATGTTCACAGTGCGTCCGTGGTGAACAGCAGTTTGGTTTTCGGTAAACGTTGACAACCCACACGTGCCCACGCTCCCTTGATATCCATGCTATCGCCCACCGACGCCACCCGGCCGATCCGGCATCTGGGGACGGCGATCCTCGATTTGCTGTTGCCGCCGCGTTGCCTCGCCTGCGCCGAAGAGGTCAGCGCCACGCAAGCGCTCTGCGCCCCTTGCTGGCGCAAGCTCACCTTTCTGAGCGCGCCCTGTTGCGCCTGCTGCGGGCTTCCATTCGCCTACGACCTGGGCGCCGGCGCGCTCTGCGGCGCGTGCGTGCGGGAGCCGCCAAGCTACGACCGCGCGCGCTCGTCCTTGCGCTATGACGAGGGCAGCCGTGGCCTGGTACTTGCCCTGAAACACGGCGACCGACTCCACGGTGTACCCGCTTTTGCCGAGTGGATGCGGCGCGCGGGTACGGAACTCCTGGGAGAAGCTGACCTGGTGATGCCGGTGCCGCTGCATTGGACGCGGCTGCTGCGCCGCCGCTACAACCAATCGGCGCTCCTGGCGCAAGCAATCGCTCGGCTCGGCGGCGTCCCGTATGCGCCGGACTGGCTGATCCGCCGGCGGCGCACCAAGTCGCAGGGTGAATTCGGGGCACTCGGCCGGCGGCGAAATGTGGAAAGCGCGTTTCAACTCCGCGCCAATCGCTCGGTCAGGGGACAGCGCATAATTCTGGTCGACGACGTATTCACCACTGGCGCCACGGTCGAGGAATGCGCGCGCGTGCTGCGCCGAGCCGGGGCCAGGCGGATCAACGTGCTCACCTTGGCGCGGAGCCTGCGCAGCAAGTCCTGAGACATCTTGACTGTCCATTATATTGGACGTATTTCTTATATAATGGACATTCGTTCTTCCGATATCGAGCATCGCATTGCCGCTCGCCTCAAGGCCTTCCGGGGCCAGCGCGGCCTTACGCTCGATGAATTGGCGCGCCAATCCGGCGTGAGCCGATCGATGATCTCGCTTATCGAGCGCGCTGAAAGCAGCGCCACCGCCAACGTGTTGGACAAACTTGCCGCGAGCCTGGGCGTGACCTTGGCGTCGCTCTTCGCGGAAGAGGAACGCGCCGATGCCGCGCCGCTCGTTCGCTACGCCGACCAGCCGAGTTGGCGCGATCCCGAAACCGGCTATGTGCGACGAAACCTGTCGCCGCCCGGTTTTCCTTCGCCGATCGAGCTTGTGGAAGTGATTCTGCCGCCGGATGCCCAGGTCGCGTACGACAGCAGTTCCCGTGCCGCCGCCGTCGAGCAACAAATTTGGCTGCTGGTCGGGTCCATCGAGGTGACAGTGGGCAAGAGCGTTCATCGCCTCGACACCGGTGACTGCCTCGCCATGCGGCTCGACCGCCCGATTTCCTTCCGCAATCGCACGGACGAGGCCGCGCGCTACCTCGTCGCGCTCACCACCGGAGCGCCACGCGCGACGGCGGGAAGCGATCGAAGACGGAGCGGCCGATGACCGATGACCGCATTAGTTTGCGCATTCTGACACCGCCCGAGGCGCTCGATCGGTGCTCTGCGCTTGCCGACGTCCTGATCGATTGCGTGGAAGGGGGCGCGTCCGTCGGCTTCATGGCGCCGCTCACGCGCGAAAGAGCACACACGTTTTGGCTGGGCATCGCCGATGGCGTCGCGCGCGGCGCGCGGACACTGTTGATTGCCGAGAGCGTCGCCACGGGAAATATCGTCGGCACGGTGCAACTCGTGCTGCGGCAGCCAGAGAACCAACCTCACCGCGCCGATGTCGCGAAGATGCTGGTGCGGCGCGCCGCCCGGCGGCGCGGCATCGGCGAAAGGTTGATGCAACGCACCGAGGAAGCCGCCCGCTCCGTCGGAAAGACCCTTCTGGTGCTCGACACCGTGACCGGCAGCGATGCCGCCCGACTTTATACGCGATTGGGTTGGGTCAAGGTCGGCGATGTCCCTGGTTTTGCGCTGTGGCCGGACGGACGGCCGTGCGCCACAACCTATTACTACAAGCAGCTTATCTGACATTGGGGACGCACCTTGCCGCCGGGCATCGCTGGTATCGTCGTAGCGGCGGCACTGCTCAGCGCCTTCCTGCACGCCGCCTGGAATGCCGGCGTCAGGGCCTCGCGGGACCCCCAAGGAGCGATGGCGGCACAAGTCGTGGCTTCGGGCCTCATCGCCGTCCCGATATTGGTTTTCGTGCCGCCGCCCTCCTCGGCGGCAGTGCCATGGCTCTGCGGGTCGGCGATCTTCAATCTGCTGACCCTGGTCGCGCTGCTGCGAGGATACCAACGCGGCGGAGGCTTCGGCCTCGTCTATCCGCTCGCGCGCGCGAGTTCGCCGCTGTTGGTTCTGCTTCTCGCCAGCGTTCTCCAGGGCGAGGCGGTCAGTGCGGTCGGGGTCCTCGGCATCGCCCTGGTGTCGAGCAGCATCGTCCTTTTCGCTCTCGGCGAAGGTTGGCGCCGCTCCGCGGCACTCATCTACGCACTGCTCGCCGGGGCGGCTTCCGCGGCCTATGCCATCTGCGACGCGAACGGCGCCCGGCACTCCCCTTCGGTTTTGGGCTATGGGCTCACCATGTCGATCATCAATGCGGGGATATTCGGCCTGCTGCATCGATTGCGAACGGGTGCGCCGCCGACACATGCGCTTCGTTCGCATGTGGGTATCGCGACACTCGGCGCCGGCGCCGCAAGCCTTTCCTATTTTCTCATTCTGTGGGTATGGAGCCGAGCCCCGATCGCAATCGGCTCGGCCCTGCGCGACACCAGCGTCATCTTCGCGGCGCTGATCGCCGCCACACTTGGCGAACGGCTGAGCCCGCAGCGAATGGGCGCCGTCGCCCTCGTGGCGGGCGGCGCCTGCCTGATCCGGTTTGCCTGAACGGCCGGACCCCGCCTGTTTCCGCTTTCCCCTTGACAGGATCACCCCTCGGCGGAGAGTAGCGGGGATCAGCGCCACTCGGTCGAGCGGTCCACCGGTGCGGCGGCGATAGCACTGGAGGAGCAAGATGGCCCGCGTCGAGATTTACAGCACGATGTTCTGCCCCTTCTGCGCCCGGGCCAAGAGCCTGCTGGAGCGCAAGGGCGTGCACTACACCAACATCGACATCATGGAAGACAGCTCGAAGCGGGACGAAATGGTGGCGCGCTCGAGGGGCCGCACGACCGTGCCGCAGATCTTCATCGACGACGAGCATATCGGCGGCTTCGACGATCTTTCGGCGCTCGACCGCGCCGGCAAGCTCGACCCCAAGCTCGGAGTGCATCCCGCATGACGCAAACCTTCAAGGCCGCCTGCCTGCAGCTCAACTCCCAGCGCGAGGTCGAACCCAACATCGCGGCGCTGGAGATGTTGGCGCGGCGCGCGCGGGAGCAAGGGGCCGAACTCATCATGACGCCCGAGGTGAGCGACATGATCGAGCCCGAGCGCGCGCTCCGCTTTGAGAAGGCGCGCGTCGAGGCGGAGCATCCGATGCTGGCGGCGGCCCAAAGGCTCGCGCGCGAGCTGGACGTGCATCTGCTGCTGGGCTCGCTGGTGGTGAGGGTCGATTCCGAGACCCTCGCCAACCGCTCATTCCTGATCAATCCCGAAGGCGCGATCGTTCAGCGCTACGACAAGATTCACATGTTCGACGTGAACCTGCCCAATGGCGAGCGCTATCGCGAATCGGCGGTGTTCCGCCCGGGCGCCGAGGCGGTCGTTGCGCCGCTGCCCTGGGGCGTGCTCGGCATGACTGTCTGCTACGATCTGCGCTTTCCGCAGCTCTATCGCGCGCTCGCGCATGCCGGGGCCGATTTTCTCACAATACCCTCGGCCTTCACCGTGCCCACGGGACGCGCGCATTGGCAGGTGCTGATGCGCGCGCGCGCGATCGAGACCGGCTGCTTCGTCTTTGCCCCCGCGCAGTGGGGCGAGCACGCCAAGGGGCGCAAGACCTATGGCCATTCGATCATCGTGGCGCCGTGGGGCGAGGTGCTCGCCGAGGCCGAGGACGGTGTCGGCTCGATCATCGCCGAGATCGACCCGGCCAAGGTGCTGGAGGCGCGCCAGCAGGTGCCGTCGTTGAGCCATGACCGCCCGTTCAAAGTGCCGATCCCGCTCAAGAAGCCGCTTGCGGCGGAATGACGCTGGCTGCAACGGAGGCTGCGCGTGCAAATTCCGAATTGTCCCTTCACGGTAACTGATTGGAGCCGGGTGCCCGCGACCGAGCACGCCGGGACGACTGGTTTGGCGCTGTGGCGGACGCTGGAAATCGGCGATGTTCGGATTCGGCTGGTCGAGTATTCGCCCGGTTATCTCGCGGATCATTGGTGCGAGCGCGGCCACATTCTTTACGTCGTTGAGGGCGAACTACAGACCGAGCTGCAGGGCCTTGAAACCGTCACGCTCAGGCCCGGCATGAGCTACGAGGTCTCCGACCACCGCAGCTCGCATCGCTCGTCCACCAAAACCGGTGCCAAGCTCTTCATCGTGGATTGAGAGCCGCGACGCGGCTTGGCGAAGTGGATCTTCACCCCGACCCCGCTTCGGCGAGCGGCAACGGCTTGAGTACCGCGCCGTTAATCGCCGCCAATCGCTGAACCATTGCGGGGCGCGGGTCCTCCACCTGCCCCTGCTCAAAAGCGATAGGCGTAAGCTCTGAGAGGGCCTCCAGCAATTCGCCGGGCCGCAGCAGGAAATCGGGGTTGCTGGGCCGACCGAAGCGCTCGTTCCCGGTCATAAAGGTCTCGTAGATCAGGACCCCGCCGTATCCGAGCGCCTTGCTGAGGGCTGGGAAAAGCTGACGGTGCAGGTAATTAGTGACGACCACGCCCGAGTAGCCGCCACCCAGGCTCCAGGGCGCTCCATCCTCGAGATCGACTGCGCGGATTTCGACCGCGGAGACATCGGCAAACCGGTCTCGGAGCTCGCTCACCTCCCGATCGACCGCCAGTACCTGGTAGCCCCGTTCCACCAGTAGCGCGGTGTGGCGGCCGCGCCCCGCCGCCAGGTCGAGCACCGGGCCCAATTTGGGGATCAATGGTAAAAACCGTTTAACCCACAGCGAAGGTTTCTCCCCACAAGGGAGGTCAGCTTGTTTTGGCACTTGAACCTCGGGTTTGCTAAACCACTTACAAATATGTCAGTCTATCCCCTTGTTAAGGCGGCCTTTGGCATCGAGACGGCACATGATCCTTTATACGCTCCGCTGCTGCGACGATCACGAATTCGAGGCTTGGTTTCGCGACGGGCGGGCGTTCGACCAACAGGCCAAGGCCGGCGAGGTTTCCTGCCCGCAGTGTGGTAGCACGGAGATTGTGAAGGCGCCGATGGCACCGAGCGTTGGACGCAAACGCTCCGAGCCGACCGCCGCCGATCTGCGCCGCATGCTCCAGGTGGTGCGCAAGCACGTGGAGACCCATTGCGAGCATGTGGGCGAGCGCTTCGCGGACGAAGCGCGCAAGATCCACAAGGGCGAGGCGCCTGCACGCGGAATCTACGGCGACGCGACCAACGACGAGCACCGGGCGCTCGTGGATGAAGGGATCGAGGTGCAGCGCTTGCCCTGGGTCCCGCCGAACGACGCCTGACCGCCATCATCCCTGACGAAGGATCGCCCGCGACCGCAGCTCCTGCGGACGCGCGCCCATGACGAAATTCCGCACCCTCGACCAGATCGATCCGAAGGATAAGACGACGCTGGTACGCGTCGACCTCAACGTGCCCATGAAGGATGGCAAAGTCGCCGACGCGACCCGCATCGAGCGGGTAGCGCCGACGCTCCGCGAGCTCGCGGAGCGCGGCGCCCGCGTGGTGGCGATGTCGCATCTGGGCCGCCCGAAGGGCCGCGAGCCGGGCCTCTCGCTCGCGCCGCTGGTGGCACCGCTTGCCCGCGCGATCGGGCGTCCCGTGGCATTCGCCTCCGACTGCGTCGGCGCCGATGCCGAGCGTGTCGTGCGTGCACTCCGGCCCGGCGAGGTGGCGCTACTCGAGAACCTCCGCTTTCATCCCGAGGAGGAGAAGAACGACCCCGCTTTCGCGCGGCAACTGGCGGCGCTCGGCGATCTCTACGTGAACGACGCTTTCTCGGCTGCGCACCGCGCCCATGCCTCGACCGAGGGCTTGGCACATCTCTTGCCGGCGGCGGCCGGCCGGCTGATGCAGGCGGAGCTGGAGGCGCTTTCGGCGGCACTCGAGACGCCGAAGCGGCCGGTGATGGCGCTTGTGGGCGGCGCCAAGGTCTCGACCAAGCTCGATCTGTTGAATTTCCTGGTGCGCAAGGTGGACCTGCTGGCGATTGGCGGCGCCATGGCAAACACACTGCTGGCGGCCAAGGGTGTCGCGGTCGGTAAATCTCTCTGCGAGCATGAGATGGCCGGGACCGCGCGCGGCATTTTCGAGAGTGCGAGAGCGGCAGGCTGCGAGCTGGTGCTCCCGGTCGACGCGGTGGTCGCGCGCGAGTTCAAAGCAGATGTGCCGACCGAGACGGTGGCCATCGATCGAGTGCCGGGGGACACGATGATCCTCGATATCGGTCCCGCCACGGTCGAGGCGATTGCGGCGCGGCTCGCTCAGGTAAAGACGCTGGTCTGGAACGGGCCGCTCGGCGCATTCGAGACGCGGCCCTTCGCGCGCGGGACCACCGAGGTGGCGCGCCGCGTGGCGGTGCTCACCCAAGCCGGCCGGCTGCTGAGCGTCGCCGGTGGCGGCGACACTGTGGCAGCACTCGCCGCTGCTGGCGTTAGTGAGAGCCTGAGCTACGTCTCGACCGCCGGCGGTGCTTTCCTCGAATGGCTCGAAGGCCGCGAATTGCCGGGCATCGCTGCGCTCGATACACGGTAAGGCGGATTTTTCGAAAATTTGTCGAAAATGCCGAGCGAACGCGCTTTGCCGGAAGTCTGATCGGCAGTAGTCTAAGAGGTTGACATTTATGGTTAATTTTCGGTGCAAATCCCGTTCGTCCAACCCGCTGTCCAGCCACCGCCACAGCCGCCCGCACCGGTCGCCGCCGAACCGGTGCGCGCGCAGGCGGTTGAGCCCGCGCGCCAGGTGACGGCGAGCCGCTCCGGAGGCGAGAGCACCAACAAGGAAAAGGCGGACACGGGCTCGGGAGACTCGGGTCACGGCGCCGCGACGCCCAAGCGGCGCGGAGGGCTTCTCGACCTTTGCGTTTGAGCGATCTTGCAGTCCACCACACTGGACGCCTCGAACCTTCCTCGCCATGCTCTGGCAATGGCGACCGAAACCGGACGCGGCCCAAGCCTGCGCACCATACCGCCCGGCGACAACCGCGAGCGCATGGTGTGCCCGGATTGCGGATTTATCGCCTATGAGAACCCAAAGGTCGTCGTGGGCTCGGTGGTGCATGCCGCGGATGATCGGGTGCTGTTGTGCCGGCGCGCGATCGACCCGCGCCGGGGCTTCTGGACCTTGCCCGCGGGATATCTCGAACTCCACGAGTCAACGGTGGCCGGGGCGCTGCGCGAAGCGCGGGAGGAAGCCTGCGCCGAGATCGAGATCGAGGGGCTGCTCGCGGTCTACAACATTCCACGCCTGAGCCAGGTGCAGGTCATCTATCGCGCGCGCCTCGCTGGGTCCGCGATCGCGGCCGGGCCCGAGAGCCTCGAGGTTAGGCTCTTCGCCTGGGACGAAATTCCTTGGGATGAGATCGCTTTTCCTTCAGTGCATTGGGCGCTTCGCCACTTCGCGGAGTGGCGCTCAACCGGCGACGTCGCGGCGCAGGGAAATCCCTAATAGGGCGCCTTCCACGCGGCGTTACGGGCGAAGTACGGGATCGCTTGCGCAACCTTTCGTCGATCTCCCGACTGTGCCTCTCATGACGGACTGTTAATTCGCGCGCAACGCCGCTGTTAGGCGCAGAACCCCACGTTCCTCACGACGCGGCAAGGCACTCGCAGCCGCCTCAATCGTTCGGTCCAAGGAGAGGGTTGTCCATGAAATCGAGGCCACTGTTGCGCCGCGAGGGATCAAGTTCGATCCGCCGCGCGCGCGTTCTCATGCTCGCGGCCGGCACGGCGGCCGCGCTCGTCCTCGCGCCACCCGGCATCGCGCCGGTACGCGCCCAGGTCGCCGCCGCAGGTCCCGGCTCGGCGGAACTGCCCACCCTCGCGCCACTGGTCAAGAAGGTAATGCCCGCGGTCGTGAACATCTCGGTGCGCGAATCCGCCGCTGCCGACGAGCAAGACGAAGAGTCCGGGCCGCAACTCCCGCCCGGATCCCCGTTCGACGAATTCCTGAGACGCTTCTTCGAGCAGCAGGGCATCAATCCTGACGGTCCCGGGCTCCAGCAAGCGCCCCCGCAGCAGAAAATCGCGCTCGGATCGGGATTTATCATCGACCCCTCTGGCCTCGTCGTCACCAACAACCACGTCGTCGACGGCGCCAAGGAGGTGACCGTGTTGCTGCAGGACGGCACCAAGCATCCCGGCAAAATTCTGGGCCGCGATCCCAAGACGGACTTGGCGCTGCTCAAAATCGACGTGGGCCATCCACTGCCGTACGTCTCATGGGGTGACAGCAGCAAGGAACAGGTGGGCGACTGGGTGGTCGCAATCGGTAATCCCTTCGGGCTCGGCGGCACGGTGAGCGCCGGCATTGTCTCGGCGCGCGGTCGCGACATTCACTCTGGCCCCTATGACGACTTCCTGCAGATAGATGCGCCGATCAATCGTGGCAATTCCGGCGGTCCGACCTTCAACCTCGCGGGCGAGGTGGTCGGCATCAATACGGCGATCTACTCGCCGAACGGCGGCAGCGTCGGCATCGGCTTCGCGATTCCCTCCAACCTCGCGAAACCGGTCATCGACCAATTGCGCGAGCACGGCACGGTGAGCCGCGGCTGGCTCGGCGTGCAGGTTCAGGAGGTAACTCCCGCGCTTGCGAAGACGTTGGGTTTACCGAGCGATCACGGCGCACTGGTCTCCGATGTGATCAAAGGCGGTCCTGCCGAGAAGGCAGGCCTTAGGCCTGGAGACGTGATCGAAGCCTTCAACGGCCATGACATCGCGAAGATGCGGGACTTGCCCATCATGGTTGCGGAAACCCCGGTCGGAAACGAAGCGCAACTGAAGATCTGGCGCAAGGATCGGGAGCTGACGCTTAGCTTCGCGCTGGGCGAACTGCCGGAGCATCCAGAGGCGGTGGCGGGCGCAGGCGGCGAATCCGGCACGGTCGAAAGCGCGAGTGCGTTGGGACTCCGCCTCGGGCCTCTCACCCCCGAGCTGCGCAGGGAGTTGCGTATTCCCGAGTCCGTCAAGGGTGTTGCGGTGCGCTCGATCGCGGATTCAAGTCCTCTTTCAACCATCGACCTGGAGGCGGGCGACGTGATCCAGTCGATCAACCAGCAGGAAGTGACGACGCCAAAAGAAGCCGCCGAGAAGCTGAAGGCCGCCATGTCGGGACCCGACAAGCGCCTCCTGCTGCTCTTGAACCGGCACGGCATCAATGAGTACGTCGCCTTCTCGGAGCAGTCGAACCAAGGATGACCCGAAGGAGGGCGCGGGTTTTCGTGTGATCCGCGCCCTCCACTCTTTCCCGACATCGAAAGCGGTCGTTGCATCGCCGATCGTCATCTCCGATCATGCACCCAAGCCATTCGGCCTGAGACGGGAGGGAATCGCGATGCAGGGGACAATCAATCTGGGCCGAGGATCGGGGTCGGTAGACGCCGCGAGCCCCTTTGAGAAGGGGTAGCGGAATTCTCAATCCTATCTAGCCGGCGGCTTGATCGATGACGGGAGCGGCGCTCGCCACCGGGGTCAGCATCTTCCTGCACGGCCTGGCCTTCGCGATGGTGCTGTACCTGATCTCGGTCGGGCTCTCCATCACCATGGGCCTCATGGGTTTCGTCAATCTGGCCCATGGCGCGTTCGCGGCCGCAGGGGGCTATGCGGCAATCACCTTGATGAACCGGTGGCAGGTGCCGTTCCCGCTGGCGCTCATGCTGGCGGCGGTGCTCGTCGGGGTTGTCAGTTTGGCGCTGGAGCGCCTGCTGTATCGTCGGCTCTACGGTGCGCCGGAACTCGACCAGGTGCTGTTCACGATCGGCCTTATCTTCGTTGCCGCCGCCGGCGCGCGCGCGATTTTCGGCCCGTTGTCCTTCTCGCTCCAGCCGCCTCTTTATCTGCGCGGCACGGTCAGCCTGGGCTTCGACACTTTCCCCACCTATCGCACATTCCTGATCATCGCCGGCGCCTTGTTGGCAGCGCTGTTGTGGCTTGGCCTCGAACGCACGCAATTCGGCGCCCGCATCCGAGCTGCGGTCGACAACCGCCGCATGGCGCAATCGATCGGCATCGACACAGATCGTCTTTTTGCCCTCGCCTTCGCGCTGGGCAGCGCGCTCGCGGCGCTCGGCGGCGCACTCGGCGCCGAGATCATGGCGATCGACCCCGGCTATGCGGTCGAGCACATGATCTATTTCTTGATCGTGGTGTCGGTGGGCGGCCTCGGCAGCATCAGGGGGCCGTTTCTGGCGGCCGTCGTCCTCGGCGTCCTGGACCAGGCGTTCCGGACGTTGCTGCCCCAGTACGGTGCTTTCTACATCTACGCGATGACCCTGGGCGCGCTGTTATGGCGCCCTCAGGGCTTGTTCGCGCGCGCCCGGTGAGGGCACTTTGAGCGCTTTCATGATCGCGCTAAGGTTGCGGCGCCATGGCGCATGATGTTTTCAGCGGGTCGCTGATTTCCGCGGGCTTCGAAGGATTTTTTCGGGAATGGCGGCATCCCGACTAGGCCAAACGGACAGCTCACCCATAGCGCCTGCCGCGATCACCGCACTTTCGCGGCGGCATCGGCTAAGGCCACTCGAAGCATTGCCGTGGATTGCCGCGCTCGCCAGCTATTTCCTGTTTCCCGATTACCTCGCGCTCGGGGCGCAAATCCTGATCGCGATCCTGTTCGCGCTTTCGCTCGATCTGATCCTTGGCTATGCGGGGATCGTCACCTTGGGGCAAGCGGCGTTTTTCGGAATGGGGGCCTATACCGCCGGCATTCTGGCGGTCCACGGCTGGACCGAACCGATATCGGGGTTGCTCGCGGCAGCGGCGGCCGCGGGAACGCTTGGCATCGTCACCGGGTTCGTCGTGCTGCGCACCGAGGGCCTGCCGTTGCTGATGTTGACCCTGGTGGTGGCCGAGATGATCGCCGAGATCGCCAACAAGTGGGATGCGCTGACCGGCGGTGCCGACGGCCTCCAGAGCATGACGATCGCCCCGGTCTTCGGTCTCTTCCGGTTCGATCTGCTGGGGCGCACGGCTTTCGGCTACGCGCTCGCGGTGCTGTTCCTCTGTTGGCTCCTGGTGCGCGCGATCGTCTACTCTCCGTTTGGCCGATCGCTCACGGGCATCCGCGAGAACGCGACACGCATGCACGCGATCGGCGCACCGGTTTTGACGCGGCGGATCACGGTTTACGCGATCGCTGGTTCGCTCTCGGGAATTGCCGGAGCACTGCTCGCTCAGACCGAGCAGTTCGTGGGCCTACAGACGCTGAGCTTCGAGCGCTCCGGCGGGGTGGTTATCATGCTGATCCTGGGCGGCACCGGTCGGCTTTACGGCGCGTTTATCGGCGTGCCGCTCTACATGCTGGCTCAGGATCAGCTCGCCGAGCGCTATCCGGTTTACTGGTCGGCCGGAATCGGCGTGCTGCTCATCGCGGTGGCGCTGGGCGCGCGCGGGGGAGCGTTCGGGCTCTGGGACCGGGCCAGCCATTGGATCGCGCGATGACCGCGCCCGCGATCGAAACGAGAGGGCTGCGGAAGAATTTTGGCGCCCTGATGGTGGCGAACGGAATCGATTTCGCGCTCGAAGCGGGTGCACGTCACGCGCTGATCGGGCCCAACGGTGCCGGCAAGACGACGTTCGTCAATCTGGTGAGCGGAGCGCTCTCTCCCAGCGCCGGGCGCATCCTGCTCGGGGGCGAGGACGTAACGCGGCTCACCCAGGCGCCGCGCGTCAAGCGCGGCCTCGTTCGCACCTTCCAGATCACAATGCTGTTCCGCGGCCTGAGCGTGCTCGAAAACGTGGCGCTCGCGATCGGCGAGCATGCGGGACTCGCGGGCGACCTCCTGCGGCCGGCGGGAACGCGCAGCGGTGTCGTCGAGCGCGCTTACGCTATGCTCGAGCGCCTGGACCTCGCGGATGACGCCGCCCGGCCGGTCCGCGAACTGCCTTACGGCCGCCAGCGACTGGTGGAGATCGCGGTGGCGCTGGGGCTCGAACCCAGAGTGCTGCTGCTGGACGAGCCGGCAGCGGGTGTGCCGGGCGACGAGAGCGGCATCATCATCGAAACCATCGAGAGCCTTCCGGCGGACATCGCGGTGCTCATCATCGAGCACGACATGGATCTGGTGTTTCGCTTCGCGCAACGGATCACCGTTCTGGTCCAGGGCTCGGTGCTGATGGAGGGAACACCGGCCGAGATCGCCGACGATCCGCGGGTTCGCGAAATCTATCTGGGTGAGCGCGCGCGGTGATGAGCGCCGGGCTTTCATTGGAGAACCTCCGCGCCGGCTACGGCGAGACGGTGGTTCTGTCGGGAATTTCGCTGGACCTGCCGACCGGCGGTACGCTCGCGGTGCTGGGCCGCAACGGCGTCGGCAAGACCACGCTGCTCGCGAGCATCATGGGCCACACCACGTTGCATGGCGGCGCCATTCGCTGGGGCGGCAGCCCGATCGGCGGCCTCGAGCCCTGGCGCCGCGCCCAGCTTGGCTTGGGATATGTACCGCAGGAGCGCGAAATCTTCCGCTCGCTCAGCGTTGAAGAAAATCTGACCGTGGCGCAGCGGCCAGGCCGCTGGGACCTGGAGCGCGTTTATCAATTTTTTCCCCGGCTCGCCGAGCGCCGGCGGCATCGCGGGAATCAGATCTCGGGCGGCGAGCAGCAAATGCTGGCAATTGGACGGGCGTTGATGGGCAATCCGGAGCTGCTGCTGTTGGACGAGCCGCTTGAAGGCCTGGCGCCGGTGATCGTCGATCTCGTGCTTGCGGGGATCGAACGGCTGCGACGCGAGGCGGGCCTCGGCTTCATATTGGTCGAGCAGCACGCGCGCCTGGCGCTCTCCGTTACAGAGCGTGCAATCGTCCTGGACCGTGGCGAAATCGTTCACGCCGGAGAGAGCGCCTCATTGCTGAACGCGACCGAGCGGCTGGCATCGCTGATGGGCGTGGCGCGCCGTTCCCGATAGCTCGGCTAGCGCTTCGCGCACCAGAAGACGTACATGGGGAAGGCGTCTCGATGCGCATCTTCGAAGCGCGCCCAATTGCCGAGATCGGTCATCGCGAGATCGCCGGGGAAAGTCGCCCGATAGTAACGCGCGACCGGCTGGGCCAAATCCTCAAAGCCCAGGAATTCGAGGTTCAGTTCCGCCAGCATGGCCTGCAACTCGGGCAGGGTGAACCGATGTTCGCAGGCATGGAAAAGCAGATCACGGCAACCATTGAGATCATAGATATCTTTCGAATGCGCAAGGCGCGGGAAGTCGGTGGCCTCGGCTCCAAATAGCACACGCTCGCGAAAACGCCGGATATCCTCGGGCACCGGCTTCAATCCGAGCGCCGCGATACGTTCGCGCGCCGCCACGACTTCGCCGCGCGCGAGTGCGCTGTAGAGGCCGACCCGCATGAGGCCGCCGGAGCGCAGCAATGAAACAAGGACGCGCCAGCCCGCCATCGGTGACTCCAGATGATGGAGCACGCCCACCGCTTCGATCACGGGGAATTGGCGGCCGAGCTCACCGAGACGCAGCAGGTCCGCCTGCAGGAAGCGGATGTTGGAAACGCCGAGCTTTATCGCCATGCGCTGCGCGTAGGCAAGGCTTGCGCGGGATAAATCCACCGCCAGCACCTCGATATCCCGCAATAAAAGCGCGGTTGAGATAGGTTGGTATCCGGTGCCCGCACCAGCGACCAGAATTTCCACTCTATCGTCGATATAATCTGGCAAACGCGCGCGCGGCAGCTTCCGCTGCAGCACCGACTTCAACCGCTCCGGAACGGGTCGAGGCGGCGCAAACCAGCGCGGATAGGGGTGCTCCTCATATTGAGCGCCGACCCGAAGCGAGGTCGGGTCCTCGATTGTACCGAGACTCGGAATCCCGGACGCGATCGCCTGCTCCTCCATCGGCTCAAGGAGCGTGCGCTCGAGCACGGCGCGGAAATCCGGAGACCAGCGGTGCGGCGCGATCCTCGCCAGAAGAGGCGCGCATTCTAGCGCGATGAGCGGCGCATAAAGCGCATAGCGCAACAGCCTCTGTTCCGCTTCCGGAGTCGGATCGACCGCTTGCCGGAGCTCGGCCTCCAAAGCCGCTTCATGTCGATCGAGCTGCGCTGCTTCGCCGTCGTCGAGCGCAAAGACATAACCGTTGTTGAAGCACTGCAGTGCCAATGCCGCGAGGAACGGGATGGTCGTCGCCGGCAGCAATTCCGCGCGAGCGAAGCTTCTCCGTGCGGCCGTCAGGAACATCTCCAGCACGAGATCGCGGTTCACGGTCTTGGTGAGCAGCAGGCGCAGGAGCTTGTCCCCCAGCACCGGCGGCGGCGCTTGTTCGCGGATCGCGCGTTGGACGGCTTCCTCGGCCATCCGCTGCGGGGCGGTATCGAGGCCATGGGTCGCGCGGAATTGGCGCGCGGCCGGCTTGGCAAGATCGTCATATTCGAATTCCGAAGACTCGAAGCAGCGCTCGATACCGTGCGCGATCTCGGGATCGCGGTCGGCAGGGCTGACGCGCGCCACAGCACGAATGAAGGGGGACAACCGATCGCGCGGTACCGGCCCAACGTCCATGCCGGCGATACCATGACGCAAAGCCTCCTGCGGGCGTCCGAGGTCGCACAGCAGGTCCACAATCAAGAGGCGCGCCCGCGCCAGCCCGGGTTCAAGCGCGAGCGCGCGCTCGAGGCAGCGCACGGCCGGTTCGAGCGCGCCGAGGCTTACTAGCACTCGACCCAGGTCGAGATGCGCCTCAGCGCTGTTGGGATCGAGCGCGATCAGCCTCTCATAGGCCTCGGCGGCCTCGCTCACGCGCCCCAATTCGGCAAGCACTGCGCCGAGATTGCGACAGATCTCCGGGGAGCGCGGGGCGAGCGCAGAGGCTTCGTGGAGGGTCCGGGCCGCCACCACGAGATCGCCCAGCTCAGCCAGTGCAAGTGCGCGACCCAACAAGGCACCGATATCGCGGGGATCAAGTGCCAACGCACTGTCGTGGCTGATCAGCGCCTCGCAAAAGCGCTGTTGCCTCGCGCGCAAGAGTGCCAATCCGTTGTGAAACGCGGATTCCCTTGGACGCTGCGCCAACGCATCTACGAAAGCTGATTCGGCCAGCGTCTGTCGCCCGGTCTCGATCGCGCTCATGCCCAGCAAATAGAGTGCATGCGGGTCGCGAGGGCTCGCGGCAAGGTACTGCTCGCACAAACGCTCCGCCTCGGTGAATCGCCCACTCTGGTAGAGACGCATCGCGCTCGCGAGCACCGGGTCTGGTGCCCCGGCGCGCCGATCGAGGTCTTTTTCGGATCGTGCCGATTTTTGACCGGCGCGACGCTGTTTGCGATTTGCCACGAGCCCTTGATTCCGGATCGGTCGCGTCCCGCGACCTGCTTGCAGCATCTCACGTCAGGGCGTGGCGGCGGTCAAAGAAAAACCCGCCAGCCCCGAGGGGCTGGCGGGCTCAATCGACCCTTGTGGGTGATTAGAACTTGAACTTCGTCGAGACCTGCATGACGTCGCCGTCACCGGTCAGGCCGTTGTTGGCCTTTTTCGTGCCGTGGATGTATTCAATACCCGTATCCACCTGCGGCACTGGGCTCCAGATCAGGTTCGCGTGGACCGTGAACGCGTACTTCATTGCCTGCTGGTAGTTGGTTGCAACCGTCGAGAACAACGGCAAGCCGGTAACCGGAGCGAACGTCACATTGGTCGTCCCCGGCGCCCAGCAGCCGAAACAATTGGGCTGCCACATGTAAACAAAGCCGCCCGTTGCGTTCGAACGGAGCGTATCGGTCCACCAGTGCTGATAGCCGATCTGTGCGCTCATAGAGCTGATGGTCTGGATGTTTCCGAAAGCATCAACCAGCGCATCTTGGATCGCGTTGTTGCCGGAGGAAATGTACGACCCGGAACCCGAACCGCCCGAGATCTGCAGCGTGAGGTCATCCTTGCCCCAGGTGTGCAGGTCGCCGGAAGCGCCGAGACCCCAACCAAAGGCGGTGCTGTTGATCGCCGTCGTCGACGCTCCGGGATTACCTGCTATTGTCCCAAGATTGGCGCGAGCGCCTAGATCACGAACCACGGCCCGTCCCTCGACGTGGCCCCAAGACTGATCCCAGCGTATGGCGCCAGTGAAGTCAGGAAGCTTGTCCACCTGCGGAACACCGAGCGAACCTGTGGTGAAGGGGGTCGCGAGGCCCGTTTGGAATCCGCTGTTGACGAAGGCTACGAAGCTGCCGCCATTTTGGAAGGTGACGCCGTTAGCCTCGAACGAGGTCGACGGCGTTTCGGCCGCGCCCGCAAAGGAGAGCCCATTGCCGGCGTCGAAGGTGTAGCGGATCTGCGGCTGACGCGTTCTGCCCGCGTCGGGATCGCCGCCGAAGTCCAAGGTCTCCGGTTCCGCCGAGGAGTCGCGGAACAGAGAGTTGTATTGACCCGCCAAGACCGGTCCCAACGTGCCGTAGGCGTAGCGGAGACGGAACCCATAGGAGTCCGAAGTGTTCCGCAGGCCGCCGCTGTTGGTGAGGCCGTTCGGGTTGGTGAAGTCGCCTTCGATAAAGGTCTTCAACTCGCCATAGCCGGTCGGCGTGCGCGTCTCAATGTTGAAGCGCGACTCAGAAGCGGTCATCTGCGAGCCGCCATGGACGTTGTGTCCCGCCTGCGCGGCAACCGGGTTGACTAGAAAGATACCGCCTGTCGCGGGGTTTACCACAAAGATTCCGGTCGCGACACCCGTCGCTTGATTGACGGCTATGCCGCAGGAATTACAGCCGTCTAGCGCCAAGGCCGTGGCGCTGAAGCCGCCGTTGACCGGCTCAGTCTGCTGACCCTGCGAGAAATCATAGACGTAGTCCCACTTTGCGTAGCCGCCCACCTTGAAAGAGGTGTTCGTGCCGGGAAGCAGGATAGAGCCTGCGAACGAACCTCCTCCCGGCGCCTGCGCTTGGGCACCCGAGAGGCCCGCAAGCAATGCCACCGTCGCCGTAAGGCTCCCGACGGCCGCCGCGACCTTAAACTTCCGAAGTTTCATCTTTAACCCCCAAAGGCCATGAATTCATGGATGACAGAAGGAGTGCCCTTCCGACGCCGCTAACAAGACCCGTTTCTTGCTGTTGAAACAAGGCAAAATCAGCCAATTGCGACGCTTTCCGGATTGGTGTGCTGAATCTGCAACAGAATGCCGCGTTATTCCTAGCAGAAGCCGGTTCGGGCGCTCGAATGGCATGCTTTTAAAAAACGCGAATCTTGTCGATATCTCAGATAGCTGCGAGGATATCTCGGTTAACAATCCACGCCTCCGCCGGACAATAGCATGAAACCAAGTGAACGCACCTCCTACTCCGCCATCGTGGACCGCCCACCTCTTCGGCTGCCGGAGGGAGTGCGGCTGGTGCTCTGGCCGATCGTCAATCTCGAGGTCTGGGAGATCGAACGACCGATGGCGCGCCAGATACTGCCGGCCCCGACCGGCGTCACGGTCAACCCCGATATCCCCAACTGGAGCTGGCATGAGTATGGGATGCGGGTGGGGATCTGGCGGTTCATCGCCGCCTTCGACCGGCACCGGATCGTACCCACGCTCTCGATTAACGCCGCCGTCACCGAACGCTATGAACGGGTTGCGGCGGCAACGCGCGAACGCGGTTGGGAATTCATGGGGCACAGCTATGTGCAGACGCCGATCCACGCGGTTGAGGATCAGCGCACCCTCATCCACCAATCCCTGGACCGGCTTGAGCGCTTCACCGGCAAGCGGCCAGTGGGCTGGCTCGGCCCCGGTCTCACAGAGACCTATGAAACCCCGGACCTGCTGGCCGAGGCCGGCGTCAAGTACATCGGCGATTGGGTCTACGACGACGAGCCGACGGAGATCGCGACCCGCCACGGGCCGCTGGTGACGCTGCCCTACACGGTCGAACTCAACGACATCCCGATGATGATCGTGCAGCACCATAACGCGGAGGAGTTCCTGCGGCGCGCCCGCGATCAGTTTGACCGCCTCTACCTCGAAGGCGCCGCGCGCGCCAAAATTCTCTCCTTTGCGATCCACCCGTACATAAGCGGCGTCCCGCATCGCATTCGTTACCTCGAAGCGTTCCTCGAGTTCGCGACCGGTCATCCAGGTGTCGTGTTCTGGAACGGCGAGCAAATCCTCGACTGGTACCTGAAAGCGCGAGCCAAAGGTTAGATTCGGGCGCCCTTACAGGGGCTCGGATGCGCACCAGCGCCTCCAAATCTCTCGCAATGCCGCCTCGAAATTCCGGGCAAAGCGCGGCGCATCACCGTGCGGAGACGCTCTGAGCCGCTCGCGCAGCGGCAGCCGGAGGGCGTTCAGCGCGCCTAAGTCGCGCGCGAGATCGGCTGCGATCCGCACATAGCCGGCGCGGTCCGTTGCCGCGAGATGGGCGAGACCGGCCTGCGTGACCAGGCTTAAACCGACCCGAGACGCGTGATGATCGCCGATCAAGGTCACCACGGGCACGCCCATCCACATCGCCTCTGAAGTCGTGGTTGTGCCGTTATACGGGAAGGGGTCGAGGCCGATATCGACTTCGCTGTAGGTGCCGAGGTGTTCGATCTGGTTTGGAATCATCGGTCGAAAATCGAGCCGCTCACCGGCAATTCCGAGCGACAGAAAGCGGTCAGCGTAACTTTGCCGGACGGTCGCGTCGGCGAAGAGCTTGCTCTTGAGCAAAAGGCGCGAGCGCGGGACTTCGCGCAAGATCGCAGCCCAGGTCTCGACCACCTCGGGCGTCACCTTGGCGAGGTTGTTGAACGAGCCGAAGGTGACGTGTCCGTTGGCGAGTCCTGGCGCGGGCGTGACGCGAGGCAAGCCGGGCGGCGGCTCATAGCAGAGAAAACAGCCGGGAAGCCGGATCAGGGTTTCCGTGTGTTGGTGGTCCGCTGCTCCCGGCGGGTCGGCGAGCGCGTCGGTCAATCGGTAGTCGATCGTGGGGAGGCCGGTGGTGCAGGGGTAACCAAGCCAGGTGGCGGTGACCGGAGCGGGCTTCACCGCGAGGGCAGGAAGACGCGTGCTCGCGGTGTGTCCAGCGAGATCGATCAGGACATCGATCCGATCCTCGGCCACGCAGCGGCGGAATTCGGCATCGCTCATCCCCACGGTCGAGCGCCAGCGCTGCACACGATCCTGATAGCGTTTGGTCACCGCATCGGGCTCGCGCACCTCGCCATAGAGATACACCTCGACGACCCCGGAATCATGCCGGGACAGCAGCGGTCCGAAATAGTGGTTGGTCGAATGCTCACGGAAGTCGGGCGAGACGTAGCCGACGCGCAAGCGCCGCTCGGTGTCGCGAATATTGGCGAAGACAGGCGCCGGCTCCGTTTGTCGCGCGACCAAAGCGGCACCCCAGCTTCGATGCGCCTCGAACAGCGCCTCGGCGCTCACGTCACTTCGATAGCAGAGGTTCATCAGGCGCCCGCTTCCAAGCGCGTAGACCGCCTCGACTCGATCGGGTTCCAGCTCTAATGCGTGGCGGAATGCCGCCTCAGCCTCCTCCCGCCGGCCCAGGTCCCTCAGCGCGATGCCGAGGTTGTTGTGGGCTCTGCCGCAGTGCTGGTCGGCGGCGATCGCCTGTCGATAGAGCGGCTCACCCTCGCTGGGCCGCCCCATCTTGGTGAGCAAATCTGCCGTATCGCACAAGAGCTCGGCGTTTCCGGGATCGAGTTCGATGGCGCGGCGAAAGGCCATCAAGGCGCGCACAACCGAGAGCACTTCCGTATGCAAGCGGCCGACCTCCCGCAGCTGCTCGGCCGCGCGCTTGCGCCACTGCGCTTCGCCAGCGCCATCGCCGCGCTCGGCCGCTTGGCGCGCCACCTCCTCCGCGCAAAACGCGCACTCCACATGGGCATCGAGAAAGCGCTCCGGCAGTGCCGCCGCTCGCCGGTAGGCGTCATAGGCGCGCTGGTAGTCGCCCATCTGGCGGTAAGCGGCGGCAAGCTGATGATGCAGCTCGATATTTTGGGTGTCGCGGGCGAGCGCTTTCGCAAGGAAATCGGCGGCGGCGGCATGTCTGCCTTCTTGCGCCGCAATGACGCCGAGCAACGAGAGCGCAACCGGATTACCCCGATCCCTGCGCAGCACATCGCGATAAGCGCGCTCCGCCTCGCGCAGCCGCCCGGCCCGATGGTGTTCTCGCCCGACCGAGAGCTGGCGCAGCAGCTTCGACGCGTCCTGTTTCATGGGGATGCCACGCGCCCAAATGCGGGCACGCGGTCGGTCAGGGGCTCAAATCCCGAGCGCCGAACCTCCGCCGCGAGAGCGATGCCCGGTTCCGTATCGCACAAAATCAGCACTCCCGGTAAGAGGCGCGCGAACCGCCCTTGGTCGCGCAGGAGGCGCCATTCCGCGAGCGTGCTCAGCAGGACATCGAGCGGATCATTCGACCGCGTGCCGTCCTGCAAGATGCCCGGAGGCAGATCGGCAGTGACGCGATCGGTATCGCCAGCGAGCAGCGCGATGCGCACGCGCGCGAGATCGTGCGCATCCCAAAGGATCGACGGATCGATCCCGGTGGTCGCCAGCACGCCGACGCTTTCTCGGGCGTGCTGCAACGCCTGCAGCAGCTCATAGATCGCGATATGAGGCCGCAGAACAGCCCGTACCCGCCTGCGCCGCAGAACGCGGGGATCGCGCGCAAGCGCAAATTCGGGACGCACGACGCCACGCTCCAGCAGAGCAAAGAAGTCGGCCCGGATTCGCTCCGGGGCGAGTTGGCGCTCAAAAGCTATCTTGCCCTGCCGCGCGATTTGCGCCGCGCCGGCGCGATCCCCCAGATAGCGGCGGCATTGCTCCACGCACTCCTCGATGCCGCCATACCCTGCATAGTGCTGCCCCTCCTCGAACAAGAGATCGAGCCCGGATTCGCGGCCCAACCGGTCGGTGAGAAGAAAGCCGCCGCTCTCCAGTATCTCCAACAGGCGCAGATTGAGGTCGCCGTTGAGGCTGCAATTGAGGCTCACCTGGCTTCGCGCATGGAGAATCCGCGCTTCCGCACGCGGTGCCTGAACCACCCAGATCGGCAGACCCGCAAAATGGAGAGCGCTCATCAGGTGCGTTCGCCGAGGATAGAGGTTGCCGACGTTGCCGACGAAGCTCAGGGCAACATCGGGGACCGCAACTGCTGGGGTGGCACTCCGCGCGACGTTGAAGCCGGGAAGCCAATATACCTGCTTGAGGCCGGCCTCGATGAAGAAGTGCGCGTGCTGGCGCGTATAGTCGAGCAGCACGAGGTCATAGGGCTCGCTGACCGCGTAGTCGACGATGCTCGTAATCGCCGCCGCGTCGTGGTGGGTGTCGCCGACCAACAACACCCGACGACAGGACAGCGCCGCCAGATTGCGCGGCAGCAGCATCTTCGACGAATCGACGCGAACCACGATCAGTTCCGGGCGCTGCTCGCGCGGGATCCGCGCCACCACCCGGGCAATGTCGAGATCGCCGCGTTCCACGTGCAACGAACGAATGCGGTCCCCATCGCTGCGATCGGGATAGTTCGGACCGCAGATGACCTGCTCGGGATCGAGAAGCGGCGGGGGTATGTATTCCGGCGGACTCTGGGTTGCCTGGAGGACCTTCATGCGCGAAACTTAATCTCAATGCGAAATTCCCCGGAGTTTCCACCGATGGAGCGCGCGTGACAAGGATGCGGCCAGGGAACACGTGCAAGGCGCGAAACTGACCCAAGACAATTCCACCCCGCGGCGCTGGATCGTTCTTGATGCCGGTCTGTTCGACGACAAGGGACATCATCGAAGCGCCGCCGAGGCATTGGTGCGGGAGCTTCGGCGCCGTTCCCTGCCGGTAACGGTCTATTGCCATCGCGCGGCCCGCCTGGGCCTGCTTCAGTATATCGATCCTATGCCGTGGTTTCGCAGCTTCGTCTATGCGGCGACATCGCCCGATCCCCTGCATGGCGAATATCAGGACTACGTCGCCGGCAATCGCAGTTTCGCCGAGGATCTTGCGGCCTTGCCTGCGGCGCCCTTCGAGGCCGGCGATACGCTGCTCTTCCCGACCATTCACCACCATCATCTGCACGCGATCGTGCACTGGGCATCGACGCTTCCCGTCGACCGTCACCCAAAAATCGTCGCTGTCCTGATGTTCCCGCCGGACTGGGCGCCCGCAATTCGTCCGTTCAGCAATCCCGCCGCCTACTATGCGGCCGCATGGCGGTCACGCGCGCCGCAGATGGGCCCGCGCCTTCACCTTGGCACGGAAACGCCGGCGTTATCGAAAGCCTATGCCGAGGTGTTGGGATTCCGTCCGGTCGTGCTGCCGCGGATCGCCGCCGGTATCGAGAACGCCTCGATGCAACGCGAGGCGGCCGAACGCGAGCCGTCGCAGCAGGCGCCGCTCATCGCCTATCTCGGGCATGGCCGTCCCGAACGCGGATTCCACCTGCTTCCCGAAATTGTCACGCTGGCGCGGAGATCGGCGCCGCCGCATCGGTTCTTTGTCCAATGCTGCTACGATGGGCAACCCGATTTCCAAGCGGCGGAACGGATGCTCGCCGCGCATGCGCACGTCGGAATTCACGCGGGCACGATGGAGCAGGCGGACTACCATCACGCGCTCGCGAGCGCCGACTTCGTGCTGTTGCCCTATCATCCCGGGCGCTACAAGACGCGCGGTTCCGGCGTCTTCTTCGAAGCGAGCATCGCAGGGATTCCGCTGATCGTTCCCGGCGATACCTGGATGGCGCGCGAGGTTGAGGAGAATGGTACCGGCGTAACCTTTGCCGAGTTCGAGGCCCGCTCCATCGCGGGCGCGCTGCGGGGCGCCCTGGAAAGGCGCGACGAACTCGCGCGCCGCGCCCAAAGCCGTGCGCGCGAGCTTTGCCGCGAGCATGGCGCTGCAAATTTCATCGATCGCATCGAGCGGCTCTAGAACGCAACTGATTCAGGCCCCGCTGTACTGTCGGCTTGGCAGACGAAATTGCGTGATGCAGTGTCTTCAACAAATTCAACGTCGCATACCGAGGAACGTCGTTGCCGAGCGTCGAAGAGCTCTGTGAGGCACGTCGGTGGGATGAGGCCGAGATTGCTTGTCGGCAGGTGCTAGCGGCCGAACCAGGCAATGCCGCCGCGTTGTTTGCTTTAGCCCGCATCGCGCTGGGTCGCGGCGAGGATGCGGCATGTCGGCAGCTCCGCGCGATCGTGCCGCGCACTGCCGGCGATATCGATATGGCCCTCTCCGCTGCAAAGATGCTGTTGCGGTTCGGCGACCTCGAAGGCGCCGCCGCGGGTCTTCGACACGTCACGGCGATTGAGCCTCGACGCTTCGCCCCTTGGTTTGAGCTGGGTCGAATCGAGGAGACCTTGGGCCGCCCGCAGGCCGCGCTCGCCGCCTACGAACAAGCCATCGCGATCAATGAGGGCGATGGCGGCCCGTGGACCCGCCGCGGTGTCATCATGCTGCGCGAGTCCTTCGGTGCCCCGCTTCGGACGCCCCGTGAAAAGCGGCAAGCGTCCGGGTTGGAGCGTCCGATCACCATGACTTCGCTCGGCTACAATGGCCGGTTCGGCAATCAACTGCTGCAATATGTGTTCGCGCGGTGTTATGGCGCCAAGCACTCGCTCCGCGTTGAAGTGCCAGAGTGGATGGGACGCTGGCTGTTCGATCTGAGCGATCCTTATCCGGACCCGAGCCGTCCGCTGCCGCTGCTGCGGGAGCAGGGCGCGATGTTCCTCAATTCCTGGACCGGCAGTAGCAACGAGGTCTTCAGCGAACACGATCTTTGGGGCTACTTCGGCTATCACACCCGGCACTACCTTCCGTATCGGGATTTCATACGCACGCTGTTTCGCCCGGGAGCACGCATTGGCCCCATCGTCGAACGGGACTTGGGGCGCTTGCGCGAGCAGGGCCGGACGCTGGTGGCACTTCATCTCCGGCGCGGGGATTACGGCAAGGAAGAGCGGTTCTGGATCGCGCCGGAAGAATGGTATCTCGCCTGGCTCGATTCGATCTGGGCCGAGCTGGAGCAGCCCTTGCTCTATATCGCGAGCGACGACCCCGAAATTCACCGGCGCTTTGCTTCGTTTCGGCCGCTGACGTCGGCGCTGTTCGACCGGTTGATTCCCGGTGCCGAGTTCTATCACGACTTCTATGTGCTGGCGCACGCGGACCGGCTCGCGATCTCGAACAGCAACTTCTCGTTTCTGGCGGCGATGCTCAACGAGCGCGCGAGTGCTTTTCTTCGGCCGCATCCGGATTTGAGCGGCCTCGTCCGCTTCGATCCCTGGGATGCGCAGCAACTGTTGCAAAAGTCCCGCACCTAGATCGCGGCATTGACGAGGGCGCGGGCGTGGCGTGCCGCATAGTTGACAGGCGCGGGCGGCGCCCGTAGTTGAGACGACCCCATCATCAAGGCGTTGTTCCGACCGTGCCCTCCCCTTCCCGACTGATCCGCCTCGGCGTCGATATCGGCGGCACCTTCACCGATGTGGCATTGGAGCGCGGCGCCGAGCGCTTCACCACCAAGACGCTGACCACGTCTCAGGCCCCCGAGCAGGGCGTGCTCTCGGCGATCGAGACCGTGATCGCCGATGCGGGGGTGGCGCCCGCGGAAGTGAGCCTCGTCATTCACGGCACCACGCTCGCGACCAACGCTCTGATCGAGCGCAAGGGCGCGAAGACGGCGCTGCTGACGACCGAGGGTTTCCGCGACGTGATCGAGATCCGCCACGAGAACCGCTTTGAGCAGTACGACATCAACATCGACCTGCCGCCGCCGCTGGTGCCGCGCCGGTTGCGCCTGCCGATCCGCGAGCGGATCGACGCGCAGGGCCGGGTGCTGACGCCGCTCGACGAGGCGAGCGTGACGCTGGCGCTCGATCGGCTCGCGGCGGATCGGGTCGAAGCGGTCGCGGTCGGGTTCCTGCACAGCTTCACCAACAGCGCCCACGAGCGCCGCGTCGGCGAATTGATCGCGGCGCGCCTGCCCGGCGTCCCGGTCACGCTCTCTTCGGAGGTGTCGCCGGAGATGCGCGAATACGAGCGCTTTTCCACCGCCTGCGCCAACGCCTATGTGCAGCCGCTCATGGGGCGGTACCTGCAACGGCTCGACGACGCGCTCCGCCGCGCCGGATTCCGTTGTCCGCTGTTCTTGATGACCTCGGGCGGCGGCGTCACCACTGTCGAGACCGCCGTGCGCTTTCCGGTTCGGCTCGTCGAATCGGGACCCGCGGGCGGCGCGATCTTCGCGAGCGGGATCGCGACACAGCACCGCCTCGATCATGTGATCTCCTTCGACATGGGCGGCACCACCGCCAAGATTTGCCTCATCGACAAGAGCCAGCCGCAGACCAGCCGGCTCTTCGAGGTGGCGCGGATTTACCGCTTCCTCAAGGGCAGCGGCCTGCCGCTGCGCATCCCCGTGATCGAGATGGTGGAGATCGGTGCCGGCGGCGGCTCGATCGCACGCATCGATGCCATGGGTCGGATCGCGGTCGGGCCGGACAGTGCGGGCTCGGAGCCGGGGCCGGTCTGCTACGGCCGGGGCGGCAGCGAACCCACGGTCACCGATGCCGATCTGGTGCTGGGCCGGATCGACCCCGAGGCGTTCTCCGGTGGCAAGTTGCAGCTCGATGGCGCAAGCGCCACCCGCGCGATAGAAAAGAACCTCGGCGATCGGCTGGGTCTTGCCGCGGAACTCGCGGCGCTGGGCGTCAGCGAGATGGTGGACGAGAACATGGCCAATGCAGCGCGCGTGCACGCGATCGAGAGCGGCAAGGACGTGCGCGGACGCACGCTCATTGCTTTCGGCGGCGCCGCACCGCTGCACGCCGCGCGGGTCGCCGAGAAGCTCGGCGTAAGTCGCGTGCTGGTTCCCGCCAATGCCGGCGTCGGCTCGGCCGTGGGATTCTTGCGCGCCCCCGTCGCCTACGAGATCGTGCGCAGCCATTTGCAGCGCGTCAGCACCTTCGATCCCGGGATCGCGAACCGGCTGCTGGCGGAGATGCGCCGCGAAGCCGAAGCGATCGTGCGCAGCGGTGCCGGCGACGCGCCACTCGTCGAGCAGCGCTCGGTCTTCATGCGCTATCGAGGACAAGGGCACGAGATCGCGGTCCAGCTCCCCGTGCGGTCGTTCGCGGGTGACGAGCGAAAAGCGCTGACCGATCTCTTTGAAGCCGCCTACAAACGGCTCTATGCGCGCGCCATTCCCGGCGTCGACATCGAGATTTTGAGCTGGGTGGTGGCGGTTTCGGCTCCCGCGACGGGCGGACTCGCGACGCCGATGCCGATTGAGCCGCACGAGCCCGCGCCGCGCGGCAAACGCGCGGTATTGGATCCCAATCGCGGCGAATTCCTGACCGTGCCGATCTATTGGCGCTCCGATCTCAAACCCGGCGCCCGCATCAAGGGGCCGGCCGTGATCGCCGAGGACGAAACCTCGACGGTGCTGAGCCCGCTCTTCGACGCCGAGATCGACGGCTTCGGTTATATTGCCCTGACGCGGCGGGCGTGACGCGCAGCTAGCGCGCGTTCTCGATATCCCAGCACTCCGACTTCGGCATCAAGGCCAGATTCGTCTTGCTCACGGAGACGCACCAGAGCCGCACATCGTCGGAAACACCGGCCCAAAACATGGCGGCATCTTCGCCGCGAATGTCGATGGTCCTGGCAAGTGCCTTGCCGCCTTTCGCCTGCACACCGATGCGGTGCTTTCCGGGAGCGATCGCCCCCTCGCACATGACGTGAGCATTGCTCTCGGCCGTGCAAGCGCCGAGGCTCTTCCCGTCAATCGCGATGCTGAGGTCGACTGCGCGGTATTGCGCGCTCGGCCGCTTGTCCAGATTGATGCGATTGACGAGAAGCAGGGAATCCGCGGCCCAGCAGGGTGGCGAAAGGCCCAGGACGAGGAACAGCACGACGGCCGATTTCAGCAGGGAAGAACAGGACATAAGCGCGAGCGACAATCGTCTTCGGTGAGCCGGAAGTGTAACCGAGGTTTCCGCGATCTCAAGCCGACAGCGGGGGCGCAATTTGACAGGGGCTTCGCCGCTCTCTAACTCCAGGGATGCGATTTTCCCGCCTCGGAGCTCTCATGACCTCTCGTCCCAACGCCGCCCTCTCGCAGATCCACACGCAGATCATGTGGAGCCGGCTCATCGCCGTGGTGGAGGAGCAGGCACAGACCATGATCCGCACCGCCTTTTCGACTTCGGTCCGCGAGGCCGGCGATCTTTCGGCGGGCGTATTCGACCGCGAGGGCCGGATGCTCGCGCAGGCGGTGACGGGAACGCCAGGCCACGTCAATTCCATGGCCAATGCCGTGGTGCATTTCCTCAAGGTCTTCCCGATCGAGACCATGAAGCCCGGCGATCACTACATCACCAACGATCCCTGGTTCACCTCCGGTCACCTGCACGACATCACCGTGGTGACGCCGAGCTTCTATCAGGGCAAGGCCGTCGGCCTTTTCGCGTGCACGGTCCACGTGGTCGACATCGGCGGCCTCGGCATGGGACCGGATGGCCGTCAGGTCTTCGAAGAGGGGCTGGCGATCCCGATCATGCCCTTGGCGCGCGAAGGCAAGATGAACGAGGACCTGATGCAGATGGTGCGCGCCAATGTACGCGAGCCGCTGCAGGTCGAGGGCGACATTTATGCGCTCTGCGCCTGCAACGAGGAGGGCTCGAAGCGCCTCATCGAGATGATGGAGGAATTCGAGATCACCAACCTCGACCGCCTCGGCGTCGGCATCGTCGAGGCCTCGCGCGAAGCAACGCTGGCGAAAATCCGCGCGCTGCCCAAAGGCGTCTATCGCAACGAGCTGACGATGGACGGCTATGACCGGCCGCTCAAGCTCGTGGCAACGCTCACCATTTCCGACGACGGCATCCACGTGGATTTCGACGGCACATCGCCCGCTTCCGCCTACGGGATCAACGTCGTCTACAACTACACGCTTGCCTACACGGCGTTCGGCGTCAAATGCCTGGTGGCCCCCGAGGTTCCCAATAACGCGGGCTCGCTCGCGCCCATCACCATCAGCGCGCCCGAGGGCTGCGTGCTCAACGTGAAGCGGCCCTGGGCGGTGGCGGCGCGCCACACGGTCGGGCACATGCTGCCCGACCTCGTGTTCGGCTGCCTGCACCGGGTGATGCCGGGGGGCGTTCCCGCGGAAGGTGCTGCCTCGCTCTGGAATCCCCAGATGTTCGGCGGCGGCTCGCTGGTGGACGAGGTGGAGGACGGCACCGACGCCAACGACCTCCCGGAGTTCAGCACCGTGATCTTTCACTGCGGCGGCGCCGGCGCCCGGCCGACCAAGGATGGCCTCAGCGTCACTGCGTTCCCGAGTGGGGTGCGCACCATTCCGGTGGAGGCGACCGAGAGCATCGCGCCGGTGTTGTTCCACCGCCGCGAATTCCGCGAGGGCTCGGGCGGCGCCGGCAAGTTCCGCGGCGGATTGGGGCAGGTGATCGAGCTTGCGGGCGCGCAAGGCGCGCCGATCGCGCTGCTGTGCAATTTCGAGCGCGTGAGAAACCCCGCGCGCGGCCGCGATGGCGGCGGCAAGGGCGCGCCGGGCGTCGTCAGCCTGCTCTCCGGGAAACCGATCCGGCCCAAGGGGCGCCAGACCGTGCCGCCTCGCGACACCATCCGTCTCGAACTGCCGGGCGGCGCCGGTTTCGGCAATCCCCGCGAGCGCGATCCCGCGAGCGTCGCCGCCGATGTGGCGGACGGCCTCATCACGCGCGAAGAAGCCGAGCGCGATTACGGCGTGGCGCTCGACCGAGAGGGCCGAGTGGTTGCAGAACTGACCGAGCGACTCAGGGCGCGCTAGAAGCGAACAAGCAATAAGCTGAGAACGCCCTTTTTTTGGGCGCGACGGTCGCGAAAGCTGCCGCTAGTATCGGTGCAACAATCCGCCCTGCGGGAAACAATGCAATAGGGAGACGATGATCATGAATAAAGCGCGCATTCTCGGCGCCGCGTTGCTCGCGGCGATGCTGAGCTCATCGGCGTTTGCCGCCGACCCCGTCAAGATCGGCGTGGTCATGCCGCTCTCCGGAAATGCCGCCAACGCCGGCAAATCCGCGCTCGATGCGATCAATCTGGCGGTCGAGATCGTCAACACGCCGCATCCCGAGCTTTCGGCGCTGCCGTCGGTGGGGCCCGGCGGATTGAGCAACCTGGGCGGAGCCAAGATCGAGGTGATCAGCGCCGACCATCAGGGCAATCCCGCCGAGGGCCAGGCTCAGACTTTGCGCCTCATCACGCAAGAGCACGTGGTGGCGATGCTCGGCGCCTACCACTCCAACGTCAGCTTCACCGCAACCGCGGTCGCGGAACGCCAGGGCATTCCCTTCGTGGTAGGCGATTCCGTGGCGCTCAACATCACGAGCCGCGGGTTCAAGTGGATCGCGCGGGTGACGCCGGTCGCCTCGGACTTCGCCAACAACTACATGGAATTTCTCAGCGACATGAAGAAGGCGGGCCACAAGGTCGAAACCGTGGCCGTGGTCAACGAGAACACCGATTACGGCACGTCCGTCGGCGGCACCGTGGTCGAGCAGGCGAAGAAGCACGGCTTCAACGTCGTGGCGCAGATCCCTTACAACGCCAACTCCACCGACGTGAGCGCTCAGGTGCTGCAGCTCAAGGACAAGAATCCGGATTGCGTGATCTTCATCTCCTATACCGCCGACGCGATCCTCTACATGAAGACGCTGAAGAATCTGAACTACCTTCCGCCGATGATCATCGGTGATGACGCCGGCTTCGCCGACCCCTCGTTCCTGCCCGCGGTCGCCGACATCACCCAAGGCGTGATGAACCGCAGCGCCTGGGCCGTCGGCAAGCCCGGTAGCGTCACCGCGCGCATCGCCGAGCTCTTCAAGGCCAAGACCGGTCGCGAGCTCGACGACACCAGCGCGCGCAACATGCAGGCGATGCTGGTGCTCGCGGACGCAATCAACCGCGCCGGATCGACCGAGCCCGACAAGATCATGGCGGCGCTTCGGGCGACCGACCTCAAGCCCGACCAGCTCATGATGGGCTACAAGGGCGTCAAGTTCGACGAGACCGGGCAGAACATCCTGGCAGCGACTTACCTGATTCAGCTCCAGGGCAAGGACTACGTCTCGGTTTGGCCTGCCGAGCGAGCGGTCGCGCCGGTGCAGTGGCCGATGAAGGCATGGGAATAGCGCTGCCGCGCTAAGCCTCGATGATCCTGCTGCAAGCGGCGGTAAACGGCCTCCTCTTGGGGGCCGTTTACGCGCTCTTCGCCTCGGGCCTCACGCTCATCTGGGGCATGATGAACTTCATCAACTTCGCCCATGGCGAGTTCGTGATGCTCGGCATGTACGCGGCGCTATTGATCGCGACCGGGCTCAATGGCGGACCCGCGGTCTACGGACCCGGTGCCGCGGTGGTCCTCTTTCTCCTGGGCATCCTCGTTTACATGCTTTTGGTGAAGCATGTGATGCGCGGACCGATGCTGGCGCAGATCCTCTCGACTTTTGGCCTCGCGCTTTTGCTGCGGTACACGGCGTTCTTCATATTCAAGTCCGATTTCCGGACATTGCCGCAGAGCTGGCTTTCCGGCACCGTCAATATCGGCGGCATCTTCGTCGAAATTCCGAAACTGGTGGCCGGGATTGTCGCGGCGCTGGTTGCGGTCGGCATGCATCTGCTGCTGACCCGGACCGCACTTGGCAGCCGCCTCCTCGCGGTCGCCGAGGATCGGAGCGCCGCAATGCTGATGGGAATACGACCCGACCGCATGCAGGCGCTGGCCTGGGGACTTTCGGCGGCGAGCGCCGGGATCGCCGGCGCGCTGTTGGCGATCGCCTACCCCTTCTCGCCTGAAGTCGGCGCCACTTTCGCGCTGACGGCGTTCGTGGTCGTGACCCTCGGTGGCTTCGGGAGCGTACCCGGAGCGATGATCGCGGGTCTCATCATTGGGCTGGTGGACGCGCTCTCGGCTTACTTGATCGGCCCGATCTACAAGGACGTCGTGGTCTACGGTCTTTTCGTGGCGGTGCTCTGGATCAGGCCCCAAGGCCTGCTCGGCACGCTCTGAATTCGCATTTGCCGATGGCACACCGATCCCCCTCACCCCGCGCTTTCAGTGCCGACCTCCGAAGGGGCGAGCGGGTGAGGGGGAAGCGCCCATGAGCCCGCGTACCGCGGCGACGCTCGCACTCGCCGCCCTGTTGCTGCTCTACCCGCTCCTGGTCTCGGGCTTGAATGGCGCGGCCTTTTTCCAAGATGTGGGCGCAACCCTGATCCTGGCCGCGATCTCGGCCTCGGCTTGGAACATCGTCGGCGGCTACGCCGGACAGGTTTCCGTCGGGCATGCGATGTTTTTTGGCGCGGGCGCCTACGTCCCATTGCTGGTGTTCAATCTCTGGCAATGGCCGCCGCTGATTGGAATGCCGTTCGGCGTCGCGGTCGCGGTGCTGATCGCGCTCGCGGTCGGCATTCCGACTTTTCGCCTGCAAGGGCACTATTTCAGCATGGCAACGATCGCGGTCGCGGAGTTGATCCGCATCGTCGTCAGCAACTGGGACCTGCTCGGCGCTTCGATCGGAATCCAAGGACCCGCGACGGCGCGCGGTTGGTGGGACCTGACGTTCCGCAGCTCGGTCCCCTACTATTACATCTTCCTCGCGGCGCTGGCGGCGCTGCTCTACGCGACCTATCTGATGGAGCGCAGCCGCTTCGGCTATTATCTGCGCGCGATCCGCGCAGGCGAGCGCGCCGCGGCATCCTTGGGCGTGCCGGTGCGGCGCACCAAGCTCGCCGCGCTCGCGCTCAGTGCTGCGTTTACCGCTGTCGCAGGCTCCCTCTATGCCTTCAAGCTCGGCTACGTCAATCCCGAGAGCGGCCTCGGCATCCTCGTCTCCGTGCAGATGATCATCACCGCTGCATTGGGCGGCGCGGGCCGGCTTTGGGGGCCGCTGATCGGCGCCATCGTGCTGGTGCCCTTGCAGAGCGCGACCAATAGCTGGTTCGGCGGCAGCGGCACCGGCCTCACATACATCCTCTATGGCGGCATCATTCTGGTGCTGGCGCGGTTTGAACCCGGCGGCTTGATCGAGCTTTGGCAGCGCTTGCGCGGCAGCGGTGGCGCGAAGATCGAGGGCACCCATGCTGCTTGAAGCAGATCGGGTCTCGCGCGCCTTCGGCGGTTTTCTGGCGCTCTCCGAGGCGAGCCTCACGGTTGAATCCGGCGAAATCGTCGGCCTGATCGGTCCGAACGGTGCGGGCAAATCCACCTTCTTCAACTGCATCGCCGGCGATCTCGCGCCGAGCACCGGGCGCATTCGCTTCGACGGGATCGATGTCACGAGCGCTCCGGCCGAGCGACATGCACTCCTCGGAATAGGTCGCACATTTCAGGTGCCGGCGACGTTCGTGGAGCTGACCATCCTCGACAACGTGATGGTGGGCGCGTTCCTGCGTCATCATCGCCGCGGGGACGCCGAGGCCAAGGCGATGGAGGTGCTGCGTCTCACCGGCCTCGATCACATGGCGCATCAGCGCGCGGGCATTTTGGGCACGCCCGGCCGCAAGCGTCTCGGCATCGCGCGGGTGCTTGCGACCGAACCGCGCCTGCTGCTGCTCGATGAGGCGCTTGCGGGCCTGACCCCCGGCGAAATCCGGCAGGCGATCGACCTCGTGCGGCGCATTCACGCAAGCGGGATCACCATCATCATCGTCGAGCACATCATGGAGGTGATCCTGACACTCGCGGCGCGCGTCATGGTCTTCAACCAAGGCCGCACCATCGCGCAAGGAACGCCGCAGGAGGTCGTCAACGACCCCAAGGTGATCGAGGCTTATCTCGGCCATCACCACAAGCGCCGGCGCGCACGCGCCTCCCCATGAGCGATGCCATCGCACTCGAGGTGCGGAATCTCGAGGTTCGCTACGGCGACCTCGTGGGCGTGGCGGACGTATCGCTTCGGGTCGCCGAAGGCAGCGTGGTGGCGCTGCTGGGATCGAACGGCGCCGGCAAGACCACGACCTTGAACGCCATCGCGGGATTGGTGCCCGCGAGCGCCGGCACGATCACCTGGCACGGCGCGGACATCGCAGGGCTTCCCGCCCACGCGATCGTGCCCAAAGGGCTCGCGCTCTCGCCCGAGGGCTGGCGGCTCTTCGTGCAGCAGACGGTCGAGCAGAACCTGCACTTGGGGGCGACCGTTCTTGCCGACCGGACTCGGTTCGAGCCGCTGCTTGAGCGGGTCTACAAGGTCTTTCCGCGGCTCGCGGAGCGCCGGCACCAGCGCGCGGGCACGCTCTCGGGCGGGGAGCGGCAGATGTTGGCATTGGGCCGCGCGCTGATGAGCGATCCCAAGCTGCTGATGCTGGACGAGCCGAGCCTGGGCCTGGCACCGGCGGTGGTGGAGCAGCTCTACGATACCCTGGATCAGCTGCATCAGGACGGGCTCACCCTGTTGCTTGCGGAACAGTCGGTGCCGCTGGCGCTGGAAATTGCCGACTACGCCTATGTGCTGCAGACCGGCCGCACCGTGCTCGAAGGACCAGCCGAGCGGTTGGAGCAGGACGAACAAGTGCAGCGGATCTATTTGGGAACCGCGGACACGGCATCGGCGGGGGATGGCGCACCATGACCAAGCTCATTCTTGGGACCGCGACACCGGGCGGCGGCTTTCCAGTTTACGGCGCGGCACTGATAGAGAGCTTGCACGAGGCCGATCCGACGCTCGTGGTCGAGGCGCGCAACACCAAGGGCAGCACCGAGAACGTGCCGCTGCTGGAACAGGGCGCGCTCGATTTCGCGCTGGTGCAGGGCGAGGTCGCCTACGAGGCCTTCGCCGGTATCGGCCGCGCGCCCGCCGATCTGCGTATTCTCTGGGCGATGTATTCGACCGCCGGCATGTTCGTGGCGCGGGGCGACAGCCCCTGCCGCAGCATCGGCGATCTCGTCGGCAAGAAAGTCGCCTTCGGCGCGCGGGGCTCCGGTCTTGTGATCCTCGCGCGCTACGTGCTCGATGGATTGGATCTCGATCGTGACCGCGATTTCAATGCGGTCTATCTCGATCGCGCAGGTGACGGACCGAAGATGGTGCTGGCAAGCGAGGTGGCGGCGCTTTGGGGTGGCGGCACCGGATGGCCCGGCTTTACGGCGGTGGCCGAAGGCCCGGCAGGCGCGCGGTTCATCGCGCCCAGTGCCGAGGAAGCCGCGCGCATCCGCGCCAAACACGGTTTCCTGAAGCCGCTGACCCTCGCGGCTCAAAGCTATCCCGGCCAAACCGAGCCGATCCCATCCGTCGGCTCCTGGAGTTTCATCCTGGCGCGGCCCTCGCTCGATGACGACACAGCCTACCGTCTCGCTCGCGCGCTGCATGGAGCCGAAACGGCGCTGGCGAGGCGCCTGCCGCAGGCGCGCGAGAGTACCGCCGCCAACACCGTCGTCGCGGCGCCGCGGATCGACCTTGTTCATCGGGGAGTCCTGCGCTACCTCCGCGAGATCGGTCTCGCGACCTGAAGGGCTACGACAGGATCGGCGTGGAGCGTTTTCCTTGGGGACTACCGGAGTAACGGAGATGGCGACGGGCGCTCGAGTGCTCGCCTGGATAGAGGGACATCGCGCCGAGCTTCGCCTCGCCGCGCGGATGACCGCCGCTGGCCTCGCCGCCTTCGCGCTGGCCGAGAGTCTGCACCTCGCCCAAGGTTATTGGGCGGTGCTCACGGCCATCGTCGTGATTCAAGGGAGCGTTGGCGGCTCGCTCAAGGCAAGCCTCGATCGCTTCCTCGGCACGCTCAGCGGCGCGCTTTGGGGTGCGGCGGTCGCGTTGCTGGCTCCACGCGAGAGCAGCCTCGCGCTGGGAGTCGCGGTTCTCGTTGCGGTAGCTCCGCTTGCCGTCCTTGCTGCGATCAACGCCAGCTTTCGCGTCGCCCCGATCTCCGCGGTCATCGTGCTGCTGGGAACCTCCAGCCTACAAGCGGGACCGCTCGCTTCGGCGATGGCGCGCGTACTGGAAATCGGATTGGGCTGTGTCGTGGGCTTCGCCATTTCGTTGCTTGTGCTGCCTGCTCCCGCCGCTTCAGTCGTGGCCGAGGTGACGTCGCGGACGCTCGGCGTGCTCGCGGACCTGCTCGCGGCGATGGTTGCCGGATTGACCAAAGAGGCGGAAGGAGCATCCTACACCGCATTCCATGCGCGCGTCCGAGCGGCGATCGCGGCTTTGGAGACCGGCATCAAGGAAGCCCAGCACGAACGCCGCATCTACTTCATCGCCGGCCACGATCCGGCTCCGTTGGTGCGCACCGCCCGCCGCCTGCACGCCGATCTCCTGATTACCGGCCGCGCGGCTGCGGACCCATTACAGGAGCCGGTGCGCTCCCGCCTCGAGCCTCGACTCACGGAAATCTCCGAGACGGCGTGCGCGTTTCTGCGCGAGACCGGTGCCGCGCTCGCGGCACGCGACGCTCCGCCAAGTTGCGATGCCATGAACCGAGCATTCGACGGCTATGCGGCGGCGATGGCGGAGCTTCGCCGCGAACGCCTCACGCAAGTCTTGTCCGACGACGAGGCCGAGCGCATCTTCACGCTCGGCTTCGGTCTGGAGCAGTTGCGCCGCGATCTCTCGGACCTAGCGCAGCGTACCGGAGAGTTTGCACGCCCGGCACCGCGCCTGCTGAGCGGACGCGCCGAAACCGATTGAACCGCAATCTCTATGCATCAAGGGGAGCCCGATCATGTTCGCCGCGCCGCCCGTCATCGAAACCAGCGTCTTCGTGCGCATTCCCGAGAACCTGCACCGCGACCGGCCCTCGCACTGGATCGACTACAACCAGATGGGTCAGAAATTCCCGACCTTCCTCGAAGGCCCATCCTTCGACCGCGCGGGCAATCTCTGGGTCACCGATATTCCTTGGGGCCGGCTGTTCAAGATCGCGCCGGATGGTTCGATCACCGTGGCGCTCGAATATGACGGCGAGCCCAACGGCCTCAAATTTCACAAGGACGGCCGCGCCTTCATCACCGACCATAAGAACGGGATCATGGTATTCGACCCCAAGACCGGAAAGATCGCGCCCTACCGCGACCGCGGCATCGTCGAACGCTTCAAGGGGGTGAACGACCTGGTATTCGCCTCCAACGGCGACATCTACTTCACGGATCAGGGCCAGACCGGACAGCAAGACCGCACCGGTCGGCTCTATCGGCTGCGCTGCAACGGCGCCCTCGACCTCATCTTGGATTGCATCCCAAGCCCCAACGGCCTCGTGCTCAACAAGGCTGAAAACATCGTCTATCTCTGCGTCACCCGCGACAACGCGATCTGGCGCGTGCCGCTCCTGCCCGACGGCAGCGCCACCAAGGTCGGCATCTTCATCCAGATGACGGCGGGCACCGGACCCGATGGCATGGCGATCGACGAGGAAGAGAACATCGTCGTCTGCCATGTCGGCCTCGGCACCGTCTGGGTGTTCAGCGCGCTTGGCGAGCCGCTCTACCGCATCAAATCCAGCGCCGGGTTGCTCACCACCAACTGCGCCTTCGGCGGGCCCGACAACAAGACGCTCTTCATCACGGAATCGAAGACGGGGACCGTGCTGAAGGCGGAGCTGAAGACGCCGGGCCGGCGCATGTATTCACACATGTGAGAAGCAGGGGCCTGTTTGCAGAGTCCCTCTTCGGCAATCACAGTCTGGCGCGCTGGCGCCACTCGCCAACGAGAGCGAAACCCGCTTCGATCCCGCGCGCAAGCCGCCTTCCGAAGGGGATGCTAGCCGCGGGCTCGTGGGGGTGCCATCCCTTGAGGATCGCGGCTACAGGGCGACCGGGCTTCGGCTCGTCCTCGTGGAACCGGCCATATCCCGTGGTCGCGAATGGCATCGACCGCGGCGCAAACACTCGAGCGTCCCGGCGGGAACCGGCGTGGGAGGCTGCCGTTTGGGGTTCGAGATTCGTCCAGAACATGGCTCAATCTCCTTAGGTCTCGGACGTGGTTGGCCCTAAAAATGGGCGCTATTTTTGCTCGCGACAAACGATCTTCTCTCGTACAATACCCGAGAAAAACTAGGTCATCTTATGGCCCGCACTCCGCTCCCCCTGAATGCGCTCCGAGCCTTCGAGGCGGCGGCGCGCCAGCTCAGCTTCACCCGCGCCGCCGAGGAGCTGCACGTAACGCAAGCGGCCGTGAGCCACCAGGTGAAGGCGCTTGAAAAGCGGCTCGGCGTGGTGCTGTTCCGCCGCTTGCCGCGCAGCCTGCTTCTGACCGACGAGGGCCAGGCCTTGCTGCCGGAGTTGCGCGACGCCTTCGAGCGCTTGGCGCGCGCGCTCGACCGCGTCGGCAATCAAAGCGGACAGGGCGCGCTCACCGTCAGCTCTTTCACCACTTTCTCGCTGGCATGGCTGGTGCCGCGCTTGCCGCGCTTTCAGGCACTGCATCCCGAGATCGAAGTGCGGCTGATGTCCAGCCAGCGGCTGATCGACTTCGCGCGCGAAGACATCGACATCGCGGTGCGCAATGGCGACGGCAACTGGCCGGGTCTCGCCACCACCAAGCTCTTCGACGAAGACCTGACGCCGCTCTGCGGGCGGCGCTATCGCGACCGCCTGCGCAAGCACGAGGACGTGGCGAAGGTTCCGCTGCTCGACACGATGCGCGACAGCGAGTGGGCGATCTGGCTCAAGGCGGCGGGGCTCGGGCGCATCGCGCGCTCGCGTGGCGCCGAGTTCGATTCCACCAAGATCGCGGTGCAAGCGGCGATCGACGGCCTCGGCGTCGCGATCGGCTCGCCCAGCCTGTTCGCCGAGGATATCGCGGCGGGGCGACTGTTCCAGCCCTTCGACCTCACCGTCAAGACCAATCGCGGCTATTGGCTGGTCTATCCGGAACCCGCGGCCGAACGGCGTAAGATCAGAGCGTTCCGCGACTGGATCGTCGCCGAGGCACAAGCGTCGGAGTCGGCCCCGCCCAAGCGAGTTGGCAAGATGTTTGCAGGGAGTAGAGCGTGATGCGGCATTGGCGCTCGATTCCGTGGCCCCGGTGCCTCATTCTGCGGCACGCCGCCCCGCTGCTGATGTAGTTTTAATCAGCGCGGGCGGCGGCCGACCAGCCGCTCCACCCCATTCCACGAGAGCGTTCGATCCCCTAGACTCGCCCTGAGAGTATTATGGGGACGCGCCTGACGATGACCACAAACGCCGCGCCGCGCATCGCGTTGCTGGGATTTTCGATCGAGTGCAACAAATTCGCGCCGCCCGCCACGGCGGCGGATTTCTCGGCCCGCGCCTACGCCGCGAGCGAAGAGCTGCTCGCCGAGACGCGGGCGCCGCACCCCCGCATCGCCGCGGAGATGTGCGCCTTCGTCGCGGCCATGGACCGGAGCGGCCCCTGGACGCCGGTGGCGCTACGACTGGCGCAAGCTCAGCCCAATGGTCCCGTCGTACATGAATTCTTCGCGGAGCTGATGGGCGAGCTTCGTCGGGGTCTTGGTGCCGCGAAGCCCCTCGCCGGCGTTTATGTCTGCTCGCACGGCGCCGGGCTTACGACCGAGGACGATGATCCCGATGGCGCGCTGCTGGCGATGGTGCGCGAGATGGTAGGACCTGGCGTCCCGGTGGTCGCGACCTTCGACCTGCACGCGAACGTTTCGGAGCGCATGGTCGAGAGCATCGATTTGTTCGTGGGCTACCGCACCAATCCGCATCTCGACATGAAGGAGCGCGGCGAGGAGGCGGCGACGGGAATGCGCGCGCTCCTCAAGGGGATGAAACCGAAGCACGCCTTCGTTCGTCTGCCGATCGTGCCGCCCACCGTCACCATGCTGACGGCGGGCGGGCCCTATGCCGACCTCATCAATTATGGCCAACAGAAAAAGCCCGGGGACATCCTCAACGTCAGCATCATGGGCGGCTTCGCCTTCGCCGACACCGCCAAGAATGGGCTCGCAGTGGTCGTGACCGCGCGCGAGAGCGAGGCGTCGGCGCGCCGCTTCGCGCTGGAGATCGCTCGGCTCGCCTGGGAGAACCGCGACCGCTTCCGGACCAAACTAACGCCGCTCGAAGAGGCGGTACGGCTCGCGGCCGATGCGAGCACGGACAGCGCCAAACCCGCGCTCTGCTTTGCCGATGTGGCGGACAATCCCGGCGGCGGCGGCCGTGGCAACACGACTTACATCCTCGAGGCGTTTCTCGAGGCCGGCGTTCACGGCGCGCTGCTCGGCATCTTCAACGACGCGGCGCTCGCCGCGCAAGCGCATCGCCTCGGCGAAGGCGCCAAATTCCGGGCTCGTTTCAACCGCGCGGAGACTCAGGAATTTTCGCGGCCCTTCGAGGCCGAGGCCAAGGTGCTGAAGCTCTCGGAGGGACGCTGCATCGGGCGGCGCGGCATCGTCGCGGGGCGAAGCCTCTCACTTGGTCCATCGGCGGCGCTGCAAGTGGGCGGCATCACCGTGATCGTGATCTCGAATCGTCAGCAATGCGCCGACCCCGTTTTCTTCGAGATGTTCGGGCTCGACATCGCCAAGGCGCGGGTCGTCATCGTCAAGTCGCGCGGCCATTTTCGCGGGGGATTCGACGAATTCTTCAAGAACGATCAGATCATCGAGGTCGACTGCCCCGGCCTCACCTCGCCGATGCTCAACCGCTTCCGCTGGACGCGCTTGCCGCGGCCGGTGGTGCCGCTCGACGCGGAGGTGAGCTGGCAACCGCCGGCCTGGAATTAGCTCCTCGGCCTTTACGCCACCTTCCGGAACTTGTGCAGCGAGCGCAAATTGCTCGGTCTCGGCTTATCCGGCCAGGTTTGCGGCCAATTGGTCCACGACACCTCGCCGACATAGAGGTCGCCGCGGCTATCCACCGCGAGACCGTGCGGCGCCAGGAACTCGGTCGCGCCGAGGCCGGGCCCAAGCCCGCCCAACCGGGCGATGCGCTTGCCTGTATGGTCCACGATGGTAACGCGCGGGCCGAGATTCGGCACGTTGCGGCTCACAGGCTGCGTCGCGCCGAGCTCGCCGATGTAGCACACGGGACGCTTGCCCTGCGGCATATAGAGGCCGCATGGACGATGCAGGTTGTTCCACTGCGTCTCGTATTTCCCGTTGCCGTCGAACACCTGCACGCGATGATTCTCGCGGTCCGCCACATAGACCCAGCCATCGGCATCGCAGGTGATGTTGTGTGCGATATTGAACTCGCCGGGATCGGTGCCGGGCGCGCCCCACGAGAACAGGAGCTTGCCGTTGGGCGCGTATTTGTGGATGCGCGAATTGCCGTAGCCGTCGGACACATAGACGTCGCCTTGCGGCGACATCGCGGTGTGGGTGCAGCGATGGAACGGCTCGCCGCTCATGAAGGGTGCGGGCTTGCCCGAGATACCGAGTGTTAGCAGCACCTTTCCTTCGAGCGTGCACTGGCGGACCGTGTGGTCGCCGTCGTCGGTGAGCCAGATCGTGTCGTCGGGCGCCATGAACACACCATGGGCGCGGGGAAAGATTCCTTCACCGAACGAACGGAGGAAATTGCCGTCGCGGTGGAACACCATCATCGGGTGGTCGCCGCGGTTGAAGACATAGACGTTGTCCTTCCTGTCGACCCCGACCCCGCCGATTTCCTTGAAGGTCCAGCCTGGCGGAAGCTTCGCCCAGTTCTCCACCGGCTCGTACGAGTACGCTCCGTTCCCAACGATAGCCATGGCCGGCCTCCCTGGTTCGACGCTGCCCGGAAAGCTTGTCACGAAGCGAAGGGTTCGGCCAGCCGGGCGATGATGGCCGCTGCACGCGTGATGGGCCGCGCCGTCGTATTGACCGCATCGGCTCGAGAGGCGCAGGCTGAGATGGATCGATCCACCAGCGACCGGCGCCCCCTCGCACAAATGGGAGAGAGATCAATGAATCGCCTCGCGGACAAGGTTGCGGTGATTACCGGCGCGGGTTCCGGCATCGGGCGGGCATCGGCCAAGTTGTTCGTTGCGGAAGGCGCCAAGGTCGTCATTGCGGAGATCGATGCGGCGCTGGGCGAGGCAAGCGCGCGCGAGGCCGGCGCCAGCGCCCGCTTCGTGCACACGGATGTGACCGACGAAGAGAGCGTCAAGCGGATGGTGCGGCAAGCAAGAGACGCGTTCGGACGGATCGATGTTTTGATGAATTGCGCCGGAGGGTCCGTGCGCGAGGACAGCCCCGTCACCGAGGTCGATCTGTCGGTCTGGGACGGAACCATTACTCTCGACCTGAAGGGTCCCTTTCTCTGCTGCCGGCATGTGATCCCCGTGATGGTCGCGCAGGGCAAGGGCAGCGTGATCAATTTCTCCTCGGTAGTGGCGCTGCGCGGGAACCACATCGCGCATGTTTACATCATGGCCAAAGGTGGCCTCATCTCCCTCACCCGCGCGCTCGCCGGCGCATACTCTCCGAAGGGCATCCGCGTCAACGCCATCTGTCCCGGCGTGGTGCTGACGGAACGGGTCAAGGCGCGTTTTGCCAGCGGCAACCAGGTTCGCTTCGGCGGCGCCGACAATCTGGCCGAACGATATCCGTTCGGTGTCGGTCAGCCCGAAGACATCGCGAACGTCGCCCTGTTCCTGGCCTCCGACGAATCGCGGATGGTGAACGGTGCGGCGATCCCTGCCGAAGGCGGGATTTCCGCCTACTGATCGACGAGATCGGGCATGACCGCGCCGACACGAGATCGCCCCGCCGCGGACCATAGCGGCGGAATTCTGGCGATTTGGACCGACATCGCTCCTGAGCTCGAAGCCGACTTCAATGATTGGTATTGGCGCGAGCACTTTCCCGAGCGCCTTTCCGTGCCGGGATTTCATAGCGCACGCCGTTATCGCGCGATCGCGGGGGCGCCCCGCTATCTCGCCTGGTACGAGCTCGACTCTGTCGAGGCCTTGGCGTTATCGGCTTATCGCGATCGGTACGACAACCCGACGGAATGGACGAAGCGCGTGACGGCGGGCTTTCGCAACTACACGCGCGCCGTTTTCCGGCCGCTATTGCGTCATGGCGGCACCGCGGGCGCGTTCATCCTTACCCTGCGCCTCCCCGCCGCCGCGAACGCACTGTCGACGGATTTGCTCCGGCCGCTCGGCGCGGCCACGGGCATCACCCGCATGCAGCTCTGGCAGGCCGCCAAACCCACGACCTCCGTTGCTCCGCCGAGCGGCGCTGACACGGCCCCGGGATGGGCAATCGTTGTCGAAGCGGCGGACGCGGAGAATCTCGCGGCGGTCGTTCCGATGCTGCGGGAGGTAGGCGGCACCGGCACCCTGGCCACCTACCGGTTTCTCTGCAGCCTGCACTCACCTCACTGATCCGGCATCGTTAGCCGGCCGCCTTCTCCATCGCCGCCCTAGCGCGGCGCCTCATCTCGTCCGGCGACACATCTTCGATATGGGTCGAAACATACCAGGAGTGACCGAACGGATCGGTGAATGCCCCGGACCGGTCGCCGTAAAATTTGTCCTGCACCGGCTCGGTCAACTCGCCACCTGCTTCGATCGCGCGCCCGATGGTTGCGTCGACGTCGCTGACATAGACGTAGAGCGAGATTGGCTGGCGGCCCTCCAATTGTGGCGCGAAAGCGCCCATTTCCGGATGTTCATCGGCCAGCATGATGCGGCTGTCGCCAATCATGACCTCGGCGTGCCCGATTCGCCCCTTCGGCGCATCGAGGCGCATCAGCTCCTTGGCGCCGAACGCGCGCTGATAGAATTCGATCGCGCGCGCGGCGCCCTTGACGATGAGATAGGGTGTGACGGATCGATAGCCCTCGGGGATCGGCTGCACTTTGCCGGCCATCATTGCCTCCTTCTGAGATAACAATGCGCTGCGGAGAAGAATGGGGTGCCGAGCTTTTCGTTCAAGGCGTGTCCCCGCCCAGCGCCGCGCGAAACGCCTGCGCGAGTGCCGGCAGTTGATCCTCGCGCAGGCAGACCGGAGACAGCAGCAGCAGGCCGAGCCCTGCTTTCGAGATATTGCAGCAGACACGCGGCTTTCCCGCTTCGAGGCGGCGCGCAAGCGTGCGCATATCGAGGCGATCGGCGCGCGAGCCGAGGCGAACGGCGATCATGGGAATCCCGCTCTCGCGCGGGTCCGGTGCCGGCGCGGCCTCGACCCCCGGAATCGCGTTCAGGCTCGTCTGCATTTTGTCGGCAAGCCTGCGCCATTGTGCCTCGCGATCGCCGCGATCGCTGGTGAAACGGCGCAGCGCCATGAGCAGACCCACGATCTCCTCCTTGCCCACTTTGCAGGGGCGGCCGATCCCATGCTGCGGCAGGCCCGGCAGCTTGTGTTTGTCGACGAATTGAACGGGTGGATCGAACTGCTCGAAAAAGAGGTCAAGGTCGAAGTTCTGTAGTGCGGCCGCAGCGATCAGATCCCGCCGCCCCGCGAGGATACCCGAAGCCTGCGGTCCGCCGATCGCCTTTCCGCCGCTGAAGGCCACGAGGTCGGCCCCCTCGCTGATGAAGCGGCGGAGATTGCTCGCGGGAGGCAGCTCCGCCGCGGCATCCACCACCACCGGCACGCCGCGTGGACGCGCCACCGCCACGACTTCGCTTAGCTCCGGCAGCGAATGCGGTTTCGCAAGATAGTAGATCGCAGCCGTGCGCTCGTTAATGGCGGCGCCGATCTCCCAGGCCTCGGTGTCGCGCACGCCGGTGCCGCTGAAGCGATCGGAGAGTCCGACCTCCACCACTTCGGCGCCGAGTGCCCGTGCCGCGCGGTCATAAAAATTGCGGTGACTGCGCGGCACGATGATCTCGCATTTCATGCCGGTCGTGTCGGGAAGCCGGTTCATCTTGTCGGGATCGAGTCCGGTCATGGTCGCCGCCAGCCCGAGCAGCAGACCCGCGGCGGCACCGGACGTGACCAACCCAGCCTCGGCACCGGTAATCTCGGCGATGATGACGCTCGCACAAGCCTGCAGCTCCGCCATGTCGACGCAGTATCGCGACGCTTCCACCATCGCCTCAGCCACTTCCGGCGCCATGATGCCGCCGGAAAGGCGAGTGTTTGGGCCATAGGCATTGATGATGGGCGTGACGCCCAGGCGCTCGTAGATGCCGCTCATGACCGCGCTCCCCGATATTGCGACGCCACTCTAAGCCAGCACCCAAGGCCTGACGATTCTGTTGCGGCTTGACCCTCCCGGGGCCTGAACCTACGGTCGCGAAGATCGAGGGCAGGAGAAAGTCTGCACATGTCGAGCAAGCGGTTCAGCGGCGCCGAAGCCGCTTACGGAACGCGCACCGCATCCGCGGCCGGGACCAAGCGGGCGGCGGAAGTCGCGATCCAGTGCCTCAGGGACGGTGGCAATGTGGTCGATGCGGCGATTGCGGGTTCTGCCGCGCTGACGGTGATGCTGCCCAACGCCAACAGCATCGGCGGCGACCTGTTGGCATTGGTAAAGCTCGACGGCAAGCCGATTGTTGCCGTCAACGCCACAGGTGCGGCGCCCCGGCGCGCCAGCATCGCGGCGTACAAGGCACTCGGACACGAATTCGTGCCGGAGATCGGCGGGCTCGCGGTTCAGGGACCGGGCCTGGTTGCGGGCTGGCAAGCGCTGCATGAGCGCTGGGCCAGCAAGCCGCTAGCCGAGTTGCTGGCCCCCGCGATTGCGCTTGCGCGCGACGGCTTCCCGATGGGCTGGCGCATCCCCGCCGGAGCAAGCCAGCACTTCGACAAATTCGCGGCGATTCCCGGGTGGAAGCCCTTGTTTGCGGCGAGCGGCACACCCATCAAAGAAGACGAGATCTTCCGCCAGCCCGCGCTTACCCGAACTCTGCAAGCGATCGCGGAGCGCGGACCGCGGGCCTTTTATGAAGGGCCGATCGCTCGCGACGTCGCGAATGCCGTGCAGAAAGCCGGCGGTTTTTTGGCGGAAGAGGACCTGGCCTCGATCAAGGCGGAAGTGCTACCGGTCCTCACCACACGCTATCGCGGCCTCGAAATCGCGACCCAGCCGCCGGTCACCCAAGGCGTCATCCTGCTCCGCGCGTTGCGCTTGCTGCAAGAGAGCGCGCCCGAACCCCGCCGTCTCGGTGCGGGGGAGTTCTGGGCGTTGGCGGCGCGCGCCCTTCGCCGCGCGTTCGACGAGCGCCTCGCGATCCTCACGGACGGACCGGAGTCGCGCGCCCAGGCCGAGGCGATCATCGACGGCCGCGCCGAGAGTCTGCGCCTGCCCCGGTTCGAATTCGCGAGCACCGCTGATAACACCACAAAAATTTCAGTGATGGATCGCGACGGCAACGGCATCGCCTGCATCCAAAGCGTATTCGGCGAGTTCGGCTCCGGCATCGTCGCCGAGGAAACCGGCATACTCCTCAACAATCGGATGATCGCGTTTTTCCTCGATCCCGCGCGCGCCAACGCGCTTGCGCCGGGGCGTCGCACCATGCACACGCTGCATAGCTTCATGGCGTCGGACGAGAACGGTCTCAAGTGGATCGGCGGATCGCCCGGCGGCGACAACCAGCCGCAAGTGAATCTTCAGGTGCTGGCACGGCTCATCGATTTCGAGATGGCGCCCGAGGAGGCAGTGGCGGCGCCGCGCTGGTCGATCGTGCCGGGAACCAAGCCTCGCGACATCGCGAGGCAAGCGCCGGGGATCGAGTGCGAGAAGGGTGTCTCGGACGAAATCAAGCAAGCTTTCGCTTCCGCGGGCTTCGCACCGCGAGACGACTCGACGCATCGATCGGGCAGCAGCAAGATCGTCGGGCGTGGCCTGGAGCGCGGCCCGATAGCAGCTTTTGCCGATTGGCGCCGTGAAGGTAACGTCGCGGCGTTCTAGGCTGAGGCAGCGGCGGGTATGGTCGTCAGCGGCAGGCGCCCGCCGATGAGCTGGGCGACCCGCTGCGGATCGTCGATGAAGCGGATACCGATCGAACGCTCTTGCAGCCACATAACCTCGGCGCCGAGCTTGCCGATGCGGTCAAGCACGAGCACGACCTTCTGCCCCTTCGATATCGCCTCCGGGAAGTGCAGCCGAGCGCCGCCCAGCGACAAGTCCACCACGATGCAATCGTAACGCTTGGAGGAAACCTCGAGCTGCGCCGCCCATAGCACGCGCTTGCGCACGGTGCTGCGCAAAGCGGCAAGCTCCTCTTCCGAAGGCTCGCCGTCCCGCCCCTCCACAAAATTCTTGTCGGTCATCGCCGCTCCTGGCCCCGGCCCTCGCCTGGATGGCGCCCCAGGCATGAGCCGCGATTATCGCGGCGATGTCTTTCTCATTAATTACGTCTGGTCGGAGATCGCGGACAATTTATCCCGCATTGCTGGCATTTACCATATCGTCACCCCTTCATGCTGGAGCAGCCAGCGTGGTGATCCAATCCGCGGCCAGCGCCACATCGCTTTGAGTATTTCGCCGCGTGGGGCGCGGCGAGAGCAAGCGGTCATGGCTAGTGCTATCCGCGCTCAGACCGTCTCGCGCGGAGATTCTCATATCATGCCCTTCGGATGCTTCGGCCGCGGGCGAAATGTCGGGCGTTGCGCAACCACACTCACGTCACCACGGTTCGAGGCACAATGGATCGCGCGGCAGAGGCAAGGTCGGCCCAGGGCGTGTTCGCAGCGGTAGTCGCGGTTACGATCGCGAGCCAATTCTTCCGCGCATCGACCGGCGTGCTCGGCCCCGAGCTGATCCGCGACCTCGCGCTCACGCCTGAGGCGCTCGGCCTCGCCAATGCTGCCTTCTTCATCGCGATTACGGCGATGCAAATTCCGGTCGGCATGCTGTTCGACCGCTTCGGGCCGCGCCGCGTGGTCGCTGCGCTGAGCCTTTTCACCGTGCTCGGCGCTTTGCTGCAGGCCGCTGCGCAAACGGAGAACGCCTTCGTAATGGCCCGGCTGCTCGTGGGGATCGGCTCCGCTGCGAGCTTCATGGCGGCGGTCGTGCTCTGCGCGCGGTGGTTTGGCGGGCCATCCTTCGGAACCATGCTGAGCCGAGTCTTCGCGTTGAGCGGCATCGGTTACTTGCTTGCGGGAAGCCCTTGGGCCGCGTTCGCGTCGTGGTTCGGCTGGCGCAGCGCGTTCGCGGCGTCCGCGCTTGCCGCTGCCTTCATCGGTTGGTTCTTCTTTGCCCTGGTCCGTGATCGTCCGGGCGACTCGCAGGCGGAGCGCACCAGCGGATTTGCAGAGATTATCGCGGGATACCGCGAGGTTTGGCGAACTCCGGGCCTCACGCCAATCCTGGCCATGCACTTCGTCGCTTACGCCGCGTTCATCACGGTGTTCGGGGTCTGGGCCGGCCCCTATCTCAACGATGTGTACGGTCTGAGGCCGATCGCGCGCGGCAATGCGCTGCTCGCGATGGCGCTGGCACAAATTGCCGCGACGCTCGCTTATGGGCCGCTCGGCCGCTGGTTCGCGCGCCGCACGATTGTCGTTGCGGGCGCGATTTTGAGCATCGCGCCGCTGGCCATTGTGGTTGCATTTCCGCTTCCGGCCGACGCGGCGATCCTGGCGCTGGTGCTTTTCTGTGCCATAAGCTCGTTCAGCGTCGTCAACGTCGCGGATGCCAATAGCCGGTTTGCGGCGTCGATCGCCGGGCGCGGCGCCACCGCGGTCAATCTCTTTCAGGTCGTCGGCACGTCGGCCCTGCCGATCCTGAGCGGCGCCATCATCGGCCTCTTCCCCGAGGGCAACGACGGCAGCCGTCCCGAAGCGGCATACCGCGCTGCCTTCGGGGCGATCGCGGCTTGCCTCGCTCTCGGTCTCGCGCTCTACGCGCTGCTGTACAAGAAGCCTGAAATGCCGAACCGTGAGGACCGCCGCCAGTAATGGTCGGAAATCAAATTCCTCTCTTGACGTTGTTTTCAACCGTGGACAACGAGTGATTGACATAGGTCAACGGGAGAACTGACGCGCGGTCGCAGCATGACGTGCACTCGAACGCGCTGAGGAAATATCTCAAAAACTGGAGGTAAGAGATGCCGCACTATATGTACCAAATCGCTTACACGCCGGAATCATGGGCCGCTCAGGTAAAGAACCCGCAGAATCGGGTCGAAACCGTGGGCAAAGCTGCGTGCGAGGCCGTGGGCGGAAAGTTGATCGGTGGATGGCTCTGCTTCGGTGAGTATGACGCCATGTTGATCGTAGATGTGCCTAATGAGGAAAGCATGGCGGCGATTGCGCTTGCGGTAGCCGCAGGGGGCGCGCTCAAGGCTGGCAAGACGACGCTCCTGATGACGGGAGCGCAGGGTATCAGCGCTCTGAAGAAGGCGGACGCTGTTGCGAAGGTCTATCGTCCAGCGAGATAGAATATTTTCCCAACGGTTCAGAGGCGCGGGCGTGATCGCGTGAGATGTGGTTCATGGCGCGTCTGATCCGGCAATCGGGGCGGAATCACGCTCCAGCCGGTCGCACTTGATCGGCAGGATAGAGCTTTGGCCTGGATTTGGAGCGGGTGAAGGGAATCGAACCCTCGTCGTAAGCTTGGGAAGCTTCTGCTCTACCATTGAGCTACACCCGCTCGGCGCTCCCATTTAAACGAAGCCGGGTTCGCTGTTCAAGGCGTGCCGTTGGCGGTGGCGCGAGCCACAGGTCACACCTGGTCCGAGGCACGGATATCTTTCGATCACCTCTCCAATAAGACAAAGTATAGTTAACGACGCGCGATGAATTGCTCACAGAAAATTGCCGCTGTTTACCATAAATTCAGGTTGTATTTTAAGAAATCCCGACGCATCTTTTAACCAATGCTTAAGGCTCGTAACAGGGAGAAGCGAGCATGACGCCCAACAAGATCGCACTCAACGGGAGAAGCCCGTTCGGTCTGGTTTTTGCCGTGTTGCTGACGCTGATTGCCTTGGTGGCGATCGCAGGCCTCAACAGCGGCAACGATCGGGACCATAGCATCGTGGCGCACGAGGCGAGCATCGGCGGCAGCGTCGGCGATCCGACTCTCTAACCGGCCCGCGGCCGCGCGGTCTTGATGCCGACCCTGCCTCGGCAGTAGGTCACGAGTTCGGCGGGATAGCTGGTGACAGCGATATTGTGCTCGACTTCATCAAGCGGCGCGCGCGCGAATTCCGCCGTTGCCACCGGATGCGTCGCCCGTCGCTCATTGCAAAGCGCCGCCATTCTGCTCGGCCGATGCGAGCCGCGGGTGCCCGGCTCGGCGCGAGGACGGCCCCGTCGCATCCGCCACGCGCGGGAAACGGAGTTCCACGCGCAAGCCCGGCTCGGTCGAATGAAGCGTGATCGCGGCACGGTGTAGCTGCGCCACTGCCTGCACCAAACTCAAGCCGAGACCGTTGCCGGGCGTGCTGCGACTTCGCTCGAGCCGATAGAAGCGCACGAATACCCGGTTCTGCTCGGCCGCGGGGATGCCGGGCCCGCGATCGGCCACGGCAAGGCGAACGGTGCCGTGACGATCGCGCTCGACCGTCACCTCCACATCGCTGCCTCCGTGCTTCACGGCGTTGTCCACAAGGTTGGCGAGGGCCTCGAACAGCAGGTCCCGGTCCCCCAGCACGAGCGCACCTTCGCAGCCGCGGAAGCGCACACGCGTGCCGCGTTCCTCGGCGGCGGCATCGTAGAGGTCGGCGACTTCGGCGCCAATCAGCGCCAAATCCACCATCGCAAAACCGTGCGTGCGCTCGCGCGCCTCCACGGCGGAAATGCGCAGCAGCGAGGAGAAGGTCTTGAGGACGTCGTCGAGGTCGGTCACCGTGTGCTGGATCAGCCGCTCATAGTCCTTTTCCGGCGGCCGCCGGTGCAGCGCCACTTCGAGTCGTCCGCGGATCCGCATTAGCGGCGTGCGCAGGTCGTGCGCAACATTATCGGAAACCTGCTTGATACCGTTCACCAATTCCTCGATCCGCGCGAGCATCGAGTTCAGATTCTCCGCCAATTGATCCCATTCGTCCCGCGTGCCGCGCAGCGGGATGCGCTTGCCGAGCCCACTTGCCATGATTGCGCTGCTGGTTGCATTGATGGTCTCGATGCGCGCAACCGTCCGCCGCGTGACCAGGATTCCCGCGGCGCCGGCTATCACGAGAAGCAGCGCGAGCCCGGCTACGACGCCGGTGTCGATCGCGCGCGCGAAATCGTCCAGCTCGGTCATTCTCCGGCCGACCAACAGCCGGTTTCCGTCGGGAAATGCGGCGATATGGGCGCGAACGAGGGAAGAGGCACCGTCCGCGCCCCGCGCCTCCCTAAAATCGACCCAGCCATCCGCCAAGCGCGCGGCCTCGGGCCAAACCGCTTCGGTCCCCGTGAGCACGTGATAATCGGGATCGCCGAGCAGCAAGACGCTGCCCTCCCGCGCCTGCGTCCCGGCATCGAGCCGAGCGAGACGGGCGATCTCCGCTTCCCCCTGGCGCAGGTAGGCATCCTGAAGGAAGCGTTCTTCGGCGGCGATCGTGCCGTCGTAGCGCAGACGCAGATAGCGGTCCGCGGCCGTCGAGAGATAGATGATCAACGCCGCCGTCGCGGCGCCAAACACGCCGACACAGAGCAGCGCCACGCGAAAGGTGGAGCTACGCAGAGTCTTGGCGAGGAGCACGGAAGCAAAATCCGACGCCGCGCACGGTCTGGATCAGCGGCTCTTGCGCGGGCTTGTCGAGCTTGCGCCGCAGTCGTCCCACATAGACGTCAACGATATTGGTCATCTGGTCGAAATGCACGTCCCATACGTTGGCCAGCAGCATCGCGCGCGAGACCACGCGACCTTCGTTGCGCACGAAGTACTCGAGAAGCTGGAACTCGCGCGGCAGCAGATCGATATCGACGCCCGCTCGGCGGGCCCGTCGCTGCAGCAAATCGACCTCGAGATCGCCGATCCGCAGCATCGTATCCTTGACGAGCGTGCTGTTTCGCCGCGCAAGGGCGTCGACCCGGGCCAGCATCTCGGCGAGAGCGAAAGGCTTCACCAGATAATCGTCGCCGCCGGCGCGCAATCCGCGTACGCGATCGTCGACCTCTCCCAATGCGCTGATGATCAGAGCCGGTGTCGCAATGCCGTCTTCGCGCAACCGCCGTACGACTTCGAGCCCGTCGAGGCCCGGCAGCATGCGATCAATGGTGATGACCGCATAATCGCCGCCGCGCCCGCGCTCCAGTGCGCTCGCGCCCTCGTCCGCAAGATCGACCTCATAACCGCTTTGGACAAGACACTCGGCCATCCGGCCCGCTGTCTCCTTGTCGTCCTCCACCACCAGTACTCGACGCATTTGGTCGCGCTCCGATAATCCCGCGCGGCGCGGGCCAGCGATTTTGCTCATACCCCGTCGGCTCCGAGAAATGACATTGAGGTTAATTGCGGCAGGGGCCAGCCGCCAGCCATGAGGTTGCGGAGTAACAGACGCTAATTGCCCTTACGTTGAGTCGCAACCTGTGCAACAGTTTAATGCCGCCGGAGAGCCCGGGTCGCAAGTTCGGCCTCAAGCTCTATAGAAGCGGCCAGTAGCATCAAAATGCGCCAATTCCCGAAAAGAGGAGGGCGCAAGGGCACCTTGTGGGAGGTTTGCGGCCGATGACATCCGGATTGTGGGGGCGTGCGGCCGATTGTGCCGTCGCGCCTCGCCGCTGGGGCTTGGCATGATCGTCAGCCCCTGCCCTTGGGCAATGGCGGCCCTAGCGCTCGGCCTGGCCTCGATCGCCTATCTGGTGATAGCGATCCGAGGCGCCCTCAGTCATCCAAGATATGCGGCGACGCGCCGCGAGAAGATTGACTTTGCCCTGCCAATCACGGTGTTAAAGCCGCTTTGCGGCATTCCAGTCGTGACGCGTCTTATGCAAGAGTTCCCGAACCGAGACATCACGCTGTTGGTCGATGAAACCTGCCGTGGCACCAATCCCAAAGTGGCCAACCTCATCAATATGGTCGGCGCGGCCAAAAATGCGTTTCTCGTGATCTCCGACAGCGACGTCCGTATCGATCCGGAATGCCTGAGCGGCGTGGTGGCGCCGCTCGCCGAGGCGCGGGTTGGCGAGACGCCACTTTGGCTCGTGCCGGTCCGTGAATGCCTCTGTTTTGCGATCTGGGCTGTAAGTCTCGTAGGGAGAGGCGCGCGTCGGCGCCGACGCCACCTTTCGATCACGCATGACGGGCGACTGGTATCGCCCGAGCGGACCGCGCCGAGCCTCAAGGCGGCGCCCGCACCGCTCGCATGAGCACGGAAAGAAAACTCCGCAAGCGCCTGATCGTCACAGCCGACGACTTTGGCGCCTCGATACCGATCAACGAAGCGGTGGAACTCGGGCACCGCAATGGCATTCTTACCAGTGCCAGCCTGATGATCGCGGGACGCGCCGCCGATGATGCCGTCGCGCGTGCGCGCCGCCTGCCGCGGCTTGGCGTCGGCCTGCATGTGACGCTGGTTGATGGTCATCCTGTCCTTCCAGCCCGCGAAATTTCGGAGCTGGTCGGCGCCGACGGCCGATTCCTCAGCACCGCCCTGCCGGTGGTGCTTCGCTTGGCGGTGTCGCCGCGAGCGCGGCGCCAAGCCGCGGCGGAAATCCGCGCCCAGCTCGAAGCGTTCCGCCGTACCGGCCTCCCGCTCGACCATGTAGACGGCCACCATCACCTGCACCTGCATCCGACGATCCAGCGCATCTTGGTGCGGCTTGCGCGCGAGTATGGCATCCGCTTCGTGCGGGTCCCCAGCGAGCCGTTCGCGACGGCTCGCCGCGCGATGGCAGATCGTTGGGCGCTGCGCCTGGCGAGCGCAATGTTCCTGCACGGTCGCACCGAGGCGATGCGGCGGCGCCTGCGGCGGGGCGGCATCGCCAGCAACGATCAGGTCCTCGGATTGATCGACAGCGGCCACATGCGCCCGGAGCGGCTCAAGGCGTTTCTGCGCGCGCTTCCGGACGGAGTGAGCGAGCTATACCTGCATCCGGCGACCCGGCGCGCCGGCCCGCTCGACACCCTTCCTTCGGAATACGAGCCGGAGGCCGAATATGCGGCGCTGATCGATCGCACCGTGCGGGACGCACTCGTCGAGAGCGGCGCAGAGCTCACGACCTTCGGCGAGCTTGCGGCCGCGGGCGAGGGCATGCCGCCGTGAGGCTCGGCTCCCTGATTGCGCTGCTTCTGGGCCTCGCGACCATCGGCGCCACCGTGGCGTGGATCGGCGCCGACGCCGTGGCGGGAGCATTGCTCGCCGCCGGGATCAGCGGTGTCTTCGCCATCACCGCGTTCAATTTGCTGCCGATCGCCGTTTGCGCGCTTGGCTGGCGCGCGGTGATCGATCCCGCGCTGCCGCGCTCGGTGATGCTGATGGCCTGGGTTCGTTTCCTGCGCAGCAGCTTGAGCGAGTTGATGCCGATCGGTGGCGAATTGGTGGCGATCCGGGTTCTGATGCTGCAGGGATTGCGCGCGGGCGCAGCAGGCGCAAGCACGGTCGTCGATGTCACCTTGGAACTCGCGAGCCAGATCGCGTTCACGGCGCTGGGGCTGGTGCTGCTGGCCATCGATGGCCGCGCCGAGGCCGTCGTGCATTGGTGCCTGATCGGCGTCGGCGCGGCGAGCGTGGCGGTCGGCGCGTTCGTCGCGGTGCAGCGCCGCGGCATTTTCCGCTGGATTGAACGGCTGCCGCATCGGTTCGCCGAGCATTTGCCGTGGGCTGCCCTTCCCGAGCTCGAGGGAACGCATCAAGAGATCCAGGCGATCTACCGCCGCCCGCGCGCGATTCTTCTCGGATTTTCGTGGCATTCGCTTGGCTGGATCGTCGGCGTCGGCGAGGCGTGGCTCGCGCTCTGGTTCCTCGATGCGCCGCTCCCATTCGCGTCGGTACTGATCATCGAGAGCCTCTCCTTCGCGCTCAAGAGCACTGCCTTCGTCGTACCGGCTGCACTCGGAATACAGGAGCTGGGATACGTGGCGCTCGGAGCCATGTTCGGGCTCGATGCGGAGGTTGCACTCGCCCTTTCGCTGCTAAAACGCGCGCGCGAGGTGGTGCTCGCGGTTCTTGCCTTGATAGGCTGGAAGTTGATTGAGCTGAATGCATGGCGGCGCGCCCGATACGCCTGACGCGAGCCACGTCCGCCTTGACGCGACCGGCGCGCCATAGAAAATGGGACAAATGATCGACGGCCGCCTCTCGTGAACCCACCCGCAAGACCCAGCGCGCGCGCCAAGGACGCGCTCTATTCGGCCGTCACTCGCTCGATCCGCGTGAGCGTGAAGCCGTTTTTCCTCGAAGATCAATCGCAGCCTGCGGACGACCACTATGTCTGGGCCTATCACGTCCGCATCGAGAATCACGGCAGCGAAACCGTGCAGTTGCGCCGCCGCCATTGGAAGATCACCGATGCGCTAGGCCGCATGCAGGAGGTCAAGGGCGCGGGCGTGGTGGGCGAGCAGCCGATCCTTAAACCCGGAGAGGCCTTCGAGTACACCAGCGGAACGCCGCTGCCAACGCCTTCGGGCCTCATGGTCGGCAGCTATGAAATGGAGACCACGGGCGGAGAATGCTTTGCGGTGGCGATCCCCGCCTTCTCTCTCGACAGCCCGCACCAAGCCATTCGTCTCAACTGAAGACGCAGCGCCGCGCTGAGGCGCCTGCGAGCAGGAGTGCAGAACCCATGCCCTCGAAACCCGTCCCGCTTCGCCCCGCGCACAAATCTCCGAATGGGCACGTTCCGCGCCGCCGACCGTCGCGCACCGATGCCGAGGCGGCCGTTCGCGTGCTGATCGAATGGGCCGGAGATGATCCGCACCGCGAGGGGCTGAAGGGCACGCCGGGCCGCGTGGTGCGCTCCTATGAGGAGTTCTTCAGCGGTTATGACATTGACCCTGTCGAGCTGCTGCAGCGCACCTTCGAGGAGACCGAAGGCTATGACGAAATGGTCGTGTTGAAGGACATTCGCTTTGAATCGCATTGCGAGCATCACATGGCGCCGATCATCGGACGGGCGCACTTGGCCTACCTCCCCGATCGCCGCGTGGTTGGCATCTCGAAACTCGCCCGGCTCGTCGAGGTATACGCTCGGCGCCTGCAGATTCAGGAGAAGATGACGGTGCAGATCGCCAATACCCTCGCCGAGGTGTTGCAGCCGAAAGGCGTCGGCGTGGTGATCGAGGCCGCGCATCAGTGCATGACGACGCGCGGCGTGCACAAGCCCGGCGTCGCTATGGTGACGAGCCACATGCTGGGTGCTTTCCGGAGCGATCCGAGCACCCGACGCGAGTTCCTCGCCTTGGTGGGCGCGAGCGGGTCGCTATCGGTAGGAAATGTGTGAGCCGCGCTAACGAGCGCCGCCAAGCACTCACGCCGACGCGATCGCCGCCACGGCCTCCGCGTCGAAGCGGTAAGTGCGGTTGCAGAACTCGCAGGTGACGGTGACCGTTCCATCGGCATCGCCCAGGTTCGATCGCTCGACCTCCGGCAGCGAGCGCAGCACCCTCTCGATCCGTGCGCGCGAACAGCGGCACTCGGCCCGCACGGCGTGCCGGCGAAAGACGCGCACGCCGTCCTCGTGGAAAAGCCGATAGAGCAGCGCGTCGGGGTCGAGATCCCGCGCGGTGAGCTCGGCTGAGGTGCTGGACCCCGCCAGCATCAAGGTACGTCGCCAGTTGTCGTCGATCGCCTCGCGGTCGGCTTCCAGAACCTGGCGCTCCTCGAATGGAAGCCGCTGCACCAACAGCGCGCCGCCGCGCCAGCGGTCATCTTCCTGCAGTTCGATCGCGACTTTGATGCCGGTTGCGATCTGCTCGCTTTGCCGGAAATAGTGGTGCACGCATTGCGCGAGAGTTGGGCCCTCGAGCGCGACGATGCCCTGGTAGCGCTCGGTGTCCTCGCCCTGGTCCACGGTGAAAGCAAGATAACCCGCGCCCAAGAGCCGCGGCACCGAATCGGCGCTTGCGCCCTCGGCGACCGCGCGCGCCAAACGCTGCGCGTCGTATTGAGCATAACCCCGCACCGCGCCCGCGCTGGTTACGTCGGCGACCAGCAGGCGGATCGGTCCGTCGCCCTTGGTCTGCAAGGTGAAGATGCCGTCGTATTTGAGCGCGCTCGACAGCGCGACCGCGACGGCAATTGACTGCCCCAGCATGGTGCCGACGGCGCGCGGGTACTCATGCTGCCGCAAGATCGTGTCCAACACGGAGCCCAGCCGTACCAGCCGGCCGCGCACGCCATAGGGTTCGATCTCGAAGGGCTGCACGAGGTTGTCGGCGAGCGCCGGCATTGCATTCCTCTGGATACCGAGGTGGGGAGGCGAGCCTGGCAGTGTATCTAAGCGAGGCACCAGGCGAGAATGCCTTTCTGAGCATGAAGGCGATTTTCCGCCTCGTCCCAGACGACGGAATGCGGCCCATCGATGACACCGGCCGTCACTTCTTCGCCGCGCTTGGCCGGCAGGCAATGCATGAAGATGGCGTCCGGTTTTGCCGCCGCCATCAGGCGTTCGTCGACGCGATAGGGAGCCAGCAAATTGTGCCGATTGACGCTGGCTTCGACCCCCATCGAGACCCAGGTGTCGGTGACGACGCAGTCCGCGCCGCGGACCGCGCGCTCGGGTTCCGATGTAACGCTAACCCGCCCGCCCTCGGCACGCGCCCAGTCGAGCAGCCGCTCGGGTGGGCGCAACGACTCCGGACACGCGATCCGCAGATCGAAATCGAAGCGTACCGCCGCGTGCACCCAACTCGCGGCCACGTTGTTGCCGTCACCGCTCCAAGCCACCACCTTGCCCCTAGCGCTGCCCTTGTGCTCCTCGAGCGTCATCACGTCGGCCATGAGCTGACAGGGGTGACTCGCGTCGGTGAGCCCGTTGATGACTGGCACCGTCGCATGCTGTGCAAGCTCCTCGAGCTTCGAGGCCTGTGTCGTGCGAATCATGATCGCATCGACGTAGCGCGAGAGCACGCGCGCGGTGTCGGCGACGGTCTCGCCGCGCGAGAGCTGGCTGTCGGAAGCGCTCATGATCACCGCGTCGCCGCCCAGTTGCTTCATCGCGACCTCGAACGAGATGCGCGTGCGCGTCGACGGCTTCTCGAAGATCATCGCGAGGGTCTTGCCGGCAAGCGGCCGGTCGGCGAGCCCGCGACCGCGGCTCTTGTAGTTCTTGCCGAGGTCGAGGATGCGCCGCAGCTCCGCGCCGTCGAGACGGTCGAGATCGAGGAAATGCCGCGGCGCGGCCATGGCCTACATCCTCAATGCTTCCACTGACGCGCAACGCGATCGAGGATCGCCACGCCTTCATCGATGTGGCGCTCCTCCGCGATGAGCGGCGGCAACAAGCGGATCACGTTCTCCCCCGCCGCCACCGTGAGCAGGCCCTCGGCCCGCAGCTTGTCGACCACTTCGCCGTTGGGCACCTCGCAGCGCAGGCCCGAAAGCAAGCCCTTGCCGCGCACCTCCGTGAAGATGCCAGGATACTGTTTCACCAGCATCGCCAGCTTGTCGCGGAAATAGCGGCTGATGCGGCGAACCTGCTCCAGGAACTTGGGCTCCAGCATCACGTCCAGCACCGCATTGCCCACCGCCATGGCAAGCGGATTGCCGCCGAAGGTCGAGCCGTGAGTGCCGGCGGTCATGCCCTGAGCCGCGCGTTCGGTCGCGAGACAGGCACCGACCGGGAAGCCGCCGCCGAGGGCCTTCGCAATCGGCATCACGTCGGGCGTGATCCCCGCCCATTCATGGGCGAAGAGCTTGCCGGTGCGACCCATGCCGCACTGAATCTCGTCGAAGACGAGCAGCAGCCCGAATTCGTCGCAAGTCTGGCGCAGGCCCCGCAGATATTCGTCCGAGGCCGCTGTAACGCCGCCCTCGCCCTGAACGGGCTCCACCAGAATCCCGGCGGTCGCGTCGCTGATCTTCGCTCGCAGTTCGTTCAGATTGCCGAACGGCACATGATCGAAGCCCTCGATCTGCGGATCGAAGCCTTTTAGGTATTTCTCGTTGCCGGCGGCCGCGAGTGTCGCAAGCGTGCGGCCATGGAACGAGCCGGCGCAGGCAATAATGCGGTTCTTCTCGGGGTGGCCGGCGCTGTAGTGAAAATGGCGCACCATCTTGATCGCCAGTTCAACCGCCTCGGCGCCTGAATTGCCGAAGAATACGGTGTCGGCGAAGGTGTTGGCGACGAGCCGCTCGCCCAGGCGCTGCTGCTCGGGAATCTGGAACAGGTTCGAGCAGTGCCAAAGCTTCTGTGCCTGCTCGTGCAGCGCTTTCACGAGGTAGGGATGGGCGTGACCGAGCGCGGTGACCGCGATGCCACTGGTGAAGTCGAGGTACTTCTTGCCGTTGGTGGCGAAGAGATAGGCGCCTTCGCCCCGCTCGAACGCCAAATCGTTCCGGGCATAGGTCGGCAAAAGGGCTGAAATCACGGGAAAATCTCCTGCGCGAAAGGGGTGGAAAGCAAAATCAGCCGAACACGACGGTTATCGTCGTCGCTGCCGCCAGCTCCTTTCCAAGGGCCGGCGCAGCCGGCCGTCTTCGCGCATCATCGCATCAAGCTCCGCTATCTTCCGCCAGCAATAGCCTATTCGCCCGCGGCGCTGGGAAAGCGCGGGAGTATGAGGACCGATTCGCGCCCTGTCAACCGGTGCTCGGCAGCGCCGTTTCGGCCCCGGCTTTCGTGCCGCCTCGGGCGGCGTGCAGCAAAGGGCGGATTTCCTGACGCCGACGACCGAATGACGACGCCCCGGAGGCTACTTGAGCAAATCCGCGACTTTGTCGATTGCGGCCTTGGAGCAGGCCTCGTCCTTCTCGCCGCCGGGGGCACCGGACGCGTTCTATGCACCGGTCTGCCCCAATACCGGCCCCAGGCATCTCTTGCGCAGCGAGCGTTCTCACGTGGCATACCCGAAAGCGCCCAGGCTTGGCTCATCCTCTACAGCGCGACGCGCACTGATGGAGGACCGGCCGTCGCAAGTGCAATCGTGCTTGCGGCGAAGCCTCTCCCCTTCGGCGCGATCAAGGGTCGCATGGGAACAATCCACTTCCGATAACGGCGAAATAGCCGCGCTCGTTGAGACAGCGGAGCGCAGCCGAGTTATGTTCTGTTAATTGGCCACTTAATCCACGAATTACCACGGAGGTTTACCTCATGTCGCCGATTTCAAAGGGTCTTGCGAGTCTCGCTGTTGCCGCCGCACTGTCGTCGCCGGCCGGTGCTCAGGGGCTGGTCACTGAGAAGAACATCTCGCTGCAGATGGCGCAGACCATCGCCAATGCCGCGCTCGAGAAGTGCTATAGCATGGGCTTTAAAGTCTCTGTAACGGTTGTCGACCGGGCCGGACTGCCCATCGTATTGCTACGCGGCGACGGCGCCGGGCTGCATACGCCGGAGGGCAGCGACCGCAAGGCCTACACAGCGCGCACGTTCGGCCAGCCTTCGGCGGCCTTCACCAAACGAATGCTTGACGATCCAAGCTCGGTTGGCTCGCGACAATACACCCGCGTGCTGGCGCTGCCCGGCGGATTGCCGATCAAGGTGGGCGACGATGTGGTTGGCGCGGTCGGCGTCTCCGGCTCACCTGGCAAGGACGACATCTGCTCGCAGGCGGGCATCGACAAAGTCGCCGATCAATTGAAATGATGCCGCCATAAATTGTGCTGAATTCGCCGACATCTGCTCGTCGCAGGTTGAGGTGGGTGGCCTCCTACCTGAGCGGCTTGTCGTAGGTCTCCTTGAGCATGATCATGGTGATGAGCGAGGCAATTGCCGCCAGGATGACGTAATAGCTCGGCGAGACTGGGTCTCCAGTCGAAAGAATGAGCTGTTGCGCGATCAGCGGCGCGAAGCCACCGAAAATTGCGACCGAAATGCTGTACCCCGTCGAGAGCGCCACATACCGCACCTTGGTCGGAAAGATTTCGGCGATCGCCGCGGGGCCCGCGCCGCTGTAGAACGACAGCGGTATCGCCCAGAATAGCTGGTTCATCAGCACCACCTCGAAGGACGGGTGCGCCACCACGAGCCTGAACGCCGGAATGATGCCGATGACGAAGATCGCGCACGCCGCGATCAGCAGCGGGCGGCGGCCCACCCGGTCCGAGAGCGCGCCCGAGAATGGGATCAGCAACGCAAGCAGCAATTGCCCCGCCGCCGTCGCGACCAGCGATTGCGAGGCCGGGATGTGCAGTTGCTGCTGCATGAATGTCGGCATATAGGTCAGAACGATGTAGAAGCCCACAGTCCAGAGCAAGGTAAAGCAGAACGCCTGGGCCGTTTCCTTGGGATAGCGCTGCAGCATGGCCATGAATGGTGTCGATTCAACGGCGTGGGCTTGCTCGACCGCCTCGTATTTCGGGGTCTCCTCCACCCTGGAGCGGATATAAAAGCCGACGAAGGCAAGCACGATCCCCGACAGGAACGGCACGCGCCAGCCCCAGGACAACAGTTGGTCGGTCGAGAGAATCGCGGTCAGGAGCGCTGCATAAGCGGATCCGAGAACGAGGCCGCCGACAGTCGTGACCTGCTGCAGGCTCGTAAAGAATCCGCGGCGACCCGCGGGCGCGTATTCCGCCAGGAACGAAGTTGAGCCGCCCCACTCGCCGCCCGCGGAAAATCCTTGAATGAGCCGCGCCACGGTCAGCAGCACGGCGCCGAACGAGCCGATCGAATCGTATGTTGGCACGAGGCCGATCAGCACCGTACCCAAGGCCATGGTCATCACCGTGAAGACCAACGCCCTCTTGCGTCCGTGCTTATCGCCATAGTGACCGATCACCATGGCGCCGATCGGGCGCATGAAAAAGCCGAGGCCGTAGATCAGGAACCACAGCAGCACGGCCTTGAGCGGATTGCTGTCGGGAAAGAACAGCTTGGCGATCTGCACGCCGAAGAACGCATAGACGGACCAGTCGTACCATTCGAGGAGGTTGCCGATCGACGCGGCGCTGACCGCGCGCGAGAGGCCAGGTACGCTTTCTCGTTCCCCGATGACTCCACCGACCATATGTTCCTCCGTCGCTTGTCGCGCGCGAGAGCGCGAGCTTCTCCTAAATTCTTCTTATGAGTCGAACTTCACCGGTTCGGGTGGCGGCGAGCGTTTCAGTTGGAGGCGACCTTCCGCAAGCAAACTCTGGGCGTGCTTGGTCACGTCCTCGAGGCTCGCCCACCAGACGCCGGGAAAGCCCTTGATGAAGTGGATCAGCCGGTCGATCGTGCGCATGTAGACCCAGCGCCCGCTGATGAAGGGGTGCAGGGTCAAGACGAAGCAACCGCCGCTCTCGTAATAGCCCTGGAATTCCTCGCTCCAGAGACGGAATACCTTGTCGGGGTCGCCGATGGGACGGTCGCGGTTGGCGCGGGTGTGCAGCCAATACTCGGCGTCGTCCATGATCCACTGGATCGGGATCTCGATCAGCGGACCCGCAGGGGTTTCGAGCGCATAGGGCGCTTCATCGTCCATCAGGCTCGAATCCGAGACGACGCCCGAGCGCACGAGCAAGCCCGGGCTGTGCCGGTTAAGCTCCCACGACGGCGAGCGGTAGATCGTCGGCACGTATCCGGCAACGCGCTTCATCGCGCCCTGCGCGCGGGCCAGCACCGCGGCCTCGCGGGCTTCGTCGAGGTCGTCCATGGTCTCGTGCTGGTAGCCGTGCAGCCCGAGCGGATGTCCGCGCTCCCTGATGGCGCGGATCACGTTGGGATAGAGATCGACGATGTAGCCGGGCACGTAGAAGGTGCCGGGGATACCATGCGACGCCAGCAGATCGAGGATTTTCCAGATCGCGATCGTCGGCCCATACATGCGCTGATGCAGTTCGCTCAGCTGGTGCCGACAGCGCTCGGGAACTCGGTAATAGAGCGCCGATTCACCGTCGACGTCCCAAGATAGGCAAACCGCCGCTCTTGCGCCATCGGGCCACGGAAATTTCGGCATCGCACCCTCCCCCTACCGGCCTAGCTTGGCACAGTCTGGCGGCGGCGGGCAACGCCTTGGGCGTGTGCGATGTCTGTCGGCGCTACGCTCGGCCGGCGCCGCGCCGCGCCTCGGTCGCAGCGCCCATGCGGCGGCTGATAGAGCTGCCGCCATCAGCGCTCAATACCTCGCCGGTGACGTAGCTCGCATGCTCGGAGGCGAGGAACATCACGGCCTCCGCGAGATCGGCGGGAGTTCCGACGCGCCGCATCGGGTTCGCCTCCGTGATCGCGTCGGCATAGCCCTCGGGAAATTCGACCCCGGCTCCGCCGAAGGCAAAACCCGGGCGCACCGCGTTGACGCGAATGCCGTCGGGACCGAGGTCGAGAGCAAAGCCCTTGGTGAGCCATTCGAGGCCGCGCTTGGAAACGCAATAAGGGACGCCGTTGGTCCGCAACACGTCGGCCGAGGCCGAGCTCACATTGATGAAACAGCCCCTGACGCCACGCTCGAGCATGGCGCGCGCGAACCCCTGGATGATCAGGAAAGGCGCGCGCAAATTCACGTCCATGACACGGTCCCATTGCGCGGCATCGGTCTCCAGCAGGCCGTGGAAGGGATAGATCCCCGCATTGTTCACGACCACGTCCGGCGCGCCCCATTGTTGCACGACCGTCGTCACCAAGGCCTGGATCGACGCTGCGTCGGTAAGCTCGGTCGCGTGGAGGAGAACCCGCGAATCCGGCAATTTCAGCGCGCGCTTCACCTCTTCGAGCCCGTCTCGGCGTATATCGCTGAGCGCGAGCCGTGCACCCGCGTTGGCGAAGGCCGTGGCAAGGCCGCGCCCATAAACGCCGGCCGCGCCGGTGATCACTATCTTCTTGTCGCGAAACCGCATTGGTCCTCCTTTCGGAAGCCGAGCGAGGTCCGATCCGATCCAGCGGAATCCGCAAATACCGCTCGCCGTTGGCCTCGGACGGGGGCAATTCGCCGCCACGCACATTTCATCTGCACCGCCGCGAGCAGCAGCGCCGACGCCTCCGTCCGAAGCCTATACCATCACACCATCATGGGCGAAGCCCGGCGCGCCAATTTTGCGGTTTCGCATCGGAAAAAATTCGCGCTCGGTAGAGCCGTGGGCAACCTCGTCAACGCTCGGGTGCCATCGGGCGCGAGCAACGGCGAGCGGAGGCGGCACGCTTGTCGCTTCGGGGCGCACAAGCTCTGATCGAAAGCAGCACCCCCGGGACATGCTCGACCCAAGCGGCGGCGCGGCGCATCATCGGGGCATGAGACGACGGCCGATACCGGATTTGAGCGAAGCCGCGATCGAACGCGCGGCGCTTCACTATTTGGAACGCTTTGCGGCTTCGAGCGAGCAGCTTCGGCGCGTGCTGCTGCGGCGCGTCAAGCGGGCAACGATGCTGGGCGCAGAGAGCACGGAGGGTGCACGTGCGCGGATCGACGCGCTGATCGCGCGCTATCTCTCTGCAGGTTTGCTCGACGACCGGCGGTTCGCCGAGTCACAGGCCGGTAGTCTACAGCGCCGCGGAACCTCGCAGCGTCGCATCCGCCAGCGTCTCGCCGCCAAGGGGGTCGCCGCCGAATTCGCCGATGCGGCGCTCGCGGACTTGGCGGAGCGTGCCGAGACCGGCGAACTGGCGTCCGCGGCTGCGCTGGTGCGGCGGCGCCGGCTTGGCCCGTATCGCGCTCCGGGTGCGCGTGCCGAGCACCGCCAGAAGGACCTCGCGGCACTCGCGCGCGCGGGTTTCTCGCTCTCGACCGCGCGCCAAGTTCTTGCCGCGGCGACTCCCGAGGCGCTGGACGCGCTGACGCGTGGCGAGGATGAGTGACAAGCAATGCCGCTACTGCGCGGCCGGCCGAGCGGGCTCCGCCGCCTGCACCGGCTCCGAGCCGGCCGTGCCATCGGGTTGCCGACTCAACTCCGGCAGGTAGCGCGTCTGGTTTGCCGCCGGCATCTCGATGCCATTGCGGTCGAACGCCTTTTTCATACGGCGATTGAATTCGCGCCCGACCGCCCACTGCCGCAGCGGACGGGTCTTGATGCGCACGCGGATGACCACGGCCGAATCCGTGAACCGATCGACGCCGACGATCTCGAGCGGCTCGATCATGTAGGATGCGATCTCCGGAACCTGCCGCAATTCGGCGCCCACCTCCCGCAGCACGGCTATCGCACGGTCGGGGTCTTGGCGGTAGACGATGCCGATGTCGGCCACCACGTAAGCATAGTCGCGCGTCAGATTATTGACCGTCGTCACGGCGCTGAAGGGGATGGTGTGAACGGTTCCCGCCATGTCGCGCAGCTTGAGGCTGCGGATCGATATTCTCTCGACGGTTCCCGTGTGGCCACCACCCACATCGACCACATCGCCGACGGCGAGCGTATCTTCGATCAAAATGAACAGTCCGTTGATCACGTCCTTGACCAGCGCCTGCGAACCGAAGCCGATCGCGATTCCGACGATACCGGCGCCAGCCAGCAGCGGCCCGATATTGACCCCAATCTCCGACAGGACCATCAAGCCCGCGAACAGCACCAGCAGCGTTGCCACCGCGGTTCGCAACAGCGGCAGCAGCGTGCGGATGCGCGCGCCATGGGTGCGTCCTCCCTCGCCGGCGACGGCGAGGGAGCGGTCCACGGCCGAGCTGAACACCTCCCAGACCAGCAATGCCGCCGCCAGCACGATGCCGATGTCGATCGCCGATCCGGTCACCTGGCGGCCCACTGTGCTCTCGAACCAGTGGAAAGCGTCGATGCCCCAGGCCTGCAACAGCGCGAGACCGGTCATCAGATAGATGATCGCCGAACTCAGCACCGAGAGTATCGGTAGATAGCGGTTGGCGCGTGCTTCCAGAGTGGGGAAGCGCTCGCGCAATTCCGCGTTGACGGCAAAACCGCGTCGCGCCGCGGCGGTAATCAGGCGCACAACGACCCTTGCCGCCACGATGAGCAAGATGCTGAGCAAACTCGCCCGCAGCAGGAAGCTGAACCCGCCGGGGATGCGTAGGGCGTAGACCGCGAAGAGGCCAACCACATACACGATCGCGAGGACATGCCAGATGTCGGCGAGACGGTGCCGCAACACCCACCAACCGGCACTACCGCCGGGGATCAGTTCCTTGTTCCCGCGCAGCCATTCCGAGACTGACTTGCGGTTCTGCAGGATGAAGATGACCGCGAGGACCGCGAGCACCAGCGCCGCACATTTGAGCAGGGTCGCATAGACGGCACCAGGCGCTCCCAACCACCAGGCAGCCTCGGCGATCGCATAGCCGTAAACGCCCGAGAACACGAACCGGCGCGTCCAGATGTAAAGATAGTTGCGGGTCTCCTCGCTGGCCCCCAGCAACAACGCCGGCGACTCCGGCCACAACAACACCCCACGCGCGACCGCCACCGCGACCCGCGCCGTCAGGATCGCGCGCACCACGATCTCGGCGACGCGTTCCGTTACCGGACGCGCCCCCAATAGCTGCAACGCCAGCAACGCCATCGCCGCAAAGGCGGCGATCGGCAGCAGGTCGAGAAGGGTCCCCACCACCCAGAGTGCCGCTCTGAGCACGCGGCGAGGGCTCGATCTTGCCGAGAGTGCCGCCAGCGGCCGCTTCAGCATCCATCGGACCACGAATTCAGCGGCAGCAGCCAAACCGAAGACGATCGCAAGATGCAGCAGCACCTGGCCCCAGAGCTGGCGGGATCTGACGTCGCTTGCCTCCGATTCCATCCACCGGACGAGATACGGCACATCGATCACGACCGTCGCCGTTGCGAGAATATCGGTGCTGATGGTGCGCAGCTGTTCCGATAACTGAGCGAAGAGCGAGGGCGGCGCTTCGGCCGCCGGGACCGGCGGTGCCGCCGCACGGCTGGCGGCGATCAGCGCGCGCAACTGCTCGATCAGCTTGTCGCGATCGGGCGCGCTCTGCAGCGTGTCGAGGAGGCTCTGCAATTCCTCGGTGCTGACCGGGGCCGCCGCGGGCGGCGCGGCCGGCGACGCCGCAGGCTGTCCCTGGCAAAGGCCCACACCGGCATCTGTCAGCATCACAGCCGCTGCGAACGCGGCGGCGGCAATGATGCGAAAACGTCGGAGAATTCGCATGGCCGCGCGAGCTTACTCGCGCAGGGCGGCAGCGCCAAGGCGCCCTTCAGGCCGAATGCCAGATCCAGGTGATGACGACGCTCGCGAGTAATCCCAACCCCGAAACGGTCAAGATCGTACCGGAGATGCGATTGATCCAGGAGAAATGCACGGTATGCGCTGATCGCTTGACCGCGGTGATGCCGAGGATAAGGCCGAGCCACCAGAGCAGCGAACCCGCCAGCACACCACCCACGAGCACGCAGACACCCAGCCAATCCAGGCCGCCGTTGCTGAAACCGACTTTCGCAAAAATCGCCGCGAAGGCGAGAATCGTAACGGGATTGGTGATCGAGAGCGCGAAAGTCGAGGCGAACGCGTATGCAAGCTTTTCGCCGGTCAGCGGCTGGGCCTCGAGCGCCGGGCCGCGTAGCAGCGCGTGCAGGCCGACGTAGAGCAGATAGAAGCCTCCGAGGATGGCAAGCGCGTCTTGGAATCCGAGCAGCCAGTCACGAACGACCGTGAGCCCGAATCCCGCGATCAGTCCGAACACCATGTCGGCTAGCGCCGCGCCAAAGGCCGAGACGATGCCGAAAAGCGCCCCTTCGAACAGCGTTCGCCGCACGCACAGCACACCGACCGGACCCGCCGGAACCGCGATGACGATGCCGATGGCGATGCCTTTGAGGAGGAGACTTATCGGGAGCGGCAATGGAGACCAAGGCGAGGATTGACGCCTCAGTGATGCCCGGTCCATCGAGGCAGCGCAACCTTTGATTGCCTTATCGTGCAAAAGTGGCTGCGCGCCGGCCCAGCAAGGCCTATCCTCGCTGCCGGATCACCGAGCGATATCGCAGTCATGGCCGACGAGAAGGATGATCTGCCGAGCGGCGCCCGAGCGAAATTGGTCGCCAGCAAAGAACGTTGGGCGCGCGAAGGCCGACTGCTGACGGGACGCCATGCAAGGCCCGAATCGGAACGGCTGCCCCCCGGCCAGCGCCGCGTTGAGAACTGGCCGGTGCTCGATCTTGGCATCCAGCCGGAGGTCGCGCTCGAGCGCTGGCGCCTCGAAGTCGACGGCCTCGTCGAGCATCCGCTGGTTTGGGACTGGGCGACATTCCGAGCTCAGCCCACGTTCCACGACCGTTCCGACATCCATTGCGTCACCCAATGGTCGCGCTTCGACAACGAGTGGGAAGGCGTCTCGGCGCGGCATCTTCTGGATTTGGTGCGGCCGAAGCCCGAAGCCAAGTTTCTGACCTTCGCCAGCTACGACGACTATACGACCAACGTGCCGCTGACGGATTTTGCCGAGCCGGATGTACTGCTCGCGCATTCCTGGCAGGGCCGCCCGATCCCGAGCGAACACGGTGGCCCGGTACGCGTGATCATACCGAAGCTTTACTTCTGGAAGAGTGCCAAATGGCTGCGCCGCATTACCTTCTTCGCTGCCGATCAGGCGGGGTTCTGGGAGCAGCGGGGCTACCACATGCGGGGCGATCCCTGGAGCGAGGAGCGTTATGGCTGAGACGAGCGCCTACGATTTCACCTTTCGCAGCATCGACGGTCGTCCGCTGCCGCTGTCGCAGTACAGCGGCAAGCCGGTGCTGGTCGTCAACACCGCGTCCTTCTGCGGCTACACGCCGCAATACGCAGGCCTGGAGGCGCTGTACGAGCGCTACGCCAAGCGCGGCCTGGTGGTGCTGGGCGTTCCCTGCAACGATTTCGGCGCGCAGGAGCCGGGCACCCCCGAGGAGATCAAGAACTTTTGCTCGACGCGATATCACGTGAGCTTTCCGCTGGCGGGCAAGGAGCATGTGATCGGCGCCGAGGCGCATCCGTTCTATCGCTGGATCGCGGAGGAATTGGGGGAAGCCGGGCAGCCCCGGTGGAATTTCCACAAATATCTGCTGGCTCCCGACGGCAGTCTCGCGGGGTCGTGGCCTTCTTCGGTCGATCCGCAGGCGCAAGAGATTACCACGGAGATCGAGCGACTCCTCTAATGCCGCACCGAAAAGCTACTTGATTTCGAACTGGCCCGCGCCTGTCAGAGGGACACCGCATGGAAAGTCCGCAGATACTCCAGCGCGAAATCAAGGCGTTGGCGTTCGATCAATACGGCACGGTCGTTGATATGCAGAAGGGGCTCACCGAAGCCGTGGCACCCTTCCTCAAGCGAAAATCCTGGGACGGCGATACGAATAGCTTCGTCACTTGGTGGCGACGCACCCACTTCGAGAACTCGATGATCGACGCGCTCTGCGACCGCGGACACACGCCCTACCGGCAGATCGGGCATCGCGCGGTCTCCTATGTCATGGACCGCTGCGGCATCGCTTACTCGCAGGACGAGGTGCGTTGGCTGGTCGGCGAGATCGAGAAGCTAAAGCCATTTCCCGACGTCGTCGCGGCGCTCGGGAAACTTCGATCCACCGGATTCAAGCTTGCCATTCTATCGAACGGGGACCGCGATATGCTCGAGGCCGCCAAGCCGCACATCGGATTTGCCTTCGATCACGTCATTTCGGTGCAGGAGGCGGGCTATTTCAAGCCGCATTGGAAGACTTATGCCAAGGCAACGGAGATTATCGGCGTGGACCGCTCCAGCATTTTGTTCGTCGCCAATCACGCCTTTGATTGCATCGGTGCGAAGTCCTACGGCATGCGGACGGCGTTTATCGATCGCCGGAAACGACCGTTCGGCCAAACACCGCATCAGCCGGACCTTATCGTGGCGAATTTCACCGAGCTCGCCGTGGCGTTAAGCTGACCTTGGTTCCCATCTGAGGTTGGCTGATGCTCGTCGTTCCCGACGACAATCGTATCCTCTACTTCACGCGCGACCGCGCGGCGTTCCGCTTCCTCTCGCATTTCTGGCCGAGCCCAATCCATCTCGACGATCAGAATTGGCCCACGGTCGAGCACTATTATCAGGCGCAGAAATCGCTCGATGGGCGCTATCGCCGCGCCGTGTTCGAGGCGCCGACGCCCGAGAAGGCCAAGCACCTCTCGGTCTCGTGGTTCGAGGGATTTGGAACGGAGCCAAGGCCCGATTGGGCCGCGATCAAGGTCGACGTGATGCGCCGGGCCGACGAGGCGAAATTCCGCCAGAACGCGGATTTGGCGGCACTGCTGCTCGCGACTGGCAGCGCCGAGCTGATCGAGGATTCGCCGTGGGACGCATTCTGGGGAACGGGACAGGGCGGTGCGGGCCTAAACTGGGCCGGGCGGGTCTTGATGGAGGTGCGCGACAAGCTGCGCGCGGCTTCGGGCGCGGCGTGACGGAATCCGGCCAAGTCCGGCTTCTCACTCCGCGGCGCGCGCGGGCAGCGCGGCGATATCGGGGAGCAGCCGCGCGTTCTCGAAAGTGAGCACCGTCAGGCGTTCGCTGCGGCCGCGAATCTCGATCTCGTGCCGGGGGGCGCCCGGAAGAGCGACCCCGGCGCGGCGCGCCACGGCTTCCGAGACCACCAGTTCCGCGCCGTAAGTCTTGGTGAGGCCTTCGATGCGGCTTGCGGTGTTGACGCTGTCGCCGACCGCGGTCACGGAGACCGCGCGGCCGTAACCCATCTCGCCGACGATCGCGGGACCCGTGTGGATGCCGATGCCGATGCGGAGCGGCTCGGACAGATCATGCGACAGGGATTCGTTCAAGTGATCGAGACGCTCGGCCATCGCGCGGGCCGCCATCAGCGCCTCGCGGCAGCCGACCTCGATGCTGCGGTCGAGACCGAACAACGCCATCACGCCGTCGCCGATGAATTTGTCGATGCGCCCGCCCGCTTCCTCCACCGCGTGGCCCATCTCGGCGAAATACCGGTTGAGAAGAAACACCACGTCGTAGGGCAGCTTCTGTTCCGAGAGCTTGGTGAAGGCGCGCAGATCGGCGAACAGGATGGCGATCTCGCGCTCGCTGCCCTGCAGATAGCTTGGCCGGCGAAAGCCGTCGCGCGCTTGCGCGCCCGGCGGCAACAGCGGCGTCACACGCAGATCCCCGGTCGGCCGGAGCTGGCAGGCAAGGCGCACATTGGGCGCAGCGCCGACGCGTTCCAGCACCTTGATTTCGTCCGGCGAGGGCGGCGGCAGCGCCGCCCTCGACCCCTCGCAGCGTATTCGGCAAGTAGAACAACGGCCGCGGCCGCCGCAGACCGAAGCGTGCGGAATGCCGGCCATGCGGCTCGCCTCCAGCACGGAAAGCCCGGGCAGAATCTCGACGAGGCGGCCATTGGGATAGGTCAACCGCACGATGCCGCGCCGCCGCTGCCAGCGCCAGCGCACGATGCGCGCCGCCAGAACCGCGATCAAAGTCGCGAGGAATCCCCAGCGCAACCAGATGACGGCATCGTCGATGAAGGCCGCGTCGGGCGGGTTCGCTTTGTGGTGCGTCTCCAGCACCCACTTCACCCAGTTCGGGTCGGCCGCGAGATCCATCACGTGGAGCCCCGCCTCCGTGACGCCGAGCAGCGCCAGGGTCGGCATCAGCAAGGCAAAGGCGAAGAGCAGCGGCTGCCAGCGCGGGTACCAGGGGCGCAATCGCAGCCAAAAACGGAACCCGATCATAGCGTGCACCCACGCCACCACCAGCACCGTGTATTGCAGCACCCCGATCCACGGATCGACCAAGAAATAGGTGTAGAGAAGCGACGTGTAGTAGCCGTAATCGGCGCCGAAATAGGTGTCGGCGACGCGGGTTTGCAGCACATGCGAGGTGAGGAAGAAGGGGATCGAGAAGCCCAGCACGAGTTGCACCGCTTCGGCGGGCGGCATCTTTAGCGAGCGGCGCAGCCACAGCGCCCAGAGCGCCAAGCAATAATGGACGGTGAAGGCGCTGTAGAGGAGCGTGCCGCCGAGCGGACTGGCCCAGACCCCATAGATCTGGATCAGCGCGTCGTCCATCGTGTCGAGCGAGATCAGCCCCAAACTGTGATTGACGAAATGGGTGGTCACGTAGAGGAACATGACAAGACCCGATGCCAATCTGAGCCGCCTGATCAACTTGACCCTCCTCTTGCCTCTGAGGCCGTTACAGATTACACCGATTTAAGTTGCAAACGGGGTCACCTTGTCGCGAATCCCCCAACGCCGCGCGTTCGCCGCGAGCGGACCGAGCTGCGATCGATCGGAGGAGAAACTTGGCGCGCCTTGACGCGGACGCAATGGTCGATGTCCGCCATCTCAGCAGGATTTTCGGCCCGATCCGGGCCGTGGACGACGTGTCGTTCACGGTCGGCCGCGGTCAGGTGCTGGGCTTCCTCGGCCCGAACGGGGCCGGAAAATCGACCACCATGAAGATGATCACGGGGTTCCTGGCGCCAAGCGCGGGGAGTGCCACGATTTGCGGCGCCGACGTCGCCTCCCACCCGATCACGATCAAGCGCCAAATCGGCTATCTCCCGGAGGGCGCGCCATCCTATCCCGACATGACACCGCCGGCGTTTTTGCGCTTCGTCGCGAATGTGCGGGGCTATCGCGGCGCGGAAGCCCGCCAGCGCGTCGAGACCGCGATCGAGCGCACTTCCCTCCGGAGCGTGCTGGCGCAGCCGATCGACACGCTGTCCAAGGGCTTCAAGCGGCGCGTCGGACTTGCGCAAGCGCTCTTGCACGATCCGCCCGTGCTGATCCTCGACGAGCCGACTGAGGGCCTCGATCCCAACCAAAAGCACGAGGTGCGCAACCTCATCAATGCAATGGCGCCGGAGAAAGCCATCATCATCTCGACGCACCTGCTCGAGGAGGTGGACGCCGTGTGCAGCCGCGCGATCGTGATCGCCAACGGAAGGCTGGTGGCGGACGGAACTCCGGACCAGCTGGCGCAGCGTTCGCGTCATCACAACGCCGTCCGCGTCGTGCTGGGAAGGGGCGCCGACACGGCGGCGCAGGAGCTCGGCGCGCTGGCGCAGGTCGCGGCCGTCGAGCACGAAGCCGATGACGAAGACGACAAGGCGCTGATGATATTTGCACGCGAAGGGCGCTCCATCGTCGCCGACGTGGCGGACCTTGCTCGCGTGCGCGGCTGGGAAGTCAAGCAGCTGCGCGTCGAGCGCGGCCGCCTCGACGACGTGTTCCGCCAAGTGACGTCCAGCTCGTAGCCCGCGCCGTAAGCCGCATGCGCAACATCTGCGTCATCGTCCGCCGCGAGCTGCAGAGCTACTTCGCGACGCCGCTCGCCTACGTTTTCATCGTGATCTTCCTGGCGCTTGCCGGCACGCTCGCCTTCTTCGTCGGCAATTTTTTTGATCGCGGGCAGGCCGACCTGCAGCCGTTCTTCTCGTTCCATCCGTGGCTCTATCTGGTGTTGATCCCCGCGCTGGCGATGCGGCTCTGGGCCGAGGAACGGCGCAGCGGCACGATCGAGCTGCTGCTGACCCTGCCCATCTCCATGACTCAGGCGGTGCTGGGAAAATTCCTGGCGAGCTGGATCTTTTCGGGGATCGCATTGGCGCTGACCTTCCCCTTCTGGATCACCGTCAACGTCCTCGGACATCCCGACAATGGCGTCATCCTCGCCAGCTATATCGGCAGTTTCTTGATGGCAGGCGCGTTCCTGGCCGTGGGCTCCGCGATCTCGGCGCTCACCAAGAACCAAGTGATTGCCTTCGTCGTCACCGCCGCGGTCTCGTTTCTGTTCACCGTGAGCGGGTCCGGGATCGCGCTCGGGTTGCTCAAGGGATGGGCGCCGCAGTCGCTCATCGACGCCGTCACCAGCATGAGCTTTCTCACGCATTTCAACGCAATCGTGCGCGGCGTCATCGATCTGCGCGATGCCGTCTTTTTCGTCTCGGTGATCGTGCTGTTCCTGTACGCGAACACCGTGATCGTCGACTTGAAGAAGGCGGAATGAGGAGGCGCGCATGAAGTTGCCCGACCTGTCGCGCCGCAATCTCGCGCTGATCAGTCTCGTTTCGGCGGCGGTGCTGTTCGTCGCCGTCAACGTGATCGCCAATCGTCTGCTCGGTTCGATCCGCATCGACATGACCCAGGGCGGGCTCTATACGCTTTCGAACGGCACGCGCAAAACGCTCGCCGATATCCAGGAGCCGATCACGCTGCGCTTCTATTATTCGAAGAAGCTCGGCGATGAGGTGCCGTCTTACGGCATTTATGCTCAGCGCGTGCGCGAAACCCTCGAGGAATATGCGGCGCTCGCCAAGGGCAAGATCGATCTGCAGATTATCGATCCGGAGCCGTTCTCGCCCGAAGAGGATCGCGCGGTCGCCATGGGTCTGCAGGGCGTGCCCCTCGACCAGGGCGGCGACAAAGTCTATTTCGGACTCGCCGCCACGAACTCGACCGACGATCAGGAGCTGATCCCGTTCTTCCAGCCGGACCGAGAGCGCTTCCTCGAATACGATCTCACCAAGACGATCCATGCGGTGGCCGCGCCCAAGAGGACCGTGGTCGGATTGATCACGACGCTTCCGCTCGAAGGCGATTTCGCCGCGGCGCTGCAAGGCCGGCCGCTGCATCCCTATGCGGTCATGACGCAGCTTCAGCAGCTTTATGAGATGCGCACGCTTTCGCCCGACGTCGATAAGATCGACCTCGACGTCGACGTTCTGATGATCGTGCACCCCCAGCACCTCGCGCCGAAGACGCTCTATGCGATCGATCAGTTCGTGCTGCGCGGCGGCCGCGCGCTGGTATTTGTCGATCCCTATTCCGAGACGCAGCAACTGCACCCGAGCCAGTTCAGCCCGCCGGGCGGCGAAAGCGATAGCGACCTCGAGCCGCTCTTGAAGGCCTGGGGCGTGACCCTGGTGCCCAAGATGGTGGCGGGCGATCGGGAGGCGGCGCGGCGGGTCAACGCGGGCAGCGCCTATAATCAGCAGACAATGGAGTATGTCGCCTGGCTTGCGCTCAGGGACGACGCGCTCAACCATGACGACCTCATCACCGGCGATCTCGACCGGATCAACATGGCGACGGCCGGGATATTGGAGCCGGTCAAGGACGCCAAGACCAAGCTCGTTCCGCTGATCCAGACCTCGACCGATTCCGAGGAGATTCCGGTCGAGAAAATCGAGGGGATGCCGGACGTGCAGGGCCTGCTCGACGACTTCAAACCCGACGACAAACGGCTCATCCTGGCCGCGCGCATTACCGGCCCCGCCTCGACGGCCTATCCCGACGGCCCGCCCAAGGCCGAGGAAAACGCGAAGGGTGCGGACGCGGACAAGAAGGATGGCGACGCCGCGAAAAAGGACGAAGCGCAAGCGGCTGCGCAGCTCAAGGAGTCGGCGCAACCGATCAACGTGGTGGTGGTGGGCGACACCGACATTCTCGAAGACCGGTTCTGGGCGCAGACCCAGGATTTCTTTGGTCAGCAGGTGGTGGTGCCGGTCGCCGGTAACGGCGACTTTGTCGCCAATGCCATCGAAGTGCTGGCCGGTGGCAACGACCTCATCACGCTCCGCAGCCGCGGCACCGCCGCGCGTCCCTTCCTGCTGGTGGACAATATTCAGCGCGCTGCCCAAGCGCGCTACCAGGCGACCGCAAAGGCGCTTGAAGACAAGCTCAAGGACACCGAAGCCAAGATCAAGGATATCCAGGAGAACAAGGAGGGCGCGGTGACGCTCACCGCCGACCAAAGCCAGGCGATCGACAATTTCCGCACCGACTTGCTGCGCACGCGCCAGCAGTTGCGCGAGGTACAGCGCGCGCTGCGCCAGGATATCGACCGGCTCAAGTACTGGCTTGAAATCGCCGATATCGCGGCAATTCCGATCCTGGTCGGGTTGGCGGCGGCGATATTGGGTTGGATTCGGCTCAATCGGCGCAAGCGGCCGACCCTTCACGCCTGAGCGAGGATCGAGCCCATGCAAACCAAAGGCGCCCTCGCCCTCGCCGCCGCCGCGGTGCTCTCCTCAGCGGTCGCGGTCGCGGTCATGGTTTCCGGCAATTCCCACATCACCGATCCGCAGGTCGGACGGCTCGTGCTGCCCGAGGTCGCGCCGCATCTCGCCGATGTCGCAAAGGTGGTGCTGAAGCACGCGGACTCGACCATCACCCTGGTGAAGCACGGCAATGCCTGGACGATCGCCGAGAAGGGTGACTACCCCGCCAATGGGCAGAAAATGCGCGAGATGCTGCTCGCACTCGCGCAGCTTACGTACGTCGAGCCCAAGACCGCGCGGCCAGACTTGTACAAGCGGCTCAATCTCGATGATCCCTCCGCGCCAAAGAGCGAGTCGATCGAGGTCGGGCTTTACGACGCAAAGGGCGCAGCGCTCGGCAGCCTCATCACCGGCCGGCGCCGTGTCGACGAGCTCGGCGGCGGCAACGACGGTATCTATGTGCGCGCTCCCGGCAATGCACAGACATGGCTGGCGCGCGGCAATCTCGACATCGACGGCGACATCGTGCAATGGCTCGACCGCCGCGTCGTCGACATCCACGACAATCGGATAAAGCAGGCGGTGCTGGTCGGACCCGACGGCGCCACGCTCACGATTAGCCGCGACAAGCCCGACGGCAAATTCACGCTCAAGGAGCTGCCCGCCGGCCGCGAGCTCAAGAGCGATACAACGCTCGTCGAGCCGGCAACGGTGCTGCAAGCCTTCGACCTCACGGACGTAAAGGTGGCCAAAGATTTGCCATTCCCCGCCCAGGGCGTCGCCAAGGGCAGCTACACCACCTTCGACGGCCTCACCGTCGCCGTCGAGACGGCGAAGGTGGGCGACACCGACTGGATGCGCCTCAAAGCGAGCTCGGACGGCAGCGACAAGGCCAGGATCGAAGCCGAGAGCCTGAACCAGCGCTCTTCGCGCTGGGTCTACGGCATCGCGCCTTACAAGGCGGCCGCGATCCGCACCAAGCTCGACGACGTGCTGGCGGCACCGAAGCCGAGCCCTGACAAGTCCGGGACCGGCGCTGCCGTAGGAACGCCGCAATCGAAACCCGCGAAATGAGCGAGGGGCTACCGCCAGTCTCGCCCTGCATCGGCACCTGCACGCTCGACCCGAGGTCGGGCTATTGCTTGGGCTGCCGGAGAACGATCGAGGAAATCGCCCAATGGCCACGGCTCGATGCCGCGGCAAAGCGGCGGATCATCGCGACCTTGGCAGAGCGCAAGCTCGCGCTTAGCGCGCGGACGCTGCCCCCGGATACTGCCCAGTATAGCCGGTGAGGCGGTCGGGATCGGCTTGGGTATAGCAATCGACGGTCGCGAGCGTGCGGTAGCAATATTGCACGGGGACGGCAGGCGGCGAGGCGTTTGCGGCGACGGGAGAAGGCTCGGTCGACTTCCACCGCATCTGCGGCGCCGCGAATTCGGCACGATTTTCCCAAGCGTTGCAGGCGCCGAGCAGCAGGAGCAGCGCCAGCGATGCCAGCCGGCTTATGGTAAATTGGGGAAGCGTCATAGGGCGAACCTTCATGGTCGAAAACAGGCCTGGGATCAGGCGCGGCCCAAGCGCTAGTTTCTAGGGCTTAGTGGGTTAATCTTCCGTTGCCAGGCTGAATACACGATGCAGGCAAAAAGCCTCTGGAGCGCGATCCGGTTGCTGGCGATATTGCCGATACTTGCGGGTTGCGGGAGTCCACACTGGAGCAAGGCCGGCGCCAGCAAGGACACGGCCGCGGCCGATCTCGCGGATTGCCACGCGCAGGCCGACGCGCTGATCAAGCGCGAAGCGAACATCGAATCCGACATCATGGCGACTCGGGCGCCAGATTGGCAGCGGACCGGCACGCTCGGAATCAACCAAGCCGGCATGTCGGCAACCGACAAGAAGCGCACCGACAACTACGTTGAGGACTGCATGCGCGCCAAGGGCTATGGGCCAACTTCGTGAGTCGCGTTCGGTAGACGGAACTCCACCCCAAAATCGCGACCTTGCGGAGGCTCGACAACCGGCGATTGTCGCCACGCTTTTTGCACGCGAAAAGCTTGCCGTGGCCCAAGCAGCAATGAACTCAATGGCGGCGATGTCGACCCTGAAGCGAAATTATTTTGCGGCCCTATGTGTCACCGGGGACACACCACACGTCGGCGACTTTTCAGCAACTTCCAAAGATGCTCCAGTGAAGTGGCGCGCCCGGAGAGACTCGAACTCCCAACCCCCAGATTCGTAGTCTGGTGCTCTATCCAATTGAGCTACGGGCGCCCGCGCCGATCTTGAATCGCCAGACCGGACAGGGGGGCGAAGCTACAAGCAAGCCCCGCTACTGGCAAGATTCGCGTGACGGCGGCATGCCGGCGCAAGGGGCGCGTCTCAATCGGCGGCGAAAGCGGCTTGTCCCACCACAGCCCATTGCGTAATATCGCTCCGCGGAATCAGAAGGTGCGCGCGTCGACTGCACCGATGGCCGGCGGGGGGAGCCGCCCGTCCTCGCTCGGCATACAACAGGGGAACACACGAGGCTCGACATTGTCCATGTTGAAGCTCCGCTCGCATCTTTTGATCGTCGCGGCCACCGGGTTGCTTTGGGGCTGCTCGTTCATCGACAACGACATCACGCCGCTTTTCACGGGGGAGGAGCCTACCGACGAGGATCAGGGAACTAGCTCGGCGTCGGGCACTGGCGCGGCCCCCGAGACCGTGGCCATCCCGCCATCGGCGGCGGAAACGGGCGCGGCTCCAGGAAGCCCCGCAGCACCGGCGGCAGCACCTGGGAACTACACGACAGCACCACCCGCAGCGCCGCCTGCCGTCGGCACCACCAACTACACGCCGGCACCGGCGGCGCCGCCTGCCGTCGGCACCGGCAACTACACGCCGGCTCCTGTGACACCTGGCGCCGCCACGGGGACCTATGTGGGACAGAAGGTCGCAAACTTGCGCGGCGACCTGACGCGGCTGCAGACCAACATCAACCAGCATAACCAAGAGCTACAGACTGCGCGGACGCAGATGGCGTCGGATGCTGCCGCTTACTACAACCTGGTGGCCACGATCAGCTCGCGCCTTCAGGTGGGGACCACCCCCGGAAACCCGCAGTTGCTCGCGCAGTGGAACCAGGCTCAGGCGGCACTCGATCGGGTCGGCGCCGATATCACGCGGCTGAATTCGATTTCCAACGAGGCCGCATCCGATTCGGCGCTCGCAGCCTACATCCTCGAATCCGTGCGCGCCGCCTACAGCCTGCAGGGTGCCGTCGACGAAGATCACCGCCAGTTGAATATTTTGGAGAACGACGTCAACCGCACTGTCGTGCTGATCGACCGACTCTTGAATGATCTGAGCGGCGACATCAGCCGCCAGACCGCATACGTCACCAACGAACGGCGCAACCTGACCGTGCTGTCGCTCGCGATCAAGAACGGCGAGCTCTATGGTCAGAGCCTTGCGAATCGTGCCTTCAGCACCGCGGCGCCGCAGCAGACCGCATCGTCGCGTCCCGTTGCCGGTGGACAGCCGCTCATGGTGATCCGGTTCGATCGGGCGAATGTCTCCTATGATCAGGCGCTCTATAGCGCGGTGAGCCGGGCGCTCGAGCGCCGTCCAGGCGCCGTCTTCAGCGTGGTCGCCGTCGCACCAGCATCGGGCACAGCCGGTCAAGTCGCGCTCAACAGCACCAGCGCCAAGCGTAATGCCGAGTCGGTGGTGCGTACGCTGACCGACATGGGTCTCCCGGCCGATCGCATCAGCATCTCCGCGACCACGAGTGCCACCGCGCAGTCGAACGAAGTTCAAGTCTACGTCCGCTAGGCGGCGACGCGCACGCAGCGGCGCCGCTCAGGAAGGCTTCATGAGCGAGACCGCGGCAACAGTCCTCAAGCATTTCCCGGTGACCTGGGACGAGCTGCACCGTCACGCGCGGGCGCTCGCTTGGCGCCTCCTTGATCTCGGCCCCTGGCAGGGGATCGTTGCGGTTGCCCGCGGCGGCCTCGTCCCGGCGGCGATTGTCGCGCGCGAGCTCGATCTCCGCCTGGTCGACACCGTCTGCGTCTCCAGCTACGACGATCGCCGCAAGCTCGGTGCGCGCGGAAAGGTCACGGTGTTGAAGGGAGTTCAAGGCGATGGCGCAGGGTATCTGATCGTCGACGACCTCGTGGATACCGGCGACACCGCGCGCGTCGTGCGCGACATGCTGCCCAAGGCGCATTTCGCCACGGTCTACGCGAAGCCGGCGGGTCGGCCGTTGGTCGATACCTTCGTCACCGAGGTAAGCCAGGACACCTGGATCCTGTTCCCCTGGGATATCGAGCCCCAATTCGCGCCGCCGCTCGCGGCGACGCGTCGCTCGCGCTGACGCCCGTCAGTTGTTCGGAAAACGATCCCGGTAGGCGAGTTTTTCGCCGAGCTTCTCCGCCGCGTAAATCCCGCGCATGACGGCACGGGCGACGCAATCGGCGGCGACAGCGCCGATCCGCAACAGCGTTTCGGCTCGCGGCGCCGGCAATTCCCATCGCGCCGTCGCCAACACGAAGATGGTATCGCCATCGAAAGGCGTGTGGACCGGCCTGATCGCGCGCGCCAGTCCATCCTGCGCCATGATTGCGACGCGCTGCGCTTCGGCACGGGTGAGCGTCGCATTGGCGGCAACGACGCCGATGCTGGTATGCCCACCTGCCATGGGCGATGGGTAACGCGGGGGATCTGATGGGAGCGGCCAGGTGGGCGGGTGCTGCGGCCCAACCTCGCCGGGCCGCGCCAACGCCCAGGCCCAGAAGCACGACGAGCCCGGCATGGTCGTCTCGCCGTGGGAGTTGACCGCCACCAACGCACCGACCTCTAGCCCATCGGCACTTACCGCGGAAGCGCTGCCGAGGCCACCTTTGAGGCTGCCGGCGCGCGCGCCGAAGCCCGCACCGGCGTTGCCGAGATCAAAGGAACGCTCGGCGGCCGCGAGCGCCGCGCGGCCCAATGCCGAATATGGCGGGCTTTCGCCCCAGGCCTTGTCGCCGCCGTCCAAGAGATCGAACAGGATCGCCGCCGGCACGACCGGCACCCGCACCGCGCCGACCGGAAAACCACGCCCCGCAGCGGCAAGCGCGGTCGTAACCGCCGATGCCGCCTCCAATCCAAAGGCGGAGCCGCCGCTCAGCACCACCGCATCGATGCGCTCGACCAGCGCGGTCGGTGCAAGCGCATCGGTCTCGCGGGTCCCCGGAGCGCCGCCGCGCACATCGACCGCGGCAATTGCGGGCGATTCGGGAAGGACCACCGTGACGCCGCTGCGCACGAGTGCATCGTGAGCGTTGCCCACGCGAAGGCCTTCGACGTCGGTGATGAGATTGAGCGCGCCGGAACGAAGGTCCATGGCCGGAATCTTCCAGACTAGGCGCGCCGTAAGCAAGGTCTCCGCGCACGGCGCCCTCCATGTGCCGCATGGGAGCCTGATTGGTCACCAAGTCAGGCGGAATCGAGCGCGTAGCTGGTTCGCAGCATTGATAGACCGGTGACGAACCGCTCACCGTTTGCGCTCTGCCACGGCAGGATCAGCCGGTCATAGCGGCTGCGCCGGACATCGCGGCCCGGCGTCCGTACCACCGCGTCCACGGCCTCGAAGCGCGGCTCGCGTGTTCCGAGCGCGGTGCGATAGGCCTCGGCGACCGATGCCGCGTACTCGCCATCCGGCTGATCCTCGATGTCGCGCCCGATCGCCAACAGGTTCCAGCACGGACGAAAGAAGGAAAATGCGCTGCCGCGATGCTCGAATAGCAGCCGGTCGCTGCCGCGCGGATTGCGCAGCACGATCGCGCGGTCGAGCAGGGAAAAGGAGGTAAACACATCGACCAGCGATCCCGGCGGCCGCCCGCCGGTCAGTCCCCAAACAGCAAGAAGCGGCGCCCAGCGCTGGTACGTGGCATGGCGCAGCAGCTTTGACGGATGGAATTGCGCTTGGTAGCGCGTGCGCGGCCGCCATGTCTTCGCGGCGAAGACAATATCCTCAAGGCGTAGCATCGCCTCGTGCGCCGTGCGGATGACCTCGTGATGCCACTCGTCGAGTAGAAAGGAAAGCACAACCCGCTCAGGTACCGCTTCCGCCACATGATAGAACAACGCCGCCAGCGCCGGCTCCGTCACCAGGGATGGCCGCAGCATGATCTGCACGGAAGTCAGGCGTTCCCGCACCAAGACGAACCCGAACTCACGCACCGCGCAATCGGGCCAATCGGAATCGCAACCGCATCCATCGGCGATGGCGCCCCGCCGCATTTCCGGCGCACCTATCGAGCGAATTTCTCCATCGCTATCGATTAATACTGGCGCGTACATTTTACTCCCGCCTGTACGCTAACGTCTTTCTTGTAATGGGCAGTTGAAAACTCCGTGATCGTGAATATGTGTTTGGCTTCCCTCTCCGGTTTGATGCATCAGACTAGGTCGGGTCGAGCAGCCCTAGTGACCGGCGAATTCCGCTGAAATATCAAATACAACAATCTCTAAGACAACTCGCGCGACCCCGGAGGGCTTAATGAGAGACGCACCTACACCCGCGACCGTTTGCCGCGGCGGCCTTGGCGAATACACTGCAGCGCCATGCTAGGTCATCCAGCGGACCGCCCGACTGTCACCCTCGTTCCGGGCCGCCATAAGCGCGCGCTCGCCGGACACCCGTGGATCTATTCCAATGAAGTGCAGATGGACCCGGCGGCAAAGGCGCTGCCGGCGGGCGGCCTGGTCACCCTGCAAAGCGTCGATCGCCGGGCGCTCGGCGTTGCCACATTCAATCCCCATACTCTGGTGGCCGCGCGCCTGCTCGACCGCGATCCCTCGCGCAGAATCGATGCGGATTTCATTGCGTCGCGGCTCGCGCGCGCGCTCGAAATTCGCAACCGGCTCTATCGCGATCCCTATTATCGGCTTGTTCACGCGGAGGCGGATGGCTTGCCGGGGATCGTAGTGGATCGATATGGCACCGTCGCGGTGGCACAGCTCAATACCGCCGGCGCGGATCTGCTGGAGACGGAGATCGTGCGGGCAATCGAAGGAGTGCTGCGCCCCAGCGCGGTAGTGCTGCGCAACGACAGCGCCGGGCGCGCACTCGAAGGGCTAACGAGTGACGTGCGGCTTGTTATGGGTTCGCTGGAAAACGTCGAGGCGCACGAGAATGGCGCGCGCTTTCCGGTCGATCCGATGGGCGGCCAGAAAACCGGCTGGTTCTACGATCAGCGCGAGAACCGCCGCTTTGTGGCCGCATTGTGCCGAGAGGCGCGCGTTCTCGACCTCTATTGTTTCGGTGGGGGCTTTGCCATCGAGGCAGCACTTGCAGGCGCAAGCGAAATCCTCGGCATCGATCGCTCCGAAACCGCGCTCGCGCTGGCCGAGCGCGCCGCCCAGATGAATGATGTGAGCGCGCGCTGCCAATTCCGTCGCGGTGAGATTTTCGCGGAACTCCAGTCGATGTTGGACCGCGGTGAGCGCTTTGACGTTGTGATCTCCGACCCGCCCGCCTTCGTGCGATCCCGCAAGGACTTGGGCCCCGGATTGCGCGGCTATCGCAAGCTCACGCGTCTCGCCGCGGGAGTGACGGCAGCGCGCGGATATCTTTTCCTCGCCTCCTGCTCGCACAACGTTACACCGGAAGATTTCGTGGAAACCGTGAAGCAGGGTCTCAATGACGCCGACCGGCAAGGCCGCATCCTGCTGAGCGCCGGTGCGGCGCCCGACCATCCGACGCATCCAAACCTGCCGGAATCGGCCTATCTCAAGGCGCTGGTCTTGGCGCTCGACTGACCTATTCGCCGGCGGTGAGCGTCGCGAGCTCTTGCACGGCATCCTCGCGGAAGCCGCCGGATTGTCGCTTCCAAAGCCGCGCATAGGGGCCGTCGCCGCGCAGCAGCTCCGCGTGGGAGCCGGTCTCGACAATACGGCCCTGATCGAGCACCACCAGGCGGTCCATTCGGGCGATGGTCGAGAGACGATGCGCGATCGCGATCACGGTGCGGCCCTGCATGAGGTCGCCGAGTTGCTCCTGGATCGCTGCTTCCACCTCCGAGTCGAGCGCCGAAGTCGCCTCGTCCAGCACCAGGATCGGCGCGTTCTTCAGGATCACGCGGGCGATCGCGACGCGTTGGCGCTGTCCGCCCGACAGCTTGACGCCGCGCTCGCCCACGTGCGCGTCGAAGCCGTGCCGCCCATGCCAATCCTCGAGCCCTTCGATGAATTCGAGCGCGTGGGCGCGAGCGGCAGCGTCGCGAATCTCGGTATCGCTGGCGCTCGGCCGGCCATAGCGGATGTTGTCGCGGATCGAGCGATGCAGCAGCGAAGTGTCTTGGGTCACCATCGCGATCTGCGCGCGAAGGCTCTCCTGCGTCACCTGGGAAATGTCCTGGCCGTCGATCAGGATGCGCCCGCCTTCAAGCGGATAAAAACGCAGCAGCAGATTGACCAGCGTCGATTTGCCGGCGCCCGATGGACCGACCAGGCCGACGCGCTCGCCGGGCGCGATCGCAAGATCGATGCCATGCAGGACACCGCGCGCGGTGCCGTAGCCGAAGCGAACATTCTCGAAGCGGACGGCCGCGCGGCGTACCACGAGCTCCCCGGCGTCGGGCGCATCCGCCATCTGGCGCGGCACCGCGATCGAGCGCATGCCATCTTGCACCACGCCCACGTTCTCGAAGATCCCCGTCACGTTCTGCGCGACCCAGCCGGAAATATTGGCAATCTGCCAAGCGAGCGGCAGCGCCATGGCGACGACACCAACGGGTATCGATCCGACCGTCCAAAGCCAGATCGCGACCGCGCCGGTCCCGACCACCATCGTCGCGTTGAGGGTCGCGAGCGCAAAGCCGAACAGAGTTATGAGCCTGAGTTGCCGGCGAAACAGCTCCGTGTGCTCGTCGAGGCTCGCGCGCACGAAGGCGTCTTCCTCGCTTGGGCGCGCAAACAGCTTCACCGTCAGTATGTTGGTGTAGCTGTCGACGACGCGGCCCGTAAGCGTCGAGCGCGCCTCCGACATTCGACGCGAACGCTCGCGCATGCGCGGCACGAAGATCCTCAGCAAGACGGCGTAGGCCGCGAACCACAGAATCAGCGGCCCGGCGAGAAAGGTGGCGCGTGACGCCATCAGCACGATGGCGCTGCCGCCGTAAACGAGGATGTACCAGACCGCGTTGGTGGCAGAGACCACGCTCTCACGCAGCGCCGGGCCCGTTTGCATCACGCGATTGGCGATCCGTCCCGCGAAATCGTTCTGGAAGAAAGTCCAGCTCTGGCGCACGACATGCCAGTGGTTCTGCCACCGCACCATGTTGGAAAGGCCCGGCGCGATCGCCTGGTTGGTGATCAGGTTCTGCAGCCCCATCGCCACCGGACGCAGGACCAACAGCACCGCCGCCATGCCGACGAGCTGGGGCCAGACTTCGCGCCAGAGCGCACCCGGCTCATGGTTCGAGACCAGTGTCACCACGCGTCCCACGAACACCGGGATCGTCGTGTCCAGCACCGCCACAAAGAACCCCGCCACGAACAGCGCCACCACGAGCCGGCGCGCCTGGCGCGCGTAGTGCCAGTAAAACGCGGCAAGCCCTTGCGGCGGCGGCGCACCCGGCGGCAACGCCGTCGGATCGAGCAATGATTCGAAAAAACGGAACACGCGATCTTTCCTTGCCACCAGCATTAACTGTCAGAGTCGCGCGGTATTACCGTAGCTGCGCCGCGAATGCTATGGCCTTGCGTGATCCTCCAACTCACTCGCCGGGGACGCGCACCGAGGCGCCGGACGCCGCTTGCCCGCGCAGAACCCCGCGGGCCAGTTCCTCGGTCACGGCGTGCGGGAGGCTCAACCGAAACTCAGTGCCTCGCGCGGTGCTTTCGACCAGCGTGATCTCGCCACCATGAGCGCGCATGATCTCTCGCACGATCGCAAGGCCAAGACCGGTGCCGCCCGGCCGCGCCGACCCGGCAAAAGGCTGAAAGAGGTTGGCAAGCGCCTTGGGCGCAAGGCCAGGCCCGTCATCGACCACCTCTATCCGCGCCGTACCGTTCTCAATTTCCGCGGCTACGGTGATGCGCTGAGCGCCTGCCTCCATGCTGTTGCGCAGCAGGTTCATCAACACGCGGTGGACCTGCTCGCGATCGGCCTCGACCGCGAGGTCTGGCGGCACGCGGTCGAGCAACAGCGGACGCTCGCCGCCCTTGAGCTCCAACAGATCGGCCAGCTCCTCCACCACCGTCGCCAGCAGGAATCGACCAGGGACCAAGGGTGGCGCACCTTCGCGGGTATAGTTGAGCGTGCCGCTGCACAGCGATACCGCGCGATCGATCGCGTCGATGAGGCGCGGGACGACGCGTTTGACCTCGGGAGCCTCGCTGCCGACCAGGCTGTCGGAGACCAGCCGCGCGGTCGAGAGGATGTTACGCAGGTCGTGATTGATCTTGGTGACGGCGGTGCCGAGCGCCGCAAGCCGCGCGCTTTGGCGCAGCGCCTGCCGCACCGTTTGCTGCAGCCGCGCCAACTCGCGCTCCGCGATGCCGATCTCGTCGCTGCGCGTGCTCGGCTCGATCGCGCGCGAGAACCCCTCGGGGTTGGCGCGGAAGGCGATCATGCTGCTGGTGATACGCCGCATTGGCGCCACCAAAAGCCACTGCAGGCTTAGATAGACGAGCGTTGCCGCGATCAGCGACAGCGCGATCGAAAGCGCGAAGATGCGGCCCCCGAAATCCCACATCTCCCTCCGCATCGGCTGCTCATCCAGCAGCACCTCCACCAGAATGTTCGGATCCTTGGGCGAGACGCCGAGCACGCGCAGCACCTGATGGCCGGAGCGCCCGAGGCACACTATGGCGTCGGAGATCAAGCTGAGGATGCTATCGTCGCGCAAATCGTAAGTGAAGTTGACCGTCGGCGGCATGTCGCTGTCGATCATCAGCGTCGAGTGGTTGGGCTTATGCAGCACGATGCCGTCGGCGCCGACATGCAGAAGCAACTCGTTGGCGAGGTCCTGCGTCACGGCCTTGTCGGGAGTCGCCTCCAGCGCCAAGCCCGCGAGGTGCGCGGCTGCGATCTTGTTTTCGAGGAAATTGAGCCGGAAGCGCGCGACCGACGGCACGAAAATCAGGACTTCTCCCAGCATCACGAAAAAGATCGTCAGCAGCAGCAGGCGCGCCGAGAGGCTGCGAAACCAGGGGGCAAGCATCGGACTGCGTTCAGTCATGGCCAAATCCTAGCATAGACGTGCCACTTTATCCGGGATCCGGGTCAGCCCAGCCAGCGGAGCCACTTCAACAACGATTTCGTCCGTTCATTCATGAGCTTAGGCAGGTAGTAGCGGCTTGCGACCCGCTTGCCGATCTCGCCCAGTGTTGGATAAGGCGCGATCATACCGGCAAAGGCGGCGATCTTGAGGCCGGAGCCTAACGCCAATACCCAGGGCTGAATCAGCTCGCCCGCTGAGGGCGCCAGGATCGCGGCGCCGAGAATGCGCCCGTTCCGACGCGTCAGGACCTTGATCAGGCCATGGGTCTGCCGCTCTGCCTGGCCGCGGTCATTTTCGTGCAACGGCCAGCGCAGGATTCGAAGATCCGGCCCGAAACGCTCGACCGCGGCGGCCTCGGAGAGCCCAACCTGCGCCAGCTCGGGCTCGGTATAGGTCACCGCCGGAAGCGCTCGATAATCGACCTTCGACGGCAGACGGAAAAGCACGTTGCGGATCACGATACCGGCTTGATAGCTGGCGGCATGGGTGAACTGAGGCCCACCCGCTGCATCGCCAATCGCAAATATGCGACGATTGGTGGTGCGCAATCGACGATCGAGGCGGAGCCCGCCCTTTTCATCGCGTTCGATTCCGGCCTTCTCCACGTCGAGATCATCAAGATTGGGCCGACGTCCCGTCGCCACCAGCAAATGCGAAGCCAGGAGACGTTCTTCGCTTGCTTCGGCGCCGAAGATCACGGCAAGACCATCCCCCTCGCGCTCGATCCGACGAACCTTGGCGCCAGTCCGGATGTCGACGCCATCGGCGGCCAGACGCTCGGCCAGCAGCGTCGTGAGCTCCGGATCATCATGCGGGAGCATGAGCGGCAGTGCCTCCAGCACCGTCACCTGCGAGCCGAGCAGCCGATGCGCCTGCGCCATTTCGATACCGACGGGGCCGCCGCCCAGCACCACCAGATGCCGCGGAAGGACACGGTTCTCGAACAAGGTTTCGTTGGTGAGGAACGGCACATTTTCGAGGCCGGGGACGGCCGGGACCGTCGGCGTCGAACCCGAGGCGATGACGATGCGCCGGGCCTTGATACGGACGCCCTCGGCCTCAACCTCATCGGGCCCGACGAAGCGGCCGTGCGCGCGGATGACGCGGGCCCCCATGCCCTCGAAGCGCGGCTGCGAGTCATTGGGCTCGATCGCCGAGATCACGCGATGGACGTGATCCATCACCGCCGGGAAGTCGACCTCCAGCGGCACGCCCTTGAGGCCGAAGGCTGCATTCTCGCCCGCGGCCTTCATCCGTTTTGCCGCCGCCAGCAGCGCCTTGGAGGGAACGCAGCCGAAATTGAGACAATCGCCGCCCATCACGCGCGATTCGAGCAGCACTGTCTTGAATCCGAGCTGCGCCGCGACGGCAGTTACCACCAATCCGCCCGATCCGGCGCCGATCACGCAAAGATCGGCGGTGACGCTCTCGCTCACCGCGGGCGTTTCCAGCGCTTGTACAGTGCCGGCGTCGCTGCCAGCAACGCGAGTCCCAGCAAGGGGATCAAGATGCGCGGTTCGAAGATGCTATTGAGGTTCGGTGCCTCGCCCCGATCCAACATCCGGCCGAGTCCGGAGCCGATGCTGGCGTAGATCACCGCGGCTGGAATCATGCCGAAGAAGGTGCAGAGAACGAAAACGCTCAGGCGGACGCCGAAGAACGCCGGCACCAGATTGACCAACCAGAACGGAAACAGCGGGACGAGGCGAAGGATCAAGAGGTAGGTCGCGGCGTTCTCTCGAAAGCCCGCCTCTACCTTGCGCATGAACGGGCCGGCGCGCCGTCGCAGCACATCGCCGAAGCCGGTACGGGCCACCAGGAACAGAATCGTCCCGCCCAAAGTAGCGCCCGTCAGGTCACAGATGCTACCGAGTATCGTGCCGAACAAGAAGCCGCCCAGCACGGAGAGAAAGAGCGCGCCGGGTATCGAGACCGCGGTCGAAATCGCATACACCGCTATAAAGGCGAGCGGCGCCCAGATGCCGAACTCGGCCACTTCCGCCACCAGCCATTCGCGGTGTTCGGCGAGCGCGTGAAAGGTGAGGTATTGATGGAACCCGGTGCCATAAACTATCAGCGCGATCACCGCCAGCAGCACCAGCGGCAGCAAGCGCCTCAGCCCGAGTATCGGGGTACCATCGATCCCCGCGTCCTGCATCGAACCGCTCCTCTTCGCCGGTCGGAAAGCCTATCCGGCGGGTGGATGCTAAGCTTCAGGGCGGTTCCGGCGCTTCACCTTGCCGTGAGAACCCGCCGCCACGTGCCCTGGTCGCGGCGTTGACTTCGCCACCCTCCTCCCGTATACAGCGGCCTCGTTTTCCTGAGAAGCCGCAGCCGGAGCCAGGCCGCCTTGAAGCGCACTTATCAGCCGAGCAAGCTTATCCGCAAGCGCCGTCATGGCTTTCGCTCGCGCATGGCAACCGTGGGCGGACGCAAAGTGCTGTCCAATCGTCGGGCGAAGGGGCGCAAGCGCCTTTCCGCCTGACCGGCAGGCGGCCGGCCCTTTCATGGCGAAGCTTCAGAGCCTGCGCCAGCGGGCGGACTTCCTTCGAATCGCCGCTGGTCGACGCAAATGGGCGACGCCGAGCCTCATCCTGCAAACCCTGCCGAAATCGGACGCCGCCCTGGGTGCCTCGCAGATCAGGGTGGGGTTCACGGCGAGCCGCCGGATCGGCAATGCCGTCACCCGGAACCGAGCGCGGCGACGGTTGCGCGCAGCGGCGGTGGCGCTGATGCGCGATCATGCCGCCCACGGGTTCGACTACGTGCTGATTGCCCGCGCGGAGACCCCGAAACGGGCCTACGAAGCGCTGCTCGCCGACCTTGAAGACGCGCTACGGCGGCTCGGCACCTGGCGCTAAGTTCCTCCCGACGGTCGGTCCGGAACAGGACGACCCCCGGGCGCTACTGACCCAGCGCGCGCGAGCGCGCCAAAACGATTGAGGATGCGGCAGTGATCAAGCTTCTGCTTCATGGTCTGATCCGCGGTTATCAGCTTCTGGTTTCACCGCTGCTGCCGGCGGCTTGCCGCTACCTGCCGACCTGCTCGGAATACGCCCAGGAAGCGATCGAGCGGCATGGCGCGGTCGCCGGTAGTTGGCTCGCGCTGCGCCGTCTCGCGCGGTGCCATCCCTGGGGCGGGAGCGGCTATGATCCGGTGCCGCCCGCAGCCGACCACGCCGGCGGCGTCTCTTGCCGCCACCCCCATTAGCGTTCGAGAGCCCGCCCATGGAAGAGCAACAGAAAAACCTTTTCCTGGCGATCGCCCTGATGGTGGCGATCCTGGTGGGTTGGCAATTCCTGTTCCGTCCGACACCGAAGCCGCCCGAGACGGTCGCCGGCGCCCCCGCGAGCGCGCCCGCGACCGAGGCCGCTCAACCCGGCAGCGCGCCGGCACCGCCCTCTCCGGCCGCCGCGGCAAAGCCGCGCAGCGAGGTGCTGGCCGAGTCTCCGCGCATTCCCATCGACACGCCGCGCCTTCACGGCTCCATTGCGCTCGTCGGCGCGCGACTCGATGATCTAACGCTCGCCAACTATCACGAGACCAACGATCCCAAGAGTCCCGAGATCACCCTGCTCTCGCCGTCGGGCGCGCCTGAACCCTACTTCGTGGAGTTGGGATGGGGCGCCGCCGGCAAATCGGTCTCGATGCCAACGGCGGAAACCCATTGGACTCAGGCCACGGAAGGCGCGCTCACCCCCACGCATCCCGTGGAGCTGACCTGGGACAACGGACAGGGTCTCGTATTCAAGCGCACGATCGCCGTCGATCAGAATTACATGTTTACGATCACCCAAACCGTCATCAATCATGGCGGCGAGCCGGTGACGCTCAGCCCCTACGGGCTGGTCTCGCGCGCGGGTCCGCCGCCAGTCTCGTCAAGCTATCTGCTGCACGAGGGCCCGATCGGCGTGTTCGACGGCACGCTGAATGACAGCGTCAAATACACGGAGCTCAAGCCCGACTCGAAGCACGAATATCCTTCCACCGGCGGTTGGCTTGGCTTTACCGACAAATACTGGCTTGCGGTTCTGATCCCCGAGCAGCAACAGCGCTTGACCGGCGAGTTTCGTTGGACCGGTGACGCGCAAACCCAGCGCTATCAGGCCGATTTTGTCGCCGACGGAGTGACCGTGCCCGCGGGCGGCAGCGTCGAGATCAAGAACCACGTCTTCGCCGGCGCCAAGGAAGTGAGCTTGCTCGATTCCTATGAGAGGGACCTTGGCATTCCGAAGTTCGACCGCGCGATCGATTTCGGGTGGTTCTATTGGATCACCAAGCCGATCTTCCTGACGCTCGATTTCTTTTATCAGCACATCGGGAATTTCGGCCTCTCGATCATGCTGCTCACACTGACGATCAAGCTGATCTTTTTCCCGGTCGCCAACAAGTCCTATCGCGCGATGAGCAAGATGAAGCTGCTTCAGCCGGAGATCCAGAAGCTGCGCGAGAAGTACGGAGAGGACAAAACGAAGCTGAACTCGGAGGTGATGGCGCTCTACAAGCGCGTCGGCGCCAACCCGATGATGGGGTGCCTGCCAATCTTGATTCAGATGCCGGTGTTCTTCTCGCTCTACAAGGTGCTCTACGTCACGATCGAAATGCGCCACGCGCCGTTCTATGGCTGGATTCATGACCTCTCGGCGCCCGACCCCACGACCTGGCTCAACCTGTTTGGCCTGGTTCCATGGCACCCGCCGGTGGCGCTCGCCTTCATCTCCCTCGGCGCCTGGCCGCTCATCATGGGCTGCACAATGTTCCTCCAGCAGAAGCTCAACCCGCCGCCCGCCGATCCAGTGCAGGCCAAGATGATGATGGCGCTGCCGCTCGTCTTCACCTTCATGCTCGGGCAATTCGCGGCCGGATTGGTGATTTACTGGTCCTGGAACAACCTGCTCTCGATCGCCCAGCAATGGGTCATCATGCGCCGCGCGGGCGCCACCTGAGCGCGGCAACAGCCGTTTACCCGCCGGACGCGGCGCCCGACGCGGCGGCCGAGGAGCGCGGCCGGCGACTTTTTGCTGCGGCGTGCGAATTCACGGCGGGTGCCGCTACTGCCGATGCGATTCCGCCCGACAGCCTTCCCGAAGTCGCCTTCGCCGGGCGCTCCAATGTCGGCAAGTCGAGCCTGATCAATGCACTGACCGCGCGCACGACGCTCGCGCGCGTCTCCCGCACTCCCGGCCGCACGCGGCAGATCAACTTCTTCGCGCTGGGCGAGAGGCTTATGCTGGCAGACCTGCCGGGCTACGGCTACGCCGAGGCCTCAAAGCGCGAGGTCGAGCGGTGGGGCGAATTGCAACGCCTTTACCTCAAGGGGCGCGCGAGCCTGCGCCGGGTCTTGCTCCTGGTCGATGCGCGCCAGGGCCTTAAACCCGCCGATGCACCGCTGATGCGGACGCTCGATCAAGCCGCTGTTTCGTACCAAGTCGTGTTGACCAAGACCGACAAGATGGCGGAGGGCGCGCTCGGCGCGCGGCTCCTCGAGACCGCAGCAGCGCTGAAGCACCACGTGGCGGCGCATCCCGTGATCCATCTGACCAGCGCCCACACGGGCCTCGGCATCGCCGCGCTTCGCGCGGCCCTGGCGGCGCTGGCGAGTGACGCGGTGCCCTGATAAATTGACGCGGACTCCCCGACCGAGTGAAGCCGATCCGATGACCGTCGATCCCAGCACTCGCGCCGCCGTCCTTTCGGAGGCGCTGCCCTACTTCCGCCGCTACGCCGGAAAGACCGTCGTGGTGAAATACGGCGGCCACGCCATGGGCGATCCCGAGGGCGGCGAACGCTTCGCCGGCGATATCGTGCTGCTGAAGCAGGTGGGCATCGACCCGATCGTGGTGCATGGCGGCGGCCCGCAGATCGGGCAGATGCTGGAGCGCCTCAAGATCAAAAGCAGCTTCATCGACGGACTGCGGGTCACCGATCGCGACACGGTGGAAATCGTCGAGATGGTGCTCTCCGGCTCCATCAACAAACAGCTCGTGTCCGCCATCAACAGCGCCGGAGGCTATGCGATCGGGCTTTCCGGCAAGGACGCCGATCTGATCCGCGCGCGTCAGTTGCGCCGCACCAAAGTCGATCCGGATTCGCACATCGAGCGCGTGTTGGATCTGGGCTTCGTCGGCGAACCCGAAGCGATCAACACGACGGTGCTGCAGACGCTCAAGAATTCGCAGATCATCCCGGTGATCGCGCCGATCGGGGTCGGCGAGAATGACGAGACTTACAACATCAACGCCGACACCGCGGCAGGCGCGATCGCGGGCGCGGTCAAGGCCTCGCGCTTCCTGCTGCTGACCGACGTCCAGGGCGTGCTCGACAAGGAAAAGCGGCTGATCCCGGAGCTCGATGTCGCGAGCGCGCGCCGATTGATCGGGGACGGAACCATCTCCGGCGGCATGATCCCCAAGGTCGAGACCTGCCTGGAAGCGATCGAATCCGGGGTCGAGGCCGCGGTGGTCGTCGACGGGCGGGTACCGCACTCGATCCTGTTGGAGCTGTTCGCCGAAGGCGGCGCCGGAACCTTGATCCGGCGCGGTTGAGCACGCCAGGATTTTACGATGGCGCATCCCCAAATCCGCGGCCTCGATCACCTGGTGTTGCGCGTACGCGATCTCGAGCGCGCGCGTGCCTTCTACTGCGACGTGATCGGCTGCACCGTCGATCACTATCGACCGAAGCTCGGCCTGATGCAGCTTCGTGCGGGCTCGGCCTTGATCGACTTGGTGCCGATCGAGGGCCGGCTCGGCCGCGTGGGCGGCGCTCCGCCTGGTGTCGAGGGCCGCAATGTCGATCATTTCTGCCTGCAGGTGGACCCCTTCGACGCGACGGCGCTTACAGCGCACCTGCGCGCCCATGGAATTGACCCCGGCGCGGTCGAACAGCGCTACGGCGCCGATGGGACCGGACCCTCGATCTACGTGCGCGACCCCGACGGCAATACGGTCGAGCTTAAGGGACCGCCGGTGAGCCAGGAAAAGCCGCCCGATCGATGAGCGCGCGTCCTCCACTCAACGAAATCGAGACCTGGATCTTCGATCTCGACAACACGCTCTATCCCGCGAGCTGCAATCTGTTCGCGCAGATCGAGACGCGAATGGAGGCGTTCATCTGTGCTGAACTCGCGACCACGGTGCGAGAGGCGAACGCGCTGCGCCGGCGTTACTATCAGACCCACGGCAGCACGCTCCGCGGCCTCATGAACGAGGCGGCAGTGGAGCCGCGGCGCTTCCTCGAATATGTGCACGCGATCGACGTGACGCCGGTGGCACCGGCGCCGGCGCTCGATGCGGCACTCGCGGCATTGCCGGGCCGCAAGCTCATCTTCACCAATGCCGACCTGTACCATGCCGCGCGCGTGTTGGATCGGCTTGGCATCGCCGCGCATTTCGACGACATCTTCGATATCCACGCCGCCGACTACGTGCCGAAGCCCGATCACGCGACTTATGCGTATTTCGTAGAGCGCTTTGGTATCGATGCGCGGCGTGCGGCGATGATCGAGGACATCGCCAAGAATCTGATCCCCGCGCACGAGCTGGGAATGACCACCGCATGGGTCGCCGGCGGTCCCGATTGGGCGCGCGCCGAACCCGACGCGCCCCATGTCCATTACGTGATCGAGGATCTCACGGAGTGGCTTACGCGGGTGCCGGGATCAAGGCCAAGGAAAAGATAAGCACGCGGGCATGCCAGAATTCGCTGTGAATTGATTTAATCGCAATTTGGCGGGCCCGTTGACACGTCTTGAGGCCTGCCGCATGGTGCGCCGCATCCTGCCCATTGTCGTCGATCCCGCCTCATGAGCTCAGCCGATCTCTCCCGCACCATCGATGCCGCCTGGGAAGCACGCGAAACCGTGACCGCGGGCACCAAGGGAGCCGCGCGCGAGGCGGTCGAGACCGCGCTCGACGGTCTCGACAAGGGCGCCTTGCGCGTCGCCGAGAAGATCGGTGGCGAGTGGATCGTGCACCAGTGGCTCAAGAAGGCGGTGCTGTTGTCATTCCGCCTCTATGACATGAGCGTGATCGAGGGTGGGCCTGGTGCCGCCAGTTGGTGGGACAAGGTCGCTTCGAAATTCGACGGCTGGGACGCGGGCCGGTTCCGCGCGGCAGGCTTCCGAGCCGTCCCCAATTGCGTGGTGCGCCGCTCCGCCTTTATCGCGCCCAACGTCGTGCTAATGCCGAGCTTCGTCAACGTGGGCGCCTACGTTGACAGCGGCACCATGGTCGACACCTGGGCGACCGTCGGTTCCTGCGCGCAGATCGGTAAGAATTGTCACCTCTCGGGCGGCGTCGGCATCGGCGGCGTGCTGGAGCCGGTGCAGGCGAACCCCGTCATCATCGAGGACAATTGCTTCATTGGCGCGCGCAGCGAAGTCGTCGAGGGCGTGGTGGTGGAGACCGGCTCGGTGTTGTCGATGGGAGTCTTCATCAGCGCCACCACTCGCATCATCGATCGCGCCAGCGGCGAAATCCTTTACGGCCGCGTTCCCGCTTATTCTGTCGTGGTTCCCGGCAGCATGCCCGGAAGGCCGACCCCGGAGGGCCACCCGACGCCCAGCCTCTACTGCGCGGTGATTGTCAAGCGCGTCGATGAGCGCACGCGCGCCAAGACCTCGATCAACGAGCTGCTGCGCGAATGACGGCGCAAGCGACGCCTGCACCCGTGGAGCCGGCGGCACTCGCCGCGGACTTGATCCGCTGCGCCAGCGTCACGCCCAAGGACGAGGGCGCGATCGACGTCCTCAAGCGCTCGCTCGAAACGCTGGGCTTCCGCTGCACCAAGCTCGAATTCGTCGAGCCCGGAACGGAACCGGTGCTCAATCTCTATGCACGCCTCGGCAATAGCGGCCGCAATTTCTGCTACGCCGGCCATACCGACGTGGTGCCGCCGGGCCGCATCGAATCCTGGACCGTCGATCCCTTCGCCGCCGAGGTGATCGACGGCGCGCTTTACGGACGCGGCGCCGCCGACATGAAAGGATCGATCGCGGCTTTCGTCGCGGCAACGGCGCGCTTTCTCGCCCGGCGCGGCACCCACTTCGGCGGCTCGATCAGTTTCCTCATCACCGGCGACGAGGAGGGCGTCTCGATCAACGGCACTCGCAAGGTGCTCGACTGGCTCAAGACCGAGCGCGAGACGCTCGACGCCTGCATCGTCGGCGAACCCACCAGCGCGCGCGAGCTGGGCGACATGGTGAAGATCGGCCGGCGCGGCAGCATGACCGGCACCCTCATCGTCAAGGGCGTACAGGGGCATACGGCATACCCGCACCTCGCCGACAACCCGATCCATCGCCTGGTGCTCATGCTGCACGCGCTCACCGTCGAGCCGCTGGATCAGGGAAGCGAGCACTTTCAGGCGTCAACGCTGCAGGTCACCACCGTCGACGTGGGCAATCCCGCCTCCAATGTCATCCCTGCCGAAGCGCGCGCGGTCTTCAATATCCGCTTCAACGACCGCTGGTCCTCGACCACGCTCAAGGAATGGATTGCCGCCAAGCTCGCCGCGGTCGGCGGCAGCTACGCGATGAAGTACAGCGTCAGCGGCGAGTCCTTCCTGACGCCGCCCGGCGCGGTGAGCGACATATTGAGCCGCGCGATCCGGCAGGTGATCGGGCGCACGCCCGAGCTCAGCACCACCGGCGGCACCTCGGATGCGCGCTTCATCCACCACCATTGCCCGGTGGCGGAGTTCGGCCTGGTGGGCCTCACCATGCACAAGGTGGATGAACGCGTGCCGCTTTCCGATCTGGCGCGGCTCACCGATATCTACGAGTCGGTATTGGACCACTATTTTCCCGCCGCCTGAGCCGAGGCATGCCATCCATCGCCGAGATTCTCCGCAGCCTTTACGGCGCCTGGCGGCTATTGGTCGTGGATCGCCACGGCATTCTCGCCTTCGACGGTACGCGTTCGGCCGCGCTGCGATCGTTTTGGGTGGCCATTGTGGTGTTGCCCGTCATCATCGCCCTCGACGTTACCGTCGGGCAAGACGACACCGTTGTGGCACCTCATGGCATTTGGCTGTTATTGGCCAACTGCGTGCTTCGTTGGGTACTGCCGCTGATCGTCTTCTATTGGCTGATCCGCTGGTACGGGCGCGGCGATCGCTATTGGCTTCTGGTGGCGGCGCTCAATTGGAGCCAAATTCCGCAAATCCTGTTGTCACTGCTGGAGACCGGCCTGTTCCTCGGCGCGAAGCAATTCGTCGACCTCGGAACGATGCAGGGCGCAACCGAGATCGCGACGATCGCGGGAGGTGCGATGGCGCTGTCTGCGTTGCTGGTACATTTTATCGTTATCAATTTCTACGAGTGGTTCGTCGCGTGGATCGCCCTCGAAGCCGGATTTGCGCTCCCAACCGCCGTGCTGCTTTTCGATCTCGTCATTGGCAACGGCATCGACTACGGCTTCGACCATTTTCTTCCCGTTCTCGCCCAGTCCGCTCACGTCGGGTAAATCACTTCGACCAGATAGAGTCCTTGCGGTGGCGCGGTCGGCCCGCCGGCACGGCGGTCGCGCTGTTCCAGTGCGCGCTGCACGCGGATCGGCGACCACTGGCCCATCCCCACCAGCTTCAAGGTGCCGACCATATTACGGACCTGGTGATGGAGAAATGAGCGCGCACGCGCCTCGATGACGATTTCTTCGCCTGCTTTCGCGAGTTCCAGCAGGTCGAGCGTCTTCACTGGCGAGCGCGCCTGACAGAGCGCGTCGCGGAAAGTGGAGAAGTCGTGCTTGCCGATCAGGTACCGCGCGGCCTCCTGCATCGCGCCCAGATCGAGCGACGGGCCAACATGCCAAACGCGGTTGCGGTCCAGCACCGGCGGCGCGCGGCGATTGAGGATGCGGTAGCGATAGCGCCGCCCGCGCGCCGAAAGCCGGGCATGGAAACCGGCCGGTACTCGCTCGACGCCAAGGATCGAGACCGCATGCGGGCGAACATGGTGGTTGAGGGCGCCGCGCACCTCCTCCGGATCGACGTTGCGGGGCAGGTCGAGATGCGCGGCTTGGGCGAGCGCGTGTACGCCCGCGTCGGTCCGGCCGGCGCCGTGCACCGTCACCGCGGCGCCGCAAAATCGCTCGGTCGCGGTCTCCAGGATTTCCTGCACGGAAAGCCCGTTCTTCTGGCGCTGCCAGCCCACGAGGCCAGTGCCGTCATATTCGAGGATGAGCTTGTAGCGCGGCATATCCAGAGCACTAGAGTGAAGTGCCCGACGGAATCGGATACCCCCGCAGGAATTCCTCCGCGGAAAGCGCCGCTCGTCCTGCGCGCTGCAACGTCTCGAGACGGAGCGCGCCCCGCCCGCAGGCGACGGTCAGATGATCGTTCAGCACCATGCCCGGCGCCGCGTCGCGATCACGGGTCGCGATTTGTGCCCGAAGCACCTTGATCCGCTCGCCGCCACGCTCGAACCAGACGCCGGGTGCGGGGTTGAGTGCGCGCACCTTGCGTTCGAGGAGAGCCGCATCGTCGCGCCAATCGAGGCGTCCTTCGTCGCGCGGCAGTTTCTTGGCGTAGGTCACACCTTCACTCGGCTGCGGCTTGGGCGCGAGTGCCCCCGCAGCCGCGAGCCGCAGCGCTTCAATGATGAGCCTTGCGCCGACCAATGCCAATCGATCGTGCAATTGCTGGGCGGTCGTCTCCGCCTCGATCGGCACGGGCTCTTGCAGCAGGATGGGGCCGGTGTCGAGGCCCTGCTCCATCTGCATGATGGTGATACCGGTGACGGTGTCGCCGGCTAGGATCGCGCGCTGAATCGGCGCGGCGCCCCGCCAGCGCGGCAATAGCGAAGCATGCACGTTGAGGCAGCCGAACCGGGGTGCCGCAAGCACGGCCGGCGGCAGAATCAATCCATAGGCGGCGACCACGGCGGCATCGAGACCGAGCGTACGCCAACGCTCAACTTCGGCGGCATCGAGCTTCGCGGGCGTGCGCACCTCGATCCCGCGCGCCGCGGCGGCGCGCGCAACAGGCGACGGTTGCGCGCGATGTCCTCGCCCCGCTGGACGCGGTGGCTGAGTGTAGACCGCCGCCACCTGATGATTTGCGGCCTCGAGTGCCTCCAGGATCGGCACCGAGAAATCGGGCGTCCCCATGAAGGCGAGACGGAGGGACATTAGGTGCTCGCGGCGGCCCGACCGCTCAGGCCGGGACTTCGGTCTGACGCTTGGCCTTCGCGAGCTTGCGCAGGATGATGCTGCGCTTCAACGCCGAGATGTGGTCGACGAACAGCAGGCCTTCCAGGTGGTCCATCTCGTGCTGGATGCAGGTGGCGAGCAGGCCCGAGCACTCAAGTTCGCGAATCTCGTTCTGGTAGTCGAGATAGCGCAGGCGGATGGCCGCCGGTCGCGTCACGTCGGCATAGTGTTCGGGAAGTGACAGGCAACCCTCGCTGTATGTGGCCAGATCCTCCGACCGCCAGAGAATCTCGGGATTGGCGATCTTGAGCGGCGCGGGTTTCTCGCCCTCGCGCGCGGCATCGACCACCAAAACCCGCCGCGCCACACCCACCTGAGGTGCCGCGAGCCCGATTCCCGGCGCCAGGTACATGGTCTCGAGCATGTCGTCCATCAGCCGACGCACCTCGTCATCGACCCGCTTGACCGGCTTGGCCTTGACCTTGAGGCGCGGATCGGGCGCCACGATGATGGGGAGGATCGCCATAAGAAATCCCAGTAATACGAACCCTCTAGGTAGTTGTCCCCGGCCGTACCGTCAACCCTGCCGACGCGCAGAGACGCATGGCGCTGCTGGGGGCAATTCACAAGCGCTTGCGGTCAATATACTTCCGTTCTCGTTTCGTCCTGATAGGATGGCGCACGTCCCAGCCCAGTGCGAGATCGATGATAGCGAACATGGCTCACCTCACTATTGCTGCCGCGATTTGCGCCGCGCTCGGTGTCGCGGCGGCGCTTTGGTTTTGGCGCCGCGGCGTCGAGGCGACGGCGCGCCTGATCGGCGTGCAGCACACAGCCGATATGGCGCGGGCGGAGCGCGATGCCGCGAATGGCGAGCGCGTCGCCGCCATCGAGACCGCTGCCGCCGCCCGCGCCGAGGTTGAAGGGATGCGCGCGCGCCTGGCCGATTTCGAGCGCCTCCAAGCGGACATGCTGAATGCCGCCAAAGCCGCCGTTTCCGATACGGCGACGCAGCTTTCCTCGAAATTGCTCGACGACCATAAGCGCGAGAGCGAAGCGCAGCGCCAGGAGACCGAACAGCGCGTACAGACAGCGAGCGAGGCGCTGGTGCGCCAGGTGAGCGAGCTGAGCCAAGTGGTGCATGTGCTCAGCGACCGCGTGGAGAAGACCGGCGGCGGCGTCGAGACGCTGATGCGCGCGCTTTCGAGTCCGGGCGGCGCCGGCCAGCACGCGGAGATCGGCCTCGCCAACTTGCTGGCGTCTCTTGGTCTCGAGTCCGGGCGCGACTACGTGTTGCAAGCAACCGCCGCCGATGAGGAGACAGGGAAGCGCCTTCGGCCCGACGCGGTCGTGTTCTTGCCGACGGACACGGTTCTGGTGATCGACTGTAAGGCGTCGAAGTTTCTGCTGGAGATCGCGGAGAAGGACGGCCCCGAGCAGGCGCGTGCCTACGAGAATTTGGCGCGCACCATGAACCAGCACCTGAAGAGCCTCTCGGAAAAGGATTATCGCAATGCCGTGCTCGCGATTTGCCGGCAATCCGGACGCAGTCGGGACCCGCATGTCGTCAGCCTGATGTACCTGCCGAGCGAGGCGGCGCTCGAGCGCCTCAATCTCGCCGACCGCGACTTTTACCAGCGCGCGCGGGCCGTCCAGATCATCCCGGCGGGACCGGCAGGGCTCAATTCGGCGCTGATGATTGCCAGCGCCGAAATTCGCCGCTTGAGGCAGATGGAGAACCAACGCGAGATCGTCGAACGATGCGGCGCCTTGCTCGAAAGCGTGGCAATGGTGCTTGGCCACGCCGTGAAAATGGGGGCCAACCTCAAGAATGCCGTCGATCACTTTGCGCGGCTCACCGGGTCGATCAATACCCGGCTGCTGCCGCGCGCGCAGAAGCTTGCGAGCCTCGGCATTCTGCCAAAGAAAGCCCTGCCGATTGCCCTCCCCACATTCTCGGTGCAGACGGGCGATGACCCTTCCCTGATCGAGGCCGAAGCGGCCGAGTTCGAGTCGGCCGGAACACCCCGCCTACTGGAGTAGGGTAAGGCCTTGTTAACCATACATTTTGGACTAGTTAACCAATATTGTGACCAAATTGTTGCACCTGCCATTGTGAGAGGCCGGTGTCGCAGATGCCTTTTACCTGGGCAAAGCTCGCGGTCATCGCGAGTCTCGGAGGGCTCGCCGGTGCGGGCGCGGCCACGGCGCTTTCGCCGGTAACGGGCGCCGAGGCCTCTTGTTTTCTTGGATCGATCAATCATGCGCGCGCCGAGAAGATCGAACGCGCGACCATCTTTCTCGGGGTGGTGCGCGGCGATGGCTCGCTGCTGTCGGAAGGCACCGGCTTCGTGGTCCAGGGCAGCGGCGGCGGCCCCAGGATCGTGACCGCGGCGCACGTGGTCGATACCGCCGACGAGAACTACCCTGCCGATGCAGAGCTGATGGCGTTCTTCTCCGACGGAAGCGCGATCGGTCGCGTCGGCGTGCTGGTCTCGGGCCTTTCCCACGAGGCGACCGTTGAGGGCATGAGCCTCGTCCTCGACGATGTGGCGGTGGTGGGGATCGCTGCGTTCACAAGCACGGCTTCACAAGCGAGGTTTCAGCACATCGAGGGGTTGGCGATCGCGACCTCCGGCGGTTCGATCCTGGTGGGCGAGGCGAGCGATCCCGTAGCGGTAGCCTGGGGCTTTTCCGGTGCACCCGCCGTGGACGCGGAGGGACGCGTGGTCGGTGTGGTCACTGGCGCCGATTTTCGCGGCCGCGTCACAGTCGAGCTGGGCTCCATCGCGGACACCGAGGCCGGTCACCCCGCGGTCCGCAAGGTCACTTTGCCGAGCCAGTCGCTGGTGGTGGTCGAGCCGCTGGTTCCGGGCGAAATTCTGCAAGAGCTGGCCCCGAGCGTTGCGGCGGACACGCCGTCGGAGATACCCGTCGTGATCGCGGGCTACCCCCTGGCGAGCTGCGCTGCCACCGCGACCGCGCTCAAGGCCGCGGAATCGAGCGCGGGAGCGGCGCTCCTTGCCAAGTGGCGGGGCATTGGGCCGACCGGCGCTTGGCTTCTGCCACCCAAGCTCGGGATGATGCACCTCACCCCCTGAGGCGGCGCTACGAAAGCGGACGGCGTTGCGCCAGAGCTGCGCTCAAGGTGCCTTCATCGAGATAATCCAGCTCGCCGCCGACCGGCACGCCGTGGGCGAGACGCGAGACTGCAACGCCCGTGCCTGCCAAGCGGTCCGTGATGTAGTGCGCGGTGGTCTGTCCCTCGACCGTCGCGTTGAGCGCCAGAATGATCTCCCGCACCTCGCCCGTCGCGCGGGCAATCAGCGCGTCGATGCGCAGCTCCTCTGGGCCGACCCCCTCCAGCGCCGACAGCGTGCCGCCAAGCACGTGGTAACGGCCGCGAAAGGCAGCGGTACGCTCAATTGCCCAGAGATCGGCCACGTCCTCGACCACGCAGATGAGATGCGGATCGCGCCGGGGATCGCTGCAAAGCGCGCAGGGGTCGCCGGTGTCGAGATTGCCGCAGATAGAGCAGGCGCGAATTCGCTCGGCCGCCGCAAGCATGGTCTCCGCCAGTGGCTGCATCAACGTCTCGCGCCGCTTCACGAGATGCAACGCCGCGCGGCGGGCCGAGCGCGGCCCCAAGCCTGGCAGCTTCGCAAGAAGTTGGATCAGCGCGTCGAGGTCGGACATTTGTTTCAAGGTGCGCGAGCAGCCGCGACTCCAACCCTGCTCGCGCGCCTTGGTTTGGTGGCGCGGGTCCCAGGGGGTTGGCTTTGGCCGGCCCAGGGCCGACCCCAAAACTGTACGCGAGCAAACATCGCTAAAAAGGCAGCTTCATTCCCGGCGGCAGTTTGAGGCCGCCGGTGAGCTTGCTCATCTCCTCCGCGACCATCTGCTCGACGTGTCGGCGCGCATCATTGACCGCGGCGACCACGAGGTCCTCGAGCACGGCGATCTCGGCCGGGCTTGCGAGCGTCGGGTCAATCTTGAGGCGCCGAAGCTCGCCCTTCCCGGTCAATGTCGCCTGAACCATGCCGCCGCCTGCCTGACCCGATACTTCGATTTGATCGAGACGCGTCTGCATCTCAGCCATGCGCTCCTGCATCTGCTGCGCCTGCTTCATCATCTGGCCGAGATTTTTCATGGGCCGTCCTCTGCCTCGCCGGTATCCTCGGATGCGTCGGCTTCGGGCGTGGCCGCCTCGCGCGCAAGCTCGCGTACAGCCTCGATCCGCGCTCCCGGGAAAGTCTCGAACACCGCACGAACCAGGGGATGGGCCGTCGCCTCATGGCGCAGCATTTCGTCATGCGCCGCCGCTTGCTCGCGGAGAGTGGGTTGCCCCTCGGCTTGCGAGATGCTCACCACCCAGCGATCCTGGGTCCATTCGCTCAACAGGCGGCCGAGGCGATTTGCGAGATCGCGCGGTGCAGTTTCGGTCGGCCTGATCTCGATGTGTCCCTGCTCGAAGCGAACCAGATGCACATTGGCGAAGAGATGCGAACGCAGCAGCGCCTCGCGCTTTTGATCAAATAGCGCCACGACCTCGGCGAAACTCCGCGGCATCGGCGCGGCAGTGGGAACCTCGGCGGGCTCGGGGGCCAGAGCCAGCGCCATGCGCGGCGCGGCGCCGGAGGGCTCGGCACTGGTCACGCGCGGCTGCGCTGTCGTCGTCGATCCGACGGCACCGGCACCGGCGCCGGAAGGCGCGCGCGCGGTCGCCGCCTTCGGGGCGCCGCCATCCGACACGATCGCCTTCACGAGATCGGCGGGCGCCGGCAGATCGGCCACGTAGGCCAAGCGCACCAGCACCATCTCCGCCGCCGCGATCGGCGACGGGGCGCTTTGCGTTTCCGCGAGGCCCTTGAGCAACAGTTGCCAGGCGCGGGCCAAGGCCGGAACCGAAAGCTTCTCGGCGAGCGGCAGCGCGCGATTGCGGTCGCCCTCGAAAGTCGGATCGTCCTCGGCCGCGGTCGAGGTGAGCTTGAGGCGCATCACGAGGTGGACCAAGTCCATCAGGTCCTGCACCACCAATACCGGATCCGCGCCGCCATCATAGAGCGCGCCGAGCTGACGGAGGGCGCCCGCCGCGTCGCCCCTGAAGGCGGTCTCCAGGAGATCGAGCACCAGGCCGCGATCGGCGATGCCCAGCATGTCGCGCACCGCCGGCGCGACGATCGGCTCTCCGCCCGCAAGCGCAATCGCTTGATCAAGCAGCGACAGTCCGTCGCGCACCGAGCCATCGGCGGCGCGGGCAATGAGGCGAACGGCCGCGGGCTCCGCCGCCACCTCCTCGCGCGCGAGGATCGAGGTATAGTGCCGCTCCAGCAACTCCGCCGGCACGCGGCGGAGCGAAAAGCGCTGGCAGCGCGAGAGCACCGTCACCGGCACGCGGTGAATCTCCGTGGTTGCGAAGATGAATTTCACGTCCGGGGGAGGTTCTTCCAGCGTCTTCAGCAGCGCGTTGAATGCCGCTTTCGACAGCATGTGCACTTCGTCGATGATGTAAATCTTGTAGCGTGCGGCGACCGGCTTGTAGCGCACGCCGTCGGTGAGTTCGCGGATGTCGTCGACGCCGGTGCGCGACGCCGCGTCCATCTCCATCACATCGACATGGCGATCCTCGGCGATGGCGCGGCAAGGTTCGCACACCCCACAAGGCGTGATGGTGGGACCGCCGGTACCGTCTGGTCCGACGCAGTTCAGGGCTCGCGCCAGAATGCGCGCCGTGGTGGTTTTGCCGACGCCGCGCACGCCCGTCAGGATAAAGGCGTGGGCGATACGGCCGGTCGCGATCGCGTTGGTGAGTGTGCGTACCATCGCCTCCTGCCCGATCAGCTCGGCGAAGGTCGCGGGACGGTACTTGCGCGCGAGCACGCGGTAGGCGGTCGGCGTATCGGTCATCGGAAACCGCTCATCTGGGGCAACGCCCGGAAACCATGTCCAGTTTCTCGGAAGGAGGTGGGAGGCTGGACAAACGACCCGGGCGGAAACTCGTTACGGCTGCTTCCTTCCGGACCTGACCGGGTTGGCGAGGCGCCCGTCCGCCGCCAACCTCCCACGCCACTATATCAGCCCGCGAGGGTCCCGAGGCAAGAGGCCCGCTTGCCCTTCCCGCGGCGCTTGTGCCAGTGTCGCGCCACCCATGAAGAGCCCCAATTTCTATACCGCCTCGGCCCTCGACCGCGTGGGTCACCGCCGGCGTGAACCCGAATGGATCGCGGAGCAGCTTAACCATCCCGAGACGCGATTCGTTGCGGTTTGGCGCGGGCAGAACCTGGTGGTGGCGGGTGCCGAGGGCCCTGCTGCCCTATTGCTGCCGCCTGAAGCCGTCGCCTTGGAGGGCGATCCAGTGTTGCTGGGCCTGCAGGAGCGGCGCACCTATTTCGCCCTCGACCTTTCGCATCGCGAGCAACCGCTGGAGCCGCTGCGCGTCGAAGCTGCGGCTGAATTCATCGACTTGCGCCGAGTCGGGCCGCTGCTCGAGCGCGACGAGGGCGCGATCCTCGCCTACGCGCGCGGCATCCTCTATTGGCACAGCCGTCACCGCTTCTGCGCGGTTTGCGGCAGCCCGACCCGAAGCGAAGAGGCGGGCCACGTCCGCCGCTGCACAAACCCCGATTGCAAGGCGCAACATTTTCCGCGTACCGATCCCGCCGTGATCATGCTGGTGACCGATGGCGAGCGCGCGCTTCTCGGGCGGCAGAAGGTCTGGCCCAAAGGACAACACTCGACGCTCGCGGGCTTCGTCGAGCCGGGCGAGAGCCTGGAGCAGGCGGTCGCGCGCGAGGTCTACGAGGAGACCGGCATCGTCGTCGCGGACGTCACGTATCATTCCTCGCAGCCTTGGCCGTTTCCAGCCTCGATCATGCTGGGATTCACCGCGCGTGCCGTCACCACCGACATCAAGCTTGCCGAGGACGAACTCGAAGGCGCGCGCTGGTTCGAACGGTCCTACATCAAGGGGCATTCCGACGACGAGGAATTCCGGCTGCCGCGCCGCGACTCTATTGCGCGGCGGCTGATCGAGGATTGGCTCGGGCGCTGACCTCCCGTGACTTCGGCCGACGAAACCGCCGCCTTCGAGACCCTGCGCGATTTTCTGCGCTACGCTGTCTCCCGCTTCAATGCTGCGGGGATCGCTTACGGGCACGGCACCAACAACGCGCTGGACGAAGCGGCGTTTCTGCTGCTCGAGGCGTTGCACCTGCCGATCGACCGGCTCGATCCATTCCTCGACGCGCGGCTGACCGAAGCGGAGCGCCAGCGCCTGCGAGAGCTGATCGACGCTCGGATCGCAACGCGTAAACCCGCTGCCTATCTGTTGGGGCGCGCCTATATGCACGGCGTTCCCTTTCGCGTGGATGAGCGGGTGATCGTGCCGCGCTCCTTTATCGGCGAGATCATGCTGGGCGATACCGGGCACGCCCTCTTCGACGCTCGCGAGGTCCGAACGGTGCTCGACCTATGCACGGGGTCCGGATGTCTCGCCATCCTGGCCGCGCGAACACTTCCGCGGGCGTCGATTCACGCCGCCGATCTTTCCAAGGCGGCGCTCGAAGTCGCACGACGCAACGTGAACGAGAGCGGCCACGCCAATCGGATCGCGCTCTTCGAAGGCGACCTGTTTTCACCTTTGGGCGAGCGCCGCTACGATCTGATCCTTGCCAACCCGCCTTATGTGAGCACCGCTGCGATGGCAGCGTTGCCACCGGAGTACCGGCATGAGCCGAGCCTCGCGCTCGCGGGCGGCAGCGACGGGCTCGACGTCGTGCGCCGTATCTTGCGAGAGGCTCCGGCACATCTGACCGAGCGCGGCGGCCTCGTTTGCGAGATCGGCACGGGACGGGCATTGCTGGAAGCGGAGTTTGGGGGACTGCCGTTCACCTGGCTCGAGACCGAGACGAGCGCGGGCGAGGTGTTCTGGCTCGGCGCGCGGGATTTTGCGCCGACCCGCCCGGTCTCCCCGCTCCCGCGCGTGCGCCGCCGCGGTGCAGCGCCGGCACGGCGCACGAGAAAGCGCACGCCGACACGACGGCGCTAACCCCGGAGCCAACAGCTTCCAGAAGCTATGGGTATTCGCGCGACCGCGGCGCAACCGGTCCGGATCAATCCTCGCCGCGGTCGGCGGCCAGGCGGAAGGGGTGTGCGGGATAGACGCCCAGTATCTTGACCTCGTGCGAGAAAAACTTCAGCTCGTCGAGCGCGAGCTTGACGCGCCGCTCGCTCGGGTGGCCTTCGATGTCGGAATAGAACTGCGTCGCGTAGAACCGGCCGCCGAGCATATAGCTTTCGAGCTTGGTCATGTTGACGCCGTTGGTAGCGAAGCCGCCGAGCGCCTTATAGAGCGCCGCCGGCACGTTGCGCACGCGAAAGACGAAGGTGGTGATGCAGACACCATCGGCCGGAGACGCGATGCGCGGCGTCTTCGACATCACCAGGAAGCGAGTGGTGTTGTGCGCGGCATCCTCCGCGTCGCGCCTGAGGATCGCGAGCTTGTAGATTTGTGCCGCAAGCTCCGACGCGATCGCCGCCTCGCTCTTGTCGCCGCGCGCCGCGATCTCAGCGGCGGCGCCCGCGGTGTCAACCGCCACGATCGGCTTGAGCTTCAACTCGCGGATCAAGCTTCGGCATTGATTGAGCGCATGCACGTGGCTGCGCACGGTCTTGACGGTTTTGAGCGTCGCCCCTTTGGGCGCCAGCAGGCAGTGGTTCACGCGCTGAAATTGCTCTCCGATGATGTGCAGGCCCGAATCGGGCATCAGGTGGTGAATATCGGCGACGCGGCCCGCGACCGAGTTCTCGATCGGCAGCATGGCGAGGCGGGCACGCCGCGTACGCACCGCGGCGATCACTTCCTCGAAGCTATCGCACGGCATCGTCGCCATGTCGGGATAGACTTCGCGGCATGCCAAATCCGAATAGGCGCCGGCCTGGCCTTGAAAAGCGATGGTCTTGGCAGGCGAGCGTCGCATGGGCGCGGGATTTGTCGGAGACATCAGTGGTGCGGCGCGAGGATTTGGCGCGCGCGTTCAAGATCGGCCGGAGTATCGACGCCGAGGGGAAGGGTGTCAACGAGCGCCACGTCGATGCGCATCCCCGCCTCCAGCGCGCGCAATTGCTCGAGGCTCTCTCGCTGTTCCAGCGGCGTCGGCGGAAGCCGAACGTATCGCTCCAGCGCGGCGCGGCGATAGGCATAGATCCCGATGTGATGGTAGTGCGGACCCTCGCCGCTCGGAATCACCCTGCGGCTGAAGTAAAGCGCACGCGCGACGCGCCGGCCCGGCGCGAAGGCCAGCGCGATCTTGATGACGTGAGGTGCTCGTAATTCCCCCGCATCCGCGATCGCCGTCGCCAAGGTGCCGATATCGACCCCGGGATCGGCCAGCGGTTCGAGCGCCGCGTGGATCGCCGAGGGAGCGAGCGTCGGTAGGTCTCCCTGGACATTGACGACGGCGTCATGGCGGCGGCCGGGATCGAGCCGATGAAGCGCCTCGGCGATTCGATCGGAGCCCGAGGGATGGCCCGGGTCGGTCAGGACCGCCCGCCCGCCTGCACGCTCAATGGCCGCCGCGATCTCGGCATCGCCGGCAGCGACCGCCACCGGTCCGACACCGGCTTCAACCGCGCGACGCCAGACATGCACGATCATTGGCTCGCCGCCGATATCGGCGAGCGGCTTTCCCGGCAGTCGGGTCGAAGCCAACCGTGCGGGGATCAAAATGATCGGATTTTGCGGTCTGCCGGTCACTACGAGCCCTGTTCTCCTTGTTTCGACACGCTCGCAGACATTGCGGCGTTATGCCGCACAAAAAAGCCCAGAGGATAAGCGGGTATGGCGGCGTGCGGCCCACGCGCTTCAATCACATTTCGTTTGAGTTGTCAGCCGAAATTGGGTTTCTTCCTCCCTGGGGATTTGGGACTCCCAAGGGGATTTGGCGAATGTCGTCGTTCGAGCTGAACAAGATTCTGGCATCGGTGCTGCTGGCGCTCATCGTGGCCTGGGGATCGGGCCTGCTGGCGAGCAAGTTGATCGCGCCCGAGCAACTCGCGCATGCCGCGATCGCCGTCGAGACGGCGCCTGCCGGCGGCGCGCCCTCGGCGGCCGCGCAAGGTGCAGCTCCCGCCGAGACCGTGCAATCGATCGGGCCGCTGCTCGCTTCGGCCAGCGTTGATGCCGGCAAGGACGTAGCCAAGAAGTGCGTGGCCTGTCACACCTTCGACAAGGGCAAGCCGAATGGCATCGGGCCTAATCTTTTCGGCGTCGTCGGCGACGAGATCGCCCATGACCGCAACGGCTACTCCTTCTCGGACGCGCTGAAGAAAAAGGGTGGTACTTGGACGGTGGATGCCCTCAACGAGTGGCTGTCCAAACCCACTGCTTTCGCAAGGGGCACCAAGATGACCTTCGTCGGTCTGCCCAAGCCCCAGGACCGTGCCAACGTGATTGCCTATTTGAACAGCCTTTCGGACACGCCGAAGCCGCTCGCGGCGGGACAGTAGCCAACACATGCCGGCGCCGGTTGAAGCCGCGCTGCTGGCCTTTGCGAATTCGCTTGCCGATGCGAGCGGCGAGATCATCCGACAATACTTCAGGCGCGGCGTCGCAATCGACGACAAGCCGGACCAAAGCCCAGTCACCGTTGCGGACCGCGAGGCCGAGCGCGAACTCAGGCGGCTGATCGAAGCACGATTTCCCAGCGACGGCATCCTCGGCGAAGAATTCGGCTCCGTCCGCAGCGACGCGCAACGGATTTGGGTGCTTGACCCCATCGACGGCACCAAGTCCTTCATCAGCGGCATACCGCTGTTCGGCACCTTGATTGCTTTGACCGAGGGCGGTCGGCCGATCCTGGGCCTGATCGACCAGCCGATTTCGCGCGAGCGATGGGTCGGTGCGGCGGGGCATCCTTCGAGGCTCAACGGTGCACCGATCCGCACTCGGCCGTGTCCGACACTCGCGTCTGCAACCTTGTTCGCCACTTCGCCCGATCTTTTCCATGGCAGCGAAACCGCGAGTTTCCAGCGCCTGCGCGCGGCCGTTAAGCTCCCGCGTTACGGCGCCGATTGCTACGCCTATGGGTTGCTCGCGGCCGGATTTATCGACCTGGTGGTCGAAGCCAGTCTCAAGCCCTGGGACTACTGCGCGATCGTGCCGGTGATCGAGGGCGCGGGCGGCAGCGTCTCGGACTGGGAAGGAGGCCCGCTCGGTCTCGGTTCCGGGAGCCGCATCGTCGCGGTCGGCGATCCCCGACTCGCGACGCCGGCACGCGCGCTGCTGTCGATGGCCTGATTCGGCGCGCCCTCCAAAGCGCCGATCGGGGTGTGATCTCCGGAAGGGGTATCTCGGCGCGACTGCAAAATCCCTACGGGCGCCACATTTTCCGATAAACTGCCTCGATTGACCCGTCCGGAGCTGCCCATGCGCGCGACCGTTTTCGCCATCGCCGCCATACTTGCCACGAGCCCGTTGTTGCCGAGCGCAGCGGAGGACGACGTCACCAAGACCTATGGCCTCTCGCTCTACGGCGATCTCAAATACGGCCCCGATTTCACGCATTTCGATTACACGAACCCCGACGCCCCCAAGGGCGGCACGTTTCGCGAGTACACGGTCGGCACCAGCTACGACACCTTCAATCCCTTCGCGTTGCGCGGCGTGCCGGCGGCCGGCGCGGGCCTGCTGTACGACACGCTGACGGCCCGTTCCTCCGACGAGGCCGACGCCGCCTATGGGCTGATCGCGGAATCCATGGAGATACCCAAGGACCACACCTGGGTCATCTATCACCTGCGTCCGGAGGCGCGCTTCCATGATGGCACGCCGATCACGCCCGAGGATGTGATCTGGACATTCAATACGCTGCGCGAGAAGGGGCGGCCGCTGTTTCGCGTCTACTACGGCGACGTGGTCAAGGTCGAGCAGAGCGACGAGCACAGCGTGAAGTTCTCGTTCAAGAACGGGCAGAACCGCGAGCTCGCGCAAATCCTCGGCGAGATGCCGGTGCTCTCGAAGGCCTATTTCGCGACTCATGACTTCGAGCGCGCCTCGCTCGATCCACCGCTCACGAGCGGCCCCTATGAGGTCGAGTCGTCGGAGCCCGGGCGCTCCGTCACCTACAAGCGCGTTGCCGACTACTGGGGCGCCAATCTCCCGGTCAATCGCGGGCGCAACAACTTCGACCACATGCGCTACATCTATTACCGGGATCGCGGCGCCTCACTGGAGGGCTTCAAGGCCGACGACTACGACGTGCGGATCGAGGCAACCATGCGCGATTGGATGACCGGCTACGACTCGCCGGCGTTTCGCGCCGATCTCTACAAGAAACTGGAAATACCGAACCAGAACGTCGCGCCCATGCAAGGCTACGGCTACAACACGCGGCGGCCGATCTTCAAGGACCGCCGCGTGCGCGAGGCCCTTGCCTATGCACTCGATTTCGAATGGGAAAACAAGACATTCTTTTACGACCATTATGTGCGCACTCGCAGCTACTTCGATAACTCGGAGCTGGGCGCAACCGGTCTGCCCGGCCCCGACGAACTCAAGATTCTCGAACCCTACCGCGGCCGTATTCCCGACGAGGTCTTCACCGAGGCCTATGAGCCGCCGAAGACAGATGGCTCCGGCAATAATCGCGACAACCTGAAAAAGGCGCTGGCGCTTCTCCAGCAGGCGGGATGGACGGTAAAGGGGGAAAAACTGGTGGACGAGACCGGAAAGCCCTTTGAATTCGAAATCCTGTTGCCGTCCGACAGCACGTTCATACGAATCACCGAACCCTTCGTGCAGAACCTGAAGCGCATCGGCATCACCGCGACCATTCGTCCGATCGATTCGGCGCAGCTTGAGCGCCGCACCGAAGATTTCGACTTCGACATGATCATCGTGCTGTTCCAGCAATCGCTCTCCCCCGGCAACGAGCAGCGGGACTACTGGGGCAGCGAAGCCGCCGACACGCAGAAAAGCCAGAACGTGCTCGGCGTGAAGGACCCGGTGGTCGACGAGATCATCGAGGGACTGATCTCGGCACCTGATCGGCGGAGCCTGATCGCGCACACTCGCGCCCTCGATCGAGTCTTGCAATTCGGCTACTACGTCATCCCGCAATGGCACTATCCGTTCTTCAACGTCGCCTATTGGGACCGCTACGGCCGCCCGGAAATCACGCCCAAATACGATCCCGGATTCGACACTTGGTGGTACGACCAAACGCGCGCCGACGCGCTCGCCAAACGCAAGAGCGAGCTCGGTAAATGACGGGCTGAGCACCGCGATGCTCGCCTACATCGTCCGTCGTTTATTGCTGATGATCCCGACGCTGTTCGCGATCATGGTGGTCAATTTTGCGGTGATCCAGGCGGCGCCAGGCGGGCCCGTCGACCAGATCATCGCCCAGCTCAAGGGCACCGCGGTGAGCGCCACCGCGCGCGTCTCCGGCGGCGGCGGCGACGTGGGCGCGAGTTCGGGACAGACGCGGGGATCGCGCGGCTTCGATCCCGCGATCATCGAGCAGATCAAGAAGCAATATGGCTTCGACAAGCCGCCGCTCGAGCGCTTCGCGCTGATGATGCGCGACTACCTCACTTTCAACTTCGGCCGCAGCTACACTCATGACCGGCCGGTGGTGCAGCTCATCGCAGAAAGGCTCCCGATCTCGATTTCGCTCGGGGTCTGGACCACGCTGATCGGCTACGCGATCTCGATACCGCTCGGCATCCGCAAGGCCGTGAAGGACGGAACGCGCTTCGACGTCTGGACCAGCTTTGTCATCATCGTGGGATATTCAATCCCGAGCTTCCTGTTCGCGGTGATGCTGGTGGTGCTGTTCGCAGGCGGCACGTATTTCAGTTGGTTCCCGTTGCGCGGCCTCATCTCCGACGACTGGGCGAGCTTCGATTGGCCGCATCGCATTCTCGACTATTTCTGGCACATCACGCTGCCGGTAACGGCATTGGTTGTCGGCAGCTTTGCCGGCCTCACCATGCTCACCAAGAATTCCTTCCTCGAGGAAATCAACAAGCAATACGTGGTGACGGCGCGGGCCAAGGGACTGAGCGAGCGGCGCGTGCTCTATGGCCACGTCTTCCGAAACGCGATGCTGCTGGTGATCGCCAATTTCCCGGCTGCATTGATCGGCATTCTGTTCACGGGCGCGCTCTTGATCGAGGTCATCTTCTCGCTCGACGGGTTGGGGCTCCTGGGATACGAGGCCGCGATCAATCGCGATTATCCGATCATGTTCGCGACGCTCTACGTGTTCACTCTGATCGGGCTGGTCGTGACCTTGATCCGCGACATCAGCTTCACCATGGTCGACCCGCGGATCGATTTCGAGGCACGGGGCTGATGAGCGCCGGGACGCTGGCGCCCGCAACGCCCGCCCGCATCCTGGGCGTCCGCGTTACGCCGCTCACTGAACGCAGGCTCGCGATCTTCCGCGGCAATCGTCGCGGCTACTGGTCGCTTTGGATTTTTCTCGCGATTTTTGGCGTGAGCCTGTTCTCGGAGCTGATCGCCAACGACCGGCCGTTGTTGATCCGCTACGACGGCGCGTTCTATGTCCCCGTCTTCGAGAGCTATCCGGAAACCACGTTCGGTGGATTTTTCCCGACTGAAGCGGACTATCGCGACCCCACTGTCCGCAAGGAGATCGAGTCCAGGGGCTGGATGATCTTTCCGCTGATCCCCTTCAGCTACAGCACCATCAACCACGACCTCACGGGACCCGCACCGTCGCCTCCCTCGGCGCAGGATTGGCTCGGTACCGACGACGAGGGGCGCGACGTGGTGGCACGCTTGCTCTACGGCTTTCGCATCTCGGTGTTGTTCGCGCTGGTGCTGACCGTCCTGTCGTCGTTGATCGGGATTGCCGCTGGAGCGACCCAAGGTTATTTCGGCGGCGTCACCGATCTGTTGTTTCAGCGCTTCATCGAGATTTGGTCGAATCTTCCGGTTCTCTACCTGCTGATCATCCTGTCGGCGATCGTGCAGCCGAATTTCTGGTGGCTCCTGGGTCTAATGCTGTTGTTCTCGTGGATGAGTCTCGTGGACCTGGTACGTGCCGAAGTGTTGCGCGCGCGCAACTTCGACTATGTGCGCGCGGCGCGCGCGCTCGGTGTTTCGAATTGGGTGATCATTTTGCGTCACGTGATGCCCAATGCCATGGTCGCGACCTTCACCTTCGCGCCATTTTTGCTGAGCGGAAGCGTCACCACGCTGACCGCGCTCGACTTCCTGGGCTTCGGCTTGCCGGTGGGATCGCCGTCGCTCGGCGAGCTGCTGGAGCAAGGCAAGAACAACCTGAACGCACCCTGGCTCGCCATCACTGCTTTCGTCACCCTGGCGCTGATGCTGAGCCTGCTGGTCTTCATCGGCGAAGCCGTGCGCGACGCATTCGATCCGAGGAAGAGTGTGTGAGGAAGTCATCGGTTTTCGGTCGTCAGCTCGAATACCTCTTGCTGTTGGCTCGCGACCTGCGGATGGTAGCGTTTGTTCTTCACGATCGAGTAGCCGGTGAAATCGAGGAGTTCAAGAAAATGCTTGGTTCCCTCATTCGACGCGCCAGGCCGAACCTTGAGAACTGACAACTGAGAACTGACTACCGAGAACTGAGAACGAATGCCCTCCCTCCTCTCCGTGCGCGATCTCTCGGTCACCTTCGAGGTGCCGGGACATCGCGTTGAGGCGGTGCGCGGCGTCTCTTTCGACCTGGGTCGGGGCGAGACCATGGCGCTGGTGGGAGAGAGCGGCTCGGGAAAGTCGGTGACAGCGCTTTCAATCCTGCAGCTTCTGCCCTATCCGCTGGCGCGCCACGGACCCGAGAGCCGCGTGTTTTTCGATGGTGAACAGCTCGTGGGCGCCTCGCCCGAGGTGCTGCGGCGCATCCGCGGCAATCGCATCGCCATGGTGTTCCAGGAGCCCATGAGCTCCCTCAACCCGTTGCACACCGTCGAGAAGCAGGTGGCGGAGGCGCTCTATCTGCATAAGGCCATGCACGGGCCACCGGCCCATGCGCGCGTTTTGGAATTGCTGCGGTTAGTGGGCCTTGCCGACGCCGAGAGCAGGCTCGCCTCGTTTCCGCATCAGCTTTCGGGCGGACAGCGCCAGCGCGTGATGATCGCCATGGCGCTCGCCAACGAGCCCGACATTTTGATCGCCGACGAACCCACCACCGCGCTCGACGTGACCATCCAGGCGCAAATCCTGAAACTCCTGCAAGACTTGCAGCGTCGCCTCGGCATGGCGCTGCTGCTGATCACCCACGATCTCACCATCGTGCATCGGGTCGCCGATCGCGTCGCGGTAATGACCAAGGGCGAGATCGTCGAAATGGGCACGACGGCAGAAGTGTTTCAGCAACCACGGCATCCCTATACACGCCATCTCCTGAGCGCGGCGCCGAAGGGCGACCCGGTGCGGCGCAACCCTCCCTCTCCGCCGCTTATGGCGGCCGAAGGCTTCAAGGTCTGGTTTCCGATCCGTAGCGGCGTGCTGCGCCGGGTCACGGGTCAGGTGAAGGCGGTTGACGGCATCGACCTGAGCCTCCGCGGGGGCGAGACCCTGGGCGTCGTCGGCGAATCGGGCTCGGGCAAGACCACGCTTGGCCTCGGCCTCCTGCGGCTACTCAAGAGCGAGGGCCGGATCCTCTATGAGGGTCGCCGCATTGATGCGCTCTCGCCCCGCGACATGCGACCGCTCCGCCGCGAATTGCAGATCGTGTTTCAGGATCCGTTCTCCAGCCTCTCGCCGCGGCTTTCGATCGGCGAGATCGTGGGCGAAGGTCTCAGGGTGCATCGCATCGGCGATTCGCACGAGGCGCGGCGCCAACTGATCGAGGAGGCGCTCGGCGTTGTCGGAATCGATACCGACGCGATCGACCGCTATCCGCACGAATTCTCGGGCGGACAGCGCCAGCGCATCGCTATCGCGCGCGCCCTCGTGCTTCGGCCGAAGCTGCTGGTACTGGATGAACCTACCTCCGCGCTCGACATGTCGGTTCAAGCTCAGATCGTCGATCTGCTGCGCCAGCTTCAGGCTGAGCACGGCCTCACCTACCTCTTTATCAGTCACGACCTCCGCGTGGTGCGAGCGCTCGCAAGTCAGGTGCTGGTGATGAAGGACGGCGTCGCCGTGGAGGCGGGTGACGCCGCGCAGATCTTCGATCGTCCCCAGCATCCCTACACCCTCGCTCTCATGGCGGCGGCGTTCGAAATCAAGGCGGTCGAAGGCGGCGTGGTGAAGGAGTAAGCGCGTCATGGGTCGATGGCAGTGGGTGTCGTCATTTGGGTGGGCTGCACCTGGGCAGCAAATCAATTGAGCCTCCTTTCATAGAGGCGTCCTTGCGGCTGACCTGCTGAGCTCGCTAGGCTTGCCGCGCGCCGCACCGGCGCCACAAGAGAGGGGGAAGCTATGGCTATGCTGATTGCCACGACCGAGCGGATCGCCGGTCACGAAGTCTCGGAGACCTTGGGCGAGGTGTTCGGCATCTCCGTGCGCTCACGCGGAATCGTCGGCAATATCGCGGCCGGGCTCAAGACCATCGTCGGCGGCGAGATCACGCAATACACGGCGATGCTCCAGGAGGCGCGCCAGCATGCGATCGACCGCATGGTTGGCGAAGCGACCGAGCGTGGCGCCGATGCGGTGGTGATGAAGCGGTTCGATTCCGGCGAAATAGCCCAGGGCATCACCGAGATCGTCGCTTATGGGACCGCGGTCAAGGTGAAGCGCGTGGATAATGATTTTCATCGTGGCGGCACCGAGGTCACAGAGATTGCTGAGACCGCCGTTGCGTTGTCGCGGAGGCTGATATTGTATCCTTCCGTGTCCTCCGTACCTCTGTGGTTGAAATTGGATTACGCATGGCCATTTTGTTCTACTCAACGATGGACTCCTCGGCGCAGTGGCGCACGGAACTGTCGAAGCATCTGCCCCACGTCGAGATGCGCGTCTGGCCTGAAACAGGTGACCCGCGCGAGATCGAGGCGGCGCTGGTGTGGCGGCCGAAGCCGGGCATGCTCTCGGGCCTTCCCAATCTCAAGATGATTTGCTCTCTGGGTGCCGGCGTCGATCACCTCTTCCTCGATCCCACTTTGCCGCGTCATGTGCCGATCGTGCGCCTTGTCGATTCCTATATGACCGAGGCGATGAGCGAATACGTGTTGTCGCAGGTGCTGCGCCTCCATCGCCGGGAGCCGCTTTATCGGGTGCAACAGCGGGAGCAAGTCTGGCGCGAGCATCGACAGCCCAATGCGGCCGAGCGCCGAGTCGGCGTGCTGGGCTTGGGCGAGCTCGGCGGCGATGCCGCGCGCAAGCTCGCAGTGCTGGGATTTCAGGTCGCGGGCTGGAGCCGTAGCGAGAAGCGCCTCCCCGGCATCGAAAGTTTTCACGGACCCGAGGGTCTGCTGGCGCTGGCTCGGCGCAGCGAGATTCTAATTTGCCTGCTGCCGCTAACGCGGGAGACCGAGGGCGTGCTCAACGCGCAACTCTTTGCCGCAATGCCCAAGGGCGGCGCTATCATCAACGTGGGACGCGGGCGGCATCTGGTCGAAGACGACCTGATCGCGGCGCTCGACTCAGGTCATCTCTCGGCCGCCGTGCTCGACGTCTTCCGGGAGGAGCCGCTGCCGCCGACACATCCGTTCTGGCGCCATCCGCAGGTCATCATGACCCCGCATGTGGCGGCTGCAACCAACGCGCCTACGGCGGCGCTCTCGATCGTCGAGAACTTGAATCGAGTCGCCGCCGGCAAGCCGCTCATCAACGTGGTCGACCACACGCGGCAGTATTGAGCGGCGCCGCTTATCAGAGTCAATTTATTCGCACCGCCTCTCAGTGAATCGGTCAACGTAGCCGGCAAAAGACCAAGGTGCGCACTACCGAGGTACGAGCGGCACACCAATCACCGAGGGATGGAACCACAGCAGCACTCCCGCATAGAGCCCAAGCCCGATCGCGACCACAATGATGTCGTTGATCCAACCGACGGGAACCACTGGATCGGGCCCACCGCGCTGCTTCATTGAGATGCGCCCGGTGACGCCCCAGATCAGGAAGGCGCCGAACAGCAGCATCGATCCCAGATCGCCGCGCACCAGGAGATGGGCGAAGGCCCAGGTCTTGACCGCCGTGATCATGGGATGTTTCACGCGAGCCTTGATGTGCGAGGGGATGTAGGCCGCGGGCAGGAGGACGAGCGCGAATAGCATCAGCACGAACGTGATGTGCTTAGTCCAATCCGGTGGACTCCAAACCGGGATCATTCCGCCCGATCGGTATTGTCCGTAGCCATAGACGAGCAAGACCAGCCCGAGCAGCGCGATCAGGGAGTAAAGACCCTTGTAGGCCCGCTCGCCCAGCCTGGAGACCAGCGCGGCGCGGGAGCCGCGCATCATCGTGAAGGCATGGCCGCCCAGGAAAACGACGAGGCCGAGGATTAGGATCGTCACGCTCGCCTCATCGAACAGGCGCGAATTTCGCCTTGATCGCCGCGTAGAGCGCACGCAATCCCAGCGCCTCGCCGCCCTCTGGGCGGCCCGGACGGGTCGCCGCGTTCCAAGCGTAGGTGTCGATATGCGCCCAGGGCGTCGTGGGGGCCACGAAATCGGCGAGGTAGAGCGCGGCCACCACCGCACCGGCAAATCCACTCTCGGAGACATTGTTGAGGTCGGCGACTTTGCTCTCGAGAAGCTTGCGATAAGGTCTCCAGAGCGGCATGCGCCAGAACGGATCGCTCTCCGCGCTGCCCGCGGCCAAGAGCGCTGCGGCGAGGCCGTCGTCATGGGTGAACAGCGCCGGCAGATCCGGGCCCAGCGCCACGCGCGCGGCGCCGGTCAAGGTGGCGGCATCGATCAGCAGCGCCGGCTGCTCGCTGTCTGCCTCGGCGAGCGCGTCGCAGAGAATGAGGCGCCCCTCGGCATCCGTGTTGCCAACCTCGACCGTGAGACCCTTGCGGGTGCGAATCACGTCGAGCGGACGAAACGAGGTTCCGGAGACGAAATTCTCGACGGCAGGGATCAGCAGCCGAAGGCGCACGGGAAGCCCCGCCTCCATGATGACGCTCGCGAGCCCGAGCAGGGTGGCGGCACCGCCCATGTCCTTCTTCATCATGCGCATGCCCTGCGCGGTCTTGAGGTCGAGCCCGCCGCTGTCGAAGCAGACCCCCTTCCCTACCAAGGTCACCTTGGGCGCGGCCGGATCGCCCCAGGTCAGGTCGATGAGCCGAGGGGCCCGGGCGCTGCCGCGCCCCACCGCATGGATCATCGGGTAGTTGTTCTGCAACAGCGCGTCCCCCACCAGCACCTTGCAGCTTGCACCGCGCTCGCGCGCGATTGTTTCAGCAGCACCCGCCAGCTCCGCCGGGCCCATCTCCTCGGCCGGGGTATTGATGAGATCGCGCGCAAGGCAAATCCCGCGCGCCAGTCTTTCAACCTCGGCGCGATCGGTTTCAGCGGGCCAAACCAACTCCGCGGAGGCGCGGGAGCGGCGCTTGTAGCGGGCAAAGGCATAGGCCCCCATCGCCCATCCCAGCGCCACGCGGCTCGCGGGATCACGTGGGAGCGCCGTCGCAAGCGCGTATGACCCAGCGGGCAGCGCCTCCGAGAGCCCACCCACCGCCCAGATCGGCTCGGAGGGGTTCCAGCCCACCAGTACCCCTGCAATCGCCCCTGTCGAACCCGGCAGCACCATGAGGCTCCCCGCCTCGGCGCGAAAGCCGTTGGCGCCCGCCCACTGGCGCTGAGCTTCGGGCAAGGTGCTCAACGTGCTGGCAACCGTCTCGGGGGTGACGAGGGTCAAGGGAACCGCCGGAGCGGCGGCCGCGTCGATCAAGGCGAAGGGCAAGGGGAAACTCCTCGAAGGGCCGGTATCAGGGTCGGGAGAATGCGGGGTTTTGTCTCGCGTTGCAAAGGCATAGCAAGGTCACCGCGGTCTTGGTTGCGGGTGGCGCGCAATCCCGCCAAAGTGGGTGGAACTGTCACAGGCTGCTCGGGGGCATTATGGCGGCATTCACGCTCTATATCGGCAACAAGAATTACTCGTCCTGGTCGCTGCGGGGATGGCTTGCCATGAAGGCGACCGGCGCCCCCTTTGAAGAGATGTTGATTCCCCTGAGCCAGCCCACCACCCGCGCCGAGGTCCTGCGTCATTCACCTTCGGGCACCGTGCCGGCGCTTAGGCATGGAACCCTCGTGGTCTGGGAGTCGCTCGCAGTTGGCGAATACCTGGCCGAGTTGTTCCCGAATGCAAACCTTTGGCCCAAGGACACCAATGCGCGCGCCGTCGCGCGTGCGGTCAGCGCCGAGATGCACTCGGGCTTCCGCGCGCTGCGCACGCATTTCCCCATGAACATGCGATCGAGCTTCCCTAATCGCGCGGCCACCCCGGACGTGCAGTCGGAAATCAACCGCATCGCCGCGATTTGGCATGACTGCCGCGAGCGCTTCGGCAAGGGCGGAGATTTCTTGTTTGGGCACTTCACGGTTGCCGACGCGATGTATGCGCCGGTGGTGAGCCGCTTTCGCACCTATAAGGTCGAGCTCAACCCCGAGCTCCAGGCTTACAGCGATGCGGTTTGGTCGATGCCTGCGCTGCAGGAGTGGCTGACCGCCGCCCGCAACGAGCCCATGGTGATCGAAAGCGCGGAGTTCTGATCGCATCGAAACGCGGGAGTACGAGCGCATCTCCGACAAGTGGTTCGAATAGACGCATGGCCGAGGATTGGGTCGATCTGGGCGCGGTGGAAGAGCTTGCGGGAGCGCCGCTACGTCGCGTGATGGCGCGTCATACGCCGATCGCGCTTTCCTGGAATGCCGGCAAGTTCGGCGCGATCTCAAACGGCTGCAACCACGCGGGCGGCCCGCTGAGCGAGGGCCATCTCGACGGCGACTATGTGGTCTGTCCGTGGCACCACTGGAAATTCGAGCGATTCACAGGCAAGGGCGAGCCAGGCTTCGAGGAGGATCGGGTTCCCTCGTATCCGGTCAAGGTCGAGGCCGGGCGTGTCCTGGTCGATCTCGCCGGAGCCAGCAAGCGCAACCGACTGCCGCATTCGCCGCATCCGCTCGCGCGCAAGGAGCCGCGAGCGCCAGGACCGCTGCGTCTTGCCGGAATTTCAACGACCGCAATGGATGGCGAGCATCCGCGCTTTTCAGGTTCCGATCATCTGCTCGACCATGCGCTCGAGGCCGCGCGCACCGCCGGCGCCGACACCCAGCTCATCCGGCTCAACGAGCTCAAGTTCCGAGCCTGCGAGGGCTACTACTCCAAGGCCGCGCTCGCCTGCACCTGGCCGTGCTCCATCACCCAGATGGACGCCGAAGATCAGCTGGACCGTGTCTATGAGGCCCTCGTGCATTGGGCCGACGCGGTCATCGTCGCGACGCCGATCCGGTGGGGTGCCGCCTCATCGCTCTATTTCAAGATGGCCGAGCGCCTCAACTGCGTTCAAAACGCGATCACCACGCGGAACCAGGTACTGATACGCAACAAGGTCGCGGGTTTCATCATCGTCGGCGGCCAGGACAACATACAAGCGGTCGCGGGACAGATGCTGGGATTCTTTGCCGAGCTTGGATTCCTATTCCCGCAATTTCCCTATGTCGCGCATTCTCGTGGCTGGAGTCACGAGGACATGGAGCGCAACGTCGAGATCGTGCGGCACTCGGCGCAACTTGCTGGTGGCGCCGCCGAGCTCGCCAAGCGCTGCCTTGCGCTGGCGCAGCGCCTGATCGTGACGGAGTCGACCCCGGCCTCGATCGAACGCGGCGGGCGCAAGGCGCACCCGATCTAGCCCGCTATTTCACGTTGACGTAGCGCAGCGGGAAATAGTCGTCGGCGGGTTGCACCAGCTCAATGTTGGACTTGGCGGCCCAGACCAGCACCTGCTGATGCAGCGGGATGTAGGCGAAATCGTCTTTCACCATCTTGAGCGCCGAATGCATTTCCTCGAGCCGCCTCTTGGCGTCGGTCTCGACTTGGATCTGCTCGATGAGCTGGTCTATCGCCGGGTTCGAGTATCCGCCCAGATTGTTGTCTCCGGCGTGCGTCTTGGCGTCCCGACTGTGCACCAGGTTGATCAGCATGTTGTGCGCATCGTAGGTGGCGGGCGTCCAGCCGAGGAGGTAAAAGCTGGTGTTGAAGCTGGGCGCCAGCACCTTGGCGAAGAATTTGATGCGCGGTTGGATGATCGGCTTCACGGTTACGCCGACCCGCGCCAGCATCGCGATGACCGCGTTGCAGATCTGCTCGTCATTGATATAGCGGTCGTTCGGACAATCGAGGCCGACCTCGAATCCGTTGGGATATCCCGCATCCGCCAGCAATTTCTTCGCGGCCTCGGGATCGTAGGGGAACCGTTTGTTCAGCTCCTCGCTGAAGCCGCTGATCCCCGCGCCCACCATGAGCGCGGTCGGCGTCGCATATCCACGCATCACCTTGGTCTTGATCGCGTCCTCGTCGATCGCCTGATAGAAGGCTTGGCGCACGCGCTGGTCCTTGAAGGGATTCTTGCCCTTTACATTGGACTCCGTCAGCTCCGGCCGCGATTGGTCGAAGCCCAGGTAAATGGTGCGCAGCTCCGGCCCCTGGATGATGCGGAAGCCCTTGGCATTGGCGATGCGGTCGGTGTCCTGTGGCGGCACCGTGTAGATCATGTCGAGATCGCCCGAGAGCAGCGCCGCAACCCGGGTGGAAGGAGTGGCGACCCGTTCGAAAATCACGTCGGTCAGGTTGTGCAGCGGCTTATCCCACCAGTCCGGATTGTTCACGAGCTCGGTCTTCACGTCGGGCTCGCGCGCCTTCAGGATGAATGGGCCGGTGCCGTTGGCGTGATTGGTGGCGTAGCTCTCCTCGTTCTTTGTGAGATCCGCTGGGCGCGCGGCGTTGTTCTTCTCGCACCACGATTTGCTCATCATGCCCCAGACCGTGAACTCGTCGGGCAGAATGGGATCGGGGCCGTTGGTGACGAAGTCGATGGTAAAATCGTCGACTTTGCGCACTTCCTTCACCGTCGCCACGACGCTCTTCAGGTTGGAGCCGGTGTCCCGCACGCGCTCGAAGGAAAACAGCACGTCATCGGCGCTGAAGGGCGTGCCGTCCTGGAACTTGACGCCCTGGCGCAGCTTGAATCGCCACACCGTCTGCTCGGTCTGCGACCACGAGAGCGCGAGCGCCGGCTCGAGCTTCAGATCTTTGTCCCGCCGCACCAGCGGCTCATAGATGTTGCTGTCGAAGGAGAGCAGAAAAGTTTCCTGCCGCGCATAGGGATCCATCGAATTGGAATCGGCGTCATTGGCCCACCGAAACGTCGCCGCGGATACCGAATTCGCGAAGCTCCAGAGCGCGGCCACCCCAAGGGCCGCCGCCAGCACCCAACGTGTCATCGCTTTCTCTCCCCTTGTTTTCTCTGATTGTGGCGCGTTTGGCGCCAGAAGAGCGAGGCAGAGACTTTGCCGGCACGGCCAAAAGTGTCAAGGATTTAGCAGGCGGACCTTCAGGCGGCGGCAACCAAGCGGAGCGGTGGGCGAGGGGTGGGCCGCGCCGTGGCGGCCGCGACTGCTGCATCCCAATCCTCAAGACGGTGCGCGGGGCCGAAGGGTGCGGACTTGTCTTGGAAGAACATCGCATGGAGATCATCGAAGCGCAGGTCCGCCTCGGCGCGCCCCAGCGCCTCCAGGACCGGAATGTTTTGCACGCCGTCGAGCGCGAAATGACGCCCGCCGGTATCGGGACTGATGCGGACGACGTTGCGAGCGCCGACCAGCGCGTGCGCGGTCGCGATCGCCGACGAGGACTGCGCCTTCATGAAGACGTCGGCAATGCGCGTTCCCCAGTAGGAGGCGCCGAGCGAAATGCGCTTTTCCCAGGAGACGTTCAGGTGCTCGGAGGTACAGCCGAGACTCAGCACTTGGATTTGTTCGCGCTCCCAACCGAGCACGCCGATCGCCTCGACGATGGCAAGCGCCATGGGATTGCGCGCCCAAAGGCTGCCGTCGATGTAGGGCAGACCCTCGGGTGAAAGATGGATCGGGAAGTAGGTGGGCGCCGCCACCGTGGCGAGCGCGACTTCGACCGCCGGCAGTTTGTAGTCGTGCACGAGCTTCGCATGATGCGAGGTCTTGTAGATGTGGACTCGCTCCGCGGCGAGATTGAGCGAGGGGATCAACAATCGATTGCGGCTTTCACCCAGTCGCCGGTCGCCGAAAGCCGTCACCAAGGCCTCGCGCAGCGGTTGGTAATCGTATTTCGCCCGAACCAGGCTCAGCAGCCGCAGCAGGCGCCGCCGCGGAAAGATACGCTCGCCATGATCCTTGTAGAGCGCCAGTACCTCTTCGGCGCCGAGTCCGAGACCAAGGCCGATCGCGATGATTCCGCCGGTGGACGTGCCGGCGATCAAATCGAAATAATCCGCGACCGGGCAAGCGAGCCGCTGCTCCAGCGTCGTCAGAAAGGCGGCGGGAAATACGCCCTTGATGCCGCCACCGTCGATGGTGAGGATGCGTCGCATGCCTCGATCAATCCCAGGTTCGGCGCGTCCGCAGCCCGACACGCAGGCGTAGCCGAACTGTCGAGGCTAGCGCGTTATTGCTTACCTTCACGTGAATCCCGGGGAGACCGATGACGGAACAAAAAGTATGGCTTGAAGTGGCGCTCAACGGCCCCTGGACGCGGGCGATACAACCGCGCATACCGATCACTGTCGAGGAGATCGTCGCGGAAGGGATCGCCTGCGCGCGCGCAGGAGCGGCGATCATTCACGTTCACGCCTATGATGCGGCGAGCGGCCGCCAGAGAGACGATCCCGACCTCTATGCCGCGATCATCGAAGGCATCCGCGCGGCGGTCGACGCGGTGGTGTACCCGACGATACCGTTTGCAGGCTCCGCGGATAGGCCGGGCGCCGGCACACCCTTAGAGCGGTTCGCGGCAGTCGAAGCTCTCGCGCGGCGCGGGCTCATCGAGTGGGCGGTGGTCGATCCAGGTTCTGTTAACCTGACGCTCAGCGCCGGCATTTCGGCAGATCGGGAAGGATTTGTTTACCTTAACCCGGAAAGCCACGTGCGGCACGGACTTGTGCTCGCGGAGCGCCACCGCCTTCACCCGGCCTATGCATGCTATGAACCTGGTTTCGTGCGTCTCGGCGCCGCGCTTCACCGTCGCTATGCGGACACTCCGCAACCGATCTACCGACTCATGTTCTCCGACCTCTTCACCTTCGGTTTTCCGCCGCAGTCATGGGCACTGCCTGGTCTCGTTAGACTGCTTGAGCGCGAAGCACCACTCGCGCCGTGGATGATCGGCGGGCTCGGCGTCGATATCCTGCCGTTGATCCCCGACGCGATTGCAGCGGGTGGGCATGTGCGCGTCGGGCTCGAAGACGCTCCGCACGGCAGCGAGCACGGCAATCTCGACTGGGTTGAGCGCGCGCGGCAAGCAATCGAGCAGGTCGGCGGCACGCTCGCAACTGCGGCCGAGATACGCCGGGAGCTAGGGCGAGGGCCGAAGTAACATGGGGACGTAGCGCGTCGGCGGTGCCTATAACGCAGAGACATCTTCCTGCGAGAGGTTGCCCCGTGATTCGATTGCGCGATTACCTGTCCGCCACCGCCCTTGCCGCCACCGTAATCCTGATTCTCGCCGCCTCGGCGTTTGCCCAGGGAACGCACGGGCCGAGCGGACCCATGACATTCGAGCAATTCAAGGCGGCGCAGATCGAGCAGATGCACCACATGATGGCGAGGGTGGACCAGCGTCTGGCGCGCGCTGATCTGACCGACGAACAACGCCAGCGATTGATGCAGACGAAGACGCGTCTCGATCGGCTGCAAAGTCTGAGTCCGGATCAACTCAATCAGATGTTGCGCAGCCGCTTCGACAAGATCGACACCGCCCACACCGGGACCATCACTCCCGAACAAATCCGGGCATTCCGCCAGCAGGAACGGCGAAACGGCGACGATTTCTGGCCGGCGCAGCAATAGCGACGAAGCGGCCTACTTCTCCGTCATCGCGATTTCGACGCTGCGCGTTCCCGCGCGCAGACGATCCAAGTGCGCTTGAACCGCGCCGTCATAGGGATTTTCCACGGCGAGCGCCTCGAAGAGCTCGTCCGCGTCCTGGGCGCCGGCTTCCAAATGCCGATAGGCCTCGCGATAGCGCGCGATGTAATCCGTGCGGTCGCGCTCCTCGGTCAGCGGCTCATAAACGCCGAGCGCCGTTGTCTTGCCCTTGACGACCACCAGACCGAGCGGCCGGAAAGGCACGCCTGGAGACGCCTCGCGCGCGGCCTGGCTCACGCAAATGTGCGTTCCGAAGAACTTGTTGAGGCCCTCGAGCCGCGCCGCCGTGTTCACGGAATCGCCGAGCGCGGTGTAGTCCACGTTGGTTTCCGCTCCGAAATTGCCGATCATCGCGGGGCCGGTATGGATACCGATGCGGGTAACGCCGAACGGCACGCCATTGGCATTCTGCTCGGCGCGAAACTTCTCCGCGAACCGATCGATGTCGAGCGCGCACAACACCGCCCGCTCGGCGTGATCGGCCTGTTCGGTCGGAGCGTTGAAAAACGCGAAAACGGCGTCGCCGATGAACTTGGCGAAGGTGCCGTCGTGTCTGCGGATCACCTCGCAGACGCCGTCGAAGTATTGATTGAGAATCAAGACGAGCTGATGCGAATCGATCGCCTCCGACATGGTCGTGAAGCTGGCCACGTCGGTGAACAACAGGCTCACGACGCGTCGCTCGCCGCCGAGCGAGAGTTTCGCGGGATCGCGCATCAGCTCGTTGACGACCTTCGGCGAGACGTAGCGCGAGAATACACCTTGGATGAATTCCCTTTGTTGCCGCGCTTCGCGCCCGGTGAGCGCCTCCGTACCCCACATGGCGATCGCCAGCGAAAGGCTTGGTGTCACGAGCCCAACCATTACCCCGAAAAAATGGTAGATCGCGCCCCCGGCCGCCCACCAAGACGCGGCGAGGACAAGACCAAGGGCGGTGCGCCAGTGAATTTCGATCTTGGTGATGCCGAGCGCCGCACCCAGCGCCGCCAGCGTGATCGCCAGGAGGAAATCGCCGAACGCTCCGATGCCGGGCGGGCGTCGGCTGCTCAGCACCTGATCGACCGAGTGGGCATGAATGACGATGCCGGGCAGAATTCCGCGGTTACCCTCGTAAAGCGCGGCAAAGGGCGTGCGATGACGATCGGTGAGACTTAGGTCGGCGCCGATCAGGACAATCTTCCCGGTGAAGAACTTCGCGGGCAACTTCGCGACCATTTGCGCCGGATATTCCCGGAACGGCTCGACGCTGTCGCTCTCGCGGCCTCGCCACGCAATCTGGTCCTTTGCCGGAAAGGATTCGATGCCGATTCGCTCCAGCACACCGCGAGCAAAGCCCGGCATGTAGCTGCCGTCTCCGATTTGCTTGCCTGCGACCATCCAACGCACCGTGCCGTCGAACGGGTCGGTGCCGATGTCGGCGAGCACGCGATCGTCCGGCGGTACGAAGTCGTCGAGAAAGGCCTTCTGCTGCGGAGTCACGTCCTCGGGAATGTCGTCGTAGCTCACCACCAGCGGCGTGGTGAGATTTCTCATCACCTGCTTCAGTTCCTCATCCTTGTCCGGCTCGGTCGGCTGGTCGAACAACACGTCAAGGCCGATGACGCGCGGCTTGTAGGAATCGAGGGTATGCAGGAGATTTGCGAGGAAGCGGCGGTCGACCGGCGAGCGATACTTGAATTGAGCCAGCGTCGATTCCTGGATTCCGACGATGACAATGTCGGTGCTCTGCGGCTGCCGCGGCGCCAGCCACGACAATTCCACGTCGCGCACGAAGCGGTCGGCACTTTGCAAGAACCGAAGGGAATCGACGGCGACGGTTGTGACCGCCGCGGCCACGACTGCCACGACTACCGGCAGGAGCGCGCGTTTGAGTTCAATCCAGCCGATGCGCATTGGCGCCAACGAGCGTACGCGCCGAGCGCCGCCTCACTGTACCGTCTTGATCAGCGCTTCGGCCTGGGCGACGCAGCCCTTTTCGATCATCCATGCGGCCTGCATCCGTGCATTGCCGAGCGCCGGCGGAAGAACATTGATGGTCACCGCGACGGGATTGCCGCCAAAACTCGCGAGGTAGGTGCGGCCGTCGCGCACGGGAAAATAATCAGGCGCCTGCAAGGTCGAGCTGCCCTTGGGCCACGGTGCCTCGGCGCGCCAACTACGATCGGACGGCATGATCGTGAGCGTCCCGCCATCGGCGCTCGCGCGCCAGAACACCGGACGCTCTCCATCCTTAATGCAGCCGGCGCCCGGGTGACTCACATCAACGAGCCACGGGCTCGGCAGGTGAACATCGACCGCGGCGTCGCGCACGACGCCCGCCACATTGCGCTGCGAGGTCCGGGTCGTGAGCGCGTCGAGGGCCAATACGGCACCCCCGCCGCCGGCGTTCGAGGAAGGTGTTTGGTCGAAAGGCCCACGGAGCGTCACCACCGACCCGTCATCGGCGACTAGGGTCACCTGCTCACCCTCTTTCAGAGTGAGTGGCTTGGTATCGTCGATGGTCTGGCCCTGCTTGAGGTCTGTTCCGCGCGTTTCCAGGACCACGAGCTGCCCCGCGAGCGCGGGGGCTGTACCCGCGGCCAGTAATGCAATTCCTGCGATTCCCAACATTCGCCGCATCGCACTCTCCAAGGCCCCCGCTAGTTGCTTGCCACCGTCCCGGCCCCGCTGCGGCCGCCGTCGCCCATTACGGTAAATGCCGCCCAATAGAAAGGGTGCGCCGTGGCAGGCGATCCCACGAGTGAAAGCTGCGCTTCCCGAAGCGACTCCGCAAGTCCATTGCTGGATCCGGCCCCTGCATGGTCGAAGACCCCAGTCATGAGTTGCACGGTGGCGGTCGACGAGACCTCCCAATGGCTGACCAACAGTCGCCGCGCACCGGCATGGAAGAACGCGTCCGCAAGACCTTGCAACGCCTCTCCACCGCCGGGATCGCCGCCCGCCGCCGTGTTGCAGGCCGAGAGGACCACCAGGTCGGCATTGAGATGAAGTCCCGCGATCTCGCTCGCCTCGAGGAGACCGTCGTCACTCGTGCTTTGGCCGCTGCCGGGGGAGAGCGCGAGACCTGGTTCGCCATTGCAGTTGAGCTCCGACGGCAGCAACCCGTGCGTTGCGAAATAGAGTACGTTGTACTGATTGAGCGGCTGGCGGAGCAGATTGGCTTCTGTCGCGGACGCCCCCAGCAACAGCGAATTTTGGTCGGCTCCCAGGCGCTGACCGACGCGGCGCACCTCTTCGGCCGTTTCGGGCAGTGGCGCCAACGCGCGAATGAGCGCCTGCGGGACCGGCGCGCCGAGGCGGCAGCTCGCAGCAAGGCTCACCAACGCCGCGTCCTCGCCGGGGCGTCCGGTAAAGCTTGGATTCCCGACACCGAGGAACGGCCGCGGCGCGGGCTTCGCGGCGGCCCGCGCGAGCCGCAACTCCAGGAAGGCGCGCGCCGAGGGAACTTCGCTTATCGCCACTCGACGCAGCAGCCAAGCCGCGTCCTGGTACGATTTGCTCCCCGGAGGCGCCGTCACCAACAGGCCCGTCGGCAGGCTTGCCAATGCTCCTGCCGGCGCGACGATCAGATGCTTCGCTCCGTTGAGATCATTCTCGAGCGGCGCCATCAATTTTTGATAGAGGGCGTAGGACGCGCGCAAGTCGAATTCCGGCAGCGCCCCCAGTCGCGGCAGGAAGGCCTTGCGCAACTGCGCCACGTCTTGCGCGAGTTGCCCTGCATTCGTGTCGAGGGCACGCGCGGTCACCTTGTCGCGGCGCACCACCATCGCATAGCCGGCGGAACGCCCGATCACGTAGACGATCAGCGCCTCGTCGGCATCGAGCTTGCCTTGCAGCGCCTGCAACTCGACCGGCGTCGGCTCGGCAAAATTGGCATAGGCAGGAAAGCGCTGGCGGAGTTGATCCTGCAACGTCTGAACGCGGGCCGTCGCGGTGTCGATGTCCTTCTGCAGTCCCTCCTCGATCACGCGCCCGCGTTCCTCGCGCGGTTTTGCCTGCTCGACCGCGAGCTGCAGCCGGGCCGTATCTCGCGCACGCTCCGCCTCCTGCTCATCTCGGATCAGGCTCGCGACTTCGGGATTGCCAGCCGCGAGACGCGCCGAGGCGTTCGCGACCGCCTGGTCGGCGACGCTCGAGCGCATGAGCTGAACAGCCTCGAACATCTCGTCGCCGAGGCGTTTGCGCTGAGCCGCGTCGCGCGTGCTGAGCACGGACGCCGATTTCAGAAATGGTCCGATGTCGTCCGCACTCACCTGCGCGCGCGCCGTGTCGTCGTTACGCAATATCTCCAACGCGAGGCGGAAAGTATCGACCGCTTGCCGGTCGGCGCCGGAGTCCGAGTAATAACGCGCGAGCGCCATGTATGCCGTTGCGGTGGGCGCCGCCTTGCCGAAGAAGCGCAGGTCCAGATCGACGCCGCGCTTCAAGTTGGTCTCGGCAATGCCTCCGCGGTGGTCGTCCGCCTCGACTTGGCCAAGTATGATCATCGCCTCGGGGCGCCACCAGAGCGGCAACCCGCGCACCTGCCCCATCAGCTGCAGCGCTTCGCCAACCTCGGCCTCGGCATCGGCGAGATGACCGAGCTTGCGGTTGATGTCGCTCTCGATCAGCAGGCTGTGCACGAGCTCGCCATTGGCGGCGACGTGCGGGTCGGCGGCCGTGATGTCGGCGGGCACACCGGAGCTGGGCGCCACCTGTTCGCGCCGCAAGGCCGCCGCCTGCCGCGCATAGCCGATGGCGTCGCGGTAATTGCCCTGATTTTCGGAATCGATGGCGAGATAGGCATAGAGGCGCGCCAGCATGGGACCGCCCGCGCGGTTGAGCGCCGGCTCCGCGCGCTTGAAGAGAGCATCGGCTTCGGCAAAGCGTCCCTGATGGCTCACCGCCAGCGCCAGCTCGATCTCGACCTCGCCCGCCCCCGGACCCTCCTTGCCGAAAGCGCCGGTCTGGAGATCCAGCGCCTTGCGGAAGGCATCTTCCGAGGCCGGGTAATTGCGCACACTGTTATAAAGCCGGCCGAGACGCATGTACTCCTGGTACTTCGCGACGGCGCCCGCATCGATCGTGCCGCTTGCAGACTGTTTGGCAGCTTCATCGGCGAGCGCCTTCGCCGCCGCGCCGGTGATCGCCGGCCTTCCCGCGGCCTGGTCGATCGCCTGCCCCATGGTGGTGAGCAGCGACGGCAACCCCTCGGCCTGGAGCAGCAGGTTGCCGCTGCCCACCCGAAGCACTATCTGCGGCCAGCCCTGCTCTTTGAGCGTGCAGGAATAGAGCAAGACGCCGGGATCGCCGCCCAGCGGCTGAGCGGGACCGCAATTCATGCGCCGCGCGATGCTCTGGCCCTCGAGGGTCCGCTTTGCCACTTCCTCGATTGCCGCCTGACGTCCCGGCCCTTGCTCCACTGTGCCGCCCGGCAGCCCGTCGATCCACACCGCCCCAACCGGCGACGTGGCGCTACCGCAGAAGATGTCCAACGGTGGTGGCATGGTCGGAAGCGGAGGCGGTCCCGGACGCGCGACGGCTTTGCATGCTTCGCCTGCGGTGGTCGGCGTCGGCGCCGCGTACGACGCGGCGGGTGCCCAGACACCCAACACCCCCGCGACCCCCAGCAGCAGCGCAGCCCGGACCCAAACCGCATGCGCAATCATGATCAGCACTCCAACACTAAAGACGGTGATTCGGCGGGTTCGCCCGTTACTGTCGTCAGCGCCGCCTACGCCATTATTTTGCTGCCGAAGCAGGTAGGGAGCAATGACTTTGCTGAGGCCGTGAGATTGTGGCTGTGATGGGGATCACAGGGGTCGGCGCTCCCGTCAATCCCATCTAAAGTGACGGCGGATCTGGAATTTCGCCACGTCCGCTCGTACCACCCCCTAACCCCGAGTTTTGCTCCAAGTGAAGATTTGGGAAATTCGGGAAAACGAGCCTGGAATTACCCTGCGATTGCGGCTGCTGCTGGGTCACCGGGCCGCTATTGGAACTCACGACAACATAGCCTGCGGCTTCGTCGGCAACCGAAGAGCTTCCGCCACTGCCTGTCCCTGTGGTCGCCGCGACGGCGCCCGTGGCGCTGTTGGTGGTGGGCGGCGGAATTATGGTTAACGTGGCTCCGAGGGCCTCGGCTGTGCTGCCGCTTTGGTTGGGCGAGGTGGGGTTGGTCGTGTTGTTGTTAGTTGTGGTGTTAATGAGGGAACTGACCGCGGCCGCAGTGCCTCCCTCCGTGACCGCCTGACTTGGTGGCGTTGGGGTTGGCGTCGGCGTTGGGGTTGGCGCCGGTGTGGGTGTAGGTGTAGGCGCTGGTGTCGGTGTTGGTGTTGGGGTCGGCGTGGGTGTTGGGGTCGGCGTGGGTGTTGGGGTCGGCGCGGGTGTTGGGGTCGGCGTGGGTGTCGGGGTCGGCGTGGGTGTCGGGGTCGGCGTGGGTGTTGGGGTCGGTGTGGGCGTGGGCGTTGGACCGGAGGTACATACGACCGGAGCGAAGGTACAACCGTTAACCGTGTAGGGACCCTGACCCACCGGCAAACTGAACCCGGTGTTCAGCAGCATCGTCTGACCAGCGGCTGCGTCGCCGCTCTGGCCGTTGACGACGCCGTCGAAGATCGCGCTGCTTGCGACAACCTCGAGCGGTCCGGTGCCGGTGGCAAGATCGACGCTGCCACTTATCGGGCCGGCCGAACTCAGTGCCTCGAGCGTGCCATTCACCGCCAGCAATGTGAGGCTACCGCTGCTCTTAGTGATGGTTCCGTTGATGGTGATGGAGCTCGCGATCAGGAACAATGGCGCGTTGAAGGTGAAGGAATTTGCCGTCATCGGCGTGGGAGTAATGAAGGGCGAGCTAAATCCGGTGCCGAACGGGAGGCCGATGTACACTTGCGATGGTGCGTCATCTTGCAGAGCGTTGAGGTCGGCGGTCGTGAGCTGCCACTGACCCAGGGCGCCCGCAAGACCCATTGTGAGTTCGGAGAACGGTGAGACGAATCGCTCACCTGTTCCAGTCCAGGCGCCATTGAAGGTCAGGGAGTCGCCGATCACTCCGAATACGTTGTCGCCTTGATTGACCGTGCCGAGTGTCACTCCGCCCGTTTCGCCGTCGATAAGCGTGACCCCCGCGAGTGTGAGAGCGCCCAAGGTGACGCCGGCCGGGAAATCGAAGAATCCCGAGAACGTTTCACCACCACCATTGGTGAAGTTGGGGTCGGCGATGGTGCCGCCGTTCAGGAATGAAATCGCGTAGTTTCCGTTACCGGTGTTCAGCCCACCCGCTGTGACTATCCCGTTCACGGTGATCGATCCCGTCGTTTGGAACGAGAGGTCCAATACTCCGGTACCGAGACTCACATCGCCGGCGATGGTAATCGCGCCCGAAGTGGCCGAGAGGCGCAGGCCCTCCTGACTACTGCCCGACGTGATGCTTCCGCTGACGTTGATGCTGCCGCCAGGCGTGCCGATCGCCGAAAGACCGAGCACGGTCCCGGCCCCGCCCTCGGAAATCACGTCGCCGTCGATCGTGACATTGCCGGCGGGTCCCCGCTGTAGTGAGCCCACGACGGGATTGCTTGCCGCGAACCCAGCGCGTGCGGAAACGGTCGCGGTCGGTAGGGTCTGCGGATTGGCGGGCGGCGTCAGGGCCTCGAGCGTCACGGTCCCCGAGCTGCCCGTCGTCGACAATATTATGTTCCCGCCAGCACCGACCGTATCGGCGCCGGTCGCGGAGCTCCCACCGCGCGCGAAGACGCTGGCAAGAGTCAAGTTCGCGCCGCTGATGCTGATCGGCGCGGCGTTGCCGCCAATACCGGCTGTCCCGCCGGACCCGCCGCCCTGCGCGCTGCCACCATTGGCGATCACGGGAGAGTTGAGCGCCGCGTTCTGATCCACATTTACCGTACCGAGCGTCACGTCGCCGCCGGCACTGACCGAAATGGCAGCGGCGGCACCCCCTTGACCTCCAGCCGCACCGTTCGAACCGTCGTTGCCGCCGCGTGAATCCACCGCGGCACCGTCGGTCGTGGTCACCGTGCCACTGTTTGTGATTGAGCCGTTGCTTGTATTCGCGGTGATATTGGCGCCGGCGGTGATCGAGCCGTTGGGCGCGCTCAGGGTTATCGCGGCACCGCTGCCGCCGCCGGCGGTTCCATCGGTGTCGCCGCCTCTAGCAATCAAGCTGATGTAGGAAATTTCGGTGCCCGTCGAATTGACGGTGGTGACCTGGCTCACCCCGATCGAGATGTCCCCGGTCGTTGCGGTCAAGCTGATTGGACCGGCAGTGCCGCCGCTGCCGCCGAAGGTACCCAACAGCGCATCTCCGCCAAGGCTCACGACCGCGCCGTCGATGACGATGCTCCCACCGGTGATCGTAATTGAAGCGCCGTTGCCGCCGTTGCCGGTGTTGGCCAGGCCGCCGCGCGTGGCGATCGATGGATCGCCCGCGCTCGCGCCGATAGTCACCGATCCCGGGGCGGAAATGGTAACTCCCCCGGCGTTGCCGCCCTTGCCGCTCACCGTCGCATCGCCGCCCTCGTCGTTGACCGCGAGATCGCCGGTACTGACGCCAATGGAGATCGAGCCAGAGGTTGCGGTTAGCGAGACGGCCCCGGCGTTGCCCGCACTGCCGCCGACGCTGTTCCTGCCGCCGCGCGCATTGATCGAATTGTCGCCGGTGGTGGGGGCGATCGAAATGTTGGTGCCGGAGAGCGTGACATTGCCGGCATTCCCACCGATCCCGGTGCCCGAGAGGGTAACGTCGCCGCCGCGCGTGGTGATGGCACCGTCGATCACCAGAGAACCCTGCGTGCTGATGATCGTTACCGAGCCGCCGCTTCCGGCGTTGGTCGTCGATGTCACCGAAGCGGCACCGCCGCTAGCGACAATCGCGTTACTGACGCCGCTGCCATTGCCGCTGTCGAGCGTGATGTCGCCATTGGCGGTGATCGAGACATTGCCGCCGTTGATCGAGCCGCCCGACCCGTCCATAAACCCGCCGGCGCTGATGGATCCGGCTATGGATACGCCGCTGACCGCCTCAATATTCAGTCCGCCATGTGCTGTGATCCCCTGACTGTCGGTGACATTGTTCCCAAGCAACGTAACGGCACCGCTGGTGCTGGCGACCAGTGCGGTGATGACGATGTTTCCGCCGCCACTTGCCGTGGCCGTGCTGCCGAACGTGGTTCCGGGGGTGCCGCCCTCGATCGCCGCAATATTGATGGAGCCGGGCGTGCCGGGGACTGTGGTATTGGCGGGGTTGAAGACGACGCCACCGGTGTTGGTCAGTCCGGTGACCCCATCCCAACCCGCCACCAGATTGATGGCCCCGCCACCGCTGTTGGTAATGGAGGCGCCAACGTTAATGCTGCCGACCGCGACCAACGAGAGGGAATGTCCGCTCGAGTAAGTTAAAGTCGCATTGACGACAATGTCGCCGGTTCCGTTTTGTCCGTCATTGGTGGTATCGATCAGCACATTTTGATTGGCGAGAGCGCCGGTGATGACGGTGTTGACGACCGTATCGACGCCGGTGGTGGTGGCGATGGTGAGATTGGACGGATCGAGGAGCCAGGTACCGGGGGTGCCGTTGGGCGCGCCGGCGTTGACACTCGCGCTGGAGCCGATCGCGAGATTGCCGCGGCTCGAGGTCTCGATGAAGCCGCCGTTGCCGCCCGTCGCGCCGCCCCGCGCCGTGATCGTGCCGTCCATCTCCGTCTGCTGGTCCGACCACACCGCCACCTGGCCGCCGGACCCCGCCGTGATCGCGTCCGCCGCGATCACCACGCCCGCCGAAATCGTCGTCGTCAGCGCATTCGCCTGCGGCCCGCTGCCGTGGAAGTTGCCCCCCACCAGCACCGTTCCCCCGCCCTGATCCCCCGACACATCGATCCGCGCAGTCCCCGACAGCGACACCGTCCCGCCCAGCACCTGCACACTCCCGCCCGTCTCCCCCGCACCCCGCCCCGACGCGTCCACACTCCCGGAGACCGATACACCCCCATCCCCGCCGTCGAAGACGATCTCCCCATTCACCGAGCGCGCGCTCCTCGCCTCCACGATCCCCGTGCTGTTGATCACGTTGTCCACGATGTTCTTCGCCGCGCGCGCCGTCAGCAGCACCGTCCCCCCGCTCGACCGCAGCGTCCCCTCGTTCGTCACCAGCGCCGCCGCGCCTTCCCCATTCACCGGCGCCTGATCCACCGCACCCGTCACCGCAAACGACAGCAGCTTGTCGCCCGCAAAGTCCACCGCAAACGTCTTCCCGCCCGCCAATACAACCGTCCCAAAGTCCGCCTCAATCAGTCCCGAATTGTCGACCCGGGCCCCCACCAGCGCCGCCGTCCCACCAGACGCAACCGAGATCCGCCCCGCGTTCACCACGCTCGCATTCGCATTCGGCGACGCCGTCCCAAATGTGTAATGCCCCGATAGAAAGTCCCCGTCCTTCACGTCCGCCGTCGTCGCAATCAACCCCGCCACGTCAACCTGCGATCCCGGCCCAAAAAACACCCCGTTCGGGTTCACAAGCCAAACCTGACCGTTCGCCAACAACTGGCCCTGGATGCTGCTCACCCCTCCGCCCGTCACCCGGTTCAGCGCAATCGACCCCGAAGACGGCTGCACAAACTGCACGCTCGTCCCACCCGCAATCGAAAAACTCTGCCAGTTCAAAATCGCCTTCGACGTGCTCTGCGTGATCACCGTCTTCGTCCCAGACGGCATCGATACCGACGCCTGACCCGCCTCTACCGTTAATCCCCTAACCTGACCTTCCGCACTCCCCAAACACACAACCCCACTCGCCAACACCGCCGTCGACGCCAACAACCCATCGCGCCACAATTTCCTAGTGCGGCGTGCCATCTACCACTCCTGGAGTATTGAGCAATTCAACGCCCTGTAGAGTAGACATTAGACCAAGCAAATCCCGCACACGAAGGTCTCCGCCTACTATTCGCTAGGCGCCGCATTGATATTACTGAAGCAGCAGCACCACCGCTAGGGCAGAGGAATTACCCTTTCGTCGGGATGTTGCGACGATCCAGCCCTTTTGGGTTCACTCGCAACAATATTTACTTTTAAATCGAACTAAAGCACCAATAGTTCGGGTCGCCTGCGCGGTACTACGGAATGGTTACGTTGACGGCGGGTTCGCGAGGACGGGCGTCACTGCGGTCGGCTACACGGAGAGGCCTCTATTGCGCCGATAGAAGTGCCTGAACAGTGGAACTTCATTTGGGCTTATGACTCCCCGGTCACGTTGGGATTATTGCATCGCCCCGCCCCCCGCTGCTCGCCATCGCACCTGCGGTCGCAAAATCCGGTGCGCCCGCGGCGGACTGCCGACGCGGTTCTCGGAGGGGTAGTGTATTCTAAATTACGGGGATTCCAATAATGTAGTAACTAGCGCATTGGATTCAAAATCGGATGGCACCGCTCACCAGCACCCTGTTTGTGCGCTCGCCATTGTTGCTGCCGGGAACGCCCAGCAGCATCGAGGCAAATTCGACATCCCCCGTTATGTTCAGCGGCAGCGACAGGCGAACACCGACACCGGTCGATGCGACCGCTTGATTCGGCGTATTGCCGATATGATTCCATATCTTGCCGGTATCGAAGAAAATGTAGGGCTGCACCGTCTGGATGAAGGAATCGGTAAACTGGTGGTCGTAGCGCAACTCGCCTGAGCCGCCGACGCCGCTGTCACCGCTGAGAGCACTCGGCCAATAACCGCGCCCGATTTCATATCCCCCGAAAGTAATCTGCTCGCCTACCACAAGCGGAACAGGTGACCATTGTCCCTGCAGCCAGACGAACGCACTTATCGGCCCCCACAGTAACTGCGCCCGCTTAAGCGTGAACGTGATCTTGGTGAAATCGGTGTGTGCCCCGATGCGGGAGAGCGAGGGCGAATCATTTTCCGTCGCGCCAAAAATCTGCAGGCCCTGTGCGATATCGATCACCCCCGTGGTATTGCCCTCCCAGAACCCGTTTTGGGAATATGTGGCTCCCACGTCGAGCACGTTCCAGTGATCGTGACTGAACTGCATCCCCGCCGCGTTTACCGTCGCATCCTGGTAGGTCCAGCCGCCCTCGATGTTAAGGGTTTCATTGCGCGAGCGTATGATCGGGTAGCTAAGGCGCGGGCCGACCGCGATACTGTTGGTCGTGACGCTGATTCCATTGGCGACCCCGACGGGCGCGCCATTAGACACGGTCGTGTAGACGCTCGCCGTTAGCCCGTTGGTGCCGAGCGGATGCTGGTACCTGACGGTTCCTTCGATGCGCTCGCTCGGATCGGGCGCCATCTGCACGTTGCCGTAAAACTGGTCGGCCGATCCCGTGGGCGAGTTCCACTCCACATCGCCGCCGATCGTCCAAAGGTCGGTGAAGGGTGAGCCGCGATTGTCGAAGTTGAGCCCGCCTGTGAGCGGCGTCTGATTGACCGTCACCACCATGTCGCTGGCGCCGGGTTGATCCGGCGAGGGACGCAGCAGGGCCGAGGCCTGCACGCCCGGAAGATCGTTGGACAGCAGCAGCCCGCGCTCGACACTCCCAATTTCGAGCGGCCGGGCGGCGGTGATAGGCGCGGTATAGGCGGTCACCAAATCGCGCACACCCGCGTCGCCGCCGTCGATCGCGATCGCGTTCACGTAGCCTTCGACCACATTGATCGTGAAGATGCCGTTGCCCACGCGCTGCGGCGGCACGTAGGCGCGCACGATCGCATAGCCCTTGTCGCGGTAGGCCGCTTCGATCGCGGAGGCGATGTTGAGTAGATCGCTGAACCCGATTTGCTTGCCGATATAGGGATTATAGATCGCTTGCAGTTCGGCATCCGTGAGCGCCTTGGCGCCGACGATCGTGATCCCACGCAACTCGAAGCGCAGCTCCTCGACCGCGCGCGGCACCGGTGACGGTCGCGTCGACTCGATGCTGAAGTCGAATCCACCCGGCGGCGTGGGCGTCGGCAGCGGACGCAGGCTCGCCGGGCCGAGTCCGCCTGCATCGGGCGCCTGAGCGAGCGCGTTGCCCGCGGCGATGGCGGAAAGCGCGATTAGCGAAGCAATGAGTCCCGCCTTAAGGCGCCGTCCCAAATGCTCAACTCGTTGCCGCTCCATCCCCCGCCCCCGAATTCGAACACCGACCCCTCACCGGAGACGCCGCTTCCCCATGCTAAGGGCAAGACCGAACGCAAGTCGTTTTCCCTCTATTTAAGCGATACTTGAGAGATCGGTCAGGCGCAATCGCTAATTGGCCAGCCGATTGAATTAGAGCGCCACCCAAAAGAGTAACGCCGGCCCTCGGACAGTTTTTTCGGTGCAGTACCCCTGTGGGCGGGCGGAGCCTCGGCTGGATACTACGACATGGAGTCGCTTGATCATGCGCGTCACGCGCCCGTAACATGGGCGTGCCAGGGTCCCGCCCTCGCCTGAGCGCCCTCCCATCGACAAGACCGAGGCCTGGGTGTCCGCCATCTCTCTCGAGCGCGTCAGCCGCTTCTGGGGCACGCTGCCCGCGGTGGAGAACGTATCCTTTGATGCGGCCGAAGGACGGCTGCTCGTGCTGCTGGGCCCTTCGGGTTGCGGGAAATCGACGACGCTCCGTCTGATTGCCGGCCTCGAGACTGCAAGTTCCGGGCGGATCATGATCGGCGGTCGCGATGTGACTCATTTGCCGCCCGCCCGTCGCGGCATCGCCATGGTGTTCCAGTCCTACGCACTGTTCCCGCATCTGAGCGTTGCCGAGAATATTCTGTTTGGATTGAAGGTACGCCGCGTGCCGCGCACGGAGCGCGAACGGCGCCTCAAGCGAGTAGCGGGCCTCCTCGGGCTCGACGCGCTCTTGGAACGGCGGCCGGCGCAGCTCTCGGGCGGGCAACAACAACGCGTCGCACTCGGCCGGGCATTGATTTCGCAAGCGCCGGTCTGCTTGATGGACGAGCCGCTCTCCAACCTCGACGCGCAATTGCGCGCCGAAATGCGGCACGAAATCCGCGCACTGCAGCAACAGCTCGGCATCACCATGGTCTATGTGACGCACGACCAGACCGAGGCAATGACCATGGCCGATCAGGTGGTGCTGCTGCGCGCCGGTAAAATCGAGCAAAACGGCGCGCCGCACGAACTTTATGAACGCCCCTCCACGCTGTTCGCCGCGCGCTTTATCGGAACTCCGCCGATGAATACGCTCAAGCTCGAGGATACCGGCGGCGGGGCGGTCGTCGCCGGCAGCGATGGACCGGCGCTGTTGCGCCATTCGGGCGCGGGGTTGGTTCTCGGCGTACGACCAGAGGCGGTCGCGATCGGCGAGACGGGCATTCCCGCCCGGGTCGACGCGATCGAGTATCTGGGCGCCGATACGCTGGTGACGGCGGCGATCGGTTCCGAGCGAATCACCGCGCGCGCCGGCGGACGGCTTGCGGCTGTACCGGGCGACACCATCCGCGTCTCCTGGCGACCGGAGGATGCGCATGTCTTCGAGGGAGAGAGCGGCAATCGGCGCGACGATCTCGCCGGTGCCATGCTTGGCGCCGCTAATCGACTCGGGCTCGCGATTTAGTGCCAACAAACCCAAGATAAGGAGGGGCAGATCATGTGGGGAATTTCGATGCTTCGACGCCTGTCCGGCGCCGCCGGCCTCTTTGCCGTGCTTTTGCTCGGTCTTGCCGCCGAGCCCGCGGGCGCGACTGACATCTCCTTTTATTATCCAGTGGCGGTCGGCGGCCCTATCACCAAGATCATCGACGGCATGGTCGCGGACTTCGAGAAGGCGAATCCCGACATCAAGGTGCAGGCGATCTATACCGGAACCTATCAAGACACCATCGCGAAAGCGCTTACCGCCGTCAAAGGCGGCACGCCGCCGCAGCTTGCAGTGCTTCTGTCGACCGACATGTTCACCCTGATCGATGAGAAGGCGATCATCCCCTTCGACGACGCGCTTTCCAGCGACGATCAGAAGTGGCTGGCGGGTTTCTATCCCGCCTTCATGGCGAACAGCCAGACCGGCGGCAAGACCTGGGGCATTCCGTTCCAGCGCTCGACCATCGTCATGTTCTGGAACAAGGAAGCCTTCAAGGAAGCCGGGCTCGATCCGGAGCACGCGCCGCAAAATTGGGACGAGCTGACGCGGGATGCGAAGAAACTCACCAAGCGCGACGCGAGCGGCAACGTGACGCAATGGGGGCTCGAAATCCCGACCTCTGGATTTCCCTACTGGTTGTTCCAGGCGCTCACGACCCAGAACGACGCGATGCTGATGAACAGCGCGGGCACCGAGACCTATCTCGATAAGCCCGGCGTCGTGGAGGCGTTGCAATATCTGGTCGACCTCGCGCACAAGGATCAGGCGATGCCCGAAGGCGTGATCGACTGGGGCACCACGCCCAAGGATTTCTTCGAGCGCAAGACCGCGATCATGTGGACCACCACCGGCAATCTCACCAACGTCAAGTCCAATGCCAAGTTCGATTTCGGCGTTGCCATGTTGCCGGAAAAGAAGCGGCGCGGATCACCGACCGGCGGCGGAAATTTTTATATCTTTGCCAAGACAAGTCCGGCCGAACGCGAGGCGGCGCTCAAGCTCGTGCGCTTCATGACGACGCCGGAGCGCACAGCGGAATGGGGCATTAAGACGGGATATGTGGCGACCCGTCCCGATGCGTGGGACACGCCGGCGATGAAGGACTACGTCGCGAGCTTCCCGGCGGCGGCGGTGGCGCGCGATCAGCTCCCCTTCGCGGTGGCGGAATTCTCGACGCATGACAATCAACGCGTCACCAAGGCGCTCAATGACGGCTTGCAAGCGGCACTGACCCTCGCCAAGACGCCGGAACAAGCGCTCAGCGACGCGCAACGCGAAGCCGACCGGCTGCTCAAGCCCTATCGCTGAAACGGCAGCTCATGCGCCGCTGGCAGGTGCACGTCCAAGGTTGGCTGCTGCTTCTGCCGGCGGCGGTGCTGCTCGCCGCTTTCACTCACTACCCTACCGTCGCGACCTTCTGGCACAGCCTCTATTCGACTCCCAAGGGCGATCGCGGCGCGGTGTTCCTGGGCCTCGGCAATTACCGCGACATGATCGAGGATCCCGAGTTCTGGCAGGCGCTGACAAACAATTTCTGGTACGCGCTCGGCACCATTCCGCTTTCGATTGGGCTTGCGATCCTGATGGCGCTCTGGGTCGACGGCAAGGTCGCGGGCCGCCCCTTCCTGCGCCTCGCCTTCTTCACGCCGACTGTGCTGCCGATGATCGCGGTCGCCAACATCTGGCTCTTCTTCTATACGCCGGGCTACGGGCTCCTCGACCAGCTCCTCGGGCTCGTCGGCGTTCCGAGCCACAATTGGCTCGGCAGCAGCAAGAGCGTGCTGCCGTGCCTGATGGCGGTATCGGTCTGGAAGGAAGCGGGCTTTTTCATGATCTTCTACCTGGCGGCGCTGCAGCAGATTTCGCCCACCTTGGGCGAGGCGGCGGCGATCGAGGGCGCGGGTCGCTGGTACTTCTTTCGCCGCATCACCTTCCCGCTTTTGATGCCGACGACGCTGTTCGTGCTGGTGAACGCCGTGATCAATTCGTTCCGCCTTGTCGACCACATCGTGGTGATGACCCTGGGCGGACCCGACAACGCGAGCACGCTGCTGCTCTATTACATCTTCGACGTCGGCTTCAGATACTGGGACACCGGCTATGCGGCGGCGCTTACCATCGTGCTGCTGCTCTTGCTCGCGACATTGGCGCTCGGACAGTTCCTGTTGCTCGAGCGCCGCGTGCACTATCGATGATCGACCGAGCTGGCAGATACATAGAGAGCGCTGCCGCTTGGCTGCTGGCGCTGCTCTGGGTGTTGCCGTTGTTCTATGCGGTCTGGACCGCTTTTCATCCCGGCGCCTACGAGGCGCATTTCGATCCGCTGGCGCCCATCACATTCGAGAATTTCGCCGCCGCCTGGGCAGCGGCACCCTTCGCGCGCTACTTCCTCAACACCGTCTTGCTGGTGATGATGGTGCTGACGGCACAGCTCGTGCTCTGCACGCTCGCCGCATATGCATTCGCCCGCTTCGCCTTCCTCGGCCGCGACATCCTCTTCGCGCTCGTGCTGGTGCAGCTCATGGTGGTGCCGGACGTGTTGCTGGTCGAGAACTACGCCACCATGAGCCGGATCGGTATTCTCGACACGATCAGCGCGATCGGGCTCCCTTACATGGCATCGGCATTCGGCATATTTCTGCTGCGGCAGACCTTCAAGACGGTGCCAAGCGAGCTCGACGACGCGGCGCGCGTCGAGGGTGCAGGTGCATTGACGGTATTGTGGCGCGTCTATGTGCCGCTCGCGAAGCCGGTCTATGTCGCCTTCGCGCTGGTCTCGGTGAGCTTTCACTGGAACAATTTTCTATGGCCGCTGATCGTCACCAACTCGGTCACGACGCGACCGCTCACCGTGGGTTTGCAGGTCTTCTCGAGCACGGACCAGGGCGTGCACTGGTCGATCATCACCGCGGCCACCTTGATGACCTCGGCGCCGCTATTGTTGGCGTTCCTGATCTTTCAGCGCCAATTCGTGCAGAGTTTCATGCGCGCGGGAATACGCTAGCGCGCCCAAAAGTCAGCGCCAGAAGTCCGACGCGGCGATCGCAAAATTCAAGTTTTGAATTCGGCCGCCGGAATTCAGGGCGGTGATGCCGATAAGGTTGCCACGCTCGTCGAAGAGGCCGCCGCCGGAAGATCCCGGCGAAATCGGGGCCGTGGTCTGCACCATATTGACCTTGGATGACTGGCGCAGGCCGGAGATCACCCCTTCGCTCAACGTATGCTTCAACCCCATGGGGGTGCCGATCGCAAAGACCGCCTCGCCCTCGGCCAGATCGCTGAACGAGCGGACGCCGGGCACAGGCGACAGCGTGATCGTTTCCGCCTTGATCACGCAGCGATCCTCCTCGCGATCAACGCCAACAAGAGTGGCCGGCACCGGAGTACGGTCGAGAATAATGTGAAGGAAGGGGCGATCGGATACCACGTGGCAATTCGTGAGCAGCAGGTGCTCGCTAACAGCCACCCCCGAGCCGAGCGCAATTTGGCCGGCTCGAAAATCGGCGGCCGAGCTCGCTGCCAATATCATGTAGACGGATTGGCTGACCCTCTTGAAGAGGTCCTTCCCGGAGAGGGGCTTCGTCTCGGTGTGATCGACCCACTTGGGCAGAGCAGAGGCGCTCGATCCGACCGTCGTCGCGGCGACCGGCGTCGGCGTGGGCTTCTCCTCCGCAACCTGCTTAACCGCCTCCTGCAGGTCGGGATTGAAGCTGGCATCTTCCGACTTGCTCGTAGTGGCCTCAGAGGATGCGATCTGCTGCGTCAGGCAATCGTTATAGGCGGCGATGCCGCGGCGCCGAAAGGTAGCGCAGGCATATTCGAGCTGTTGATTGCGTTCGGCAGAAAGGCTCGCGCGATCGGGCGAGGGATGTTCCTTGAGTGCCGCGATCTGGGTTGAAACGCAGCGTTCATAAGCGGAGTCGCCTTGCTTGCGCATTGGAAAGCAGGCGGCGTTGATGATGACATTCTCGTCGACCGAGAGCTGGGAACGGTCGGGACCTGGATTGGCGGGAGCGGGCGCTGCGGCGTGGGGTGGAGCGCTCGCGCCGGCGCCGGCATTGGCGGTAACCGTGTCAGCGGCACCGTCTGCAATGGCGCTGCCGGCCATCAACCCGGCCATCAACAATGTAGCAATCGAAACCGCAAATCCGTGCGCGAGCAATGTTTTCATGGCAAACACCCGCTGGAGCCCCAGTGATGGCAGTACATGATTTATTACCGACCGCCGTTACCGGTCGGTTAATCGCCGGATTTGAAGCAAATTCAGCTTTCGGTCAGGCGAAGGCCGGTCGGCGGCGCGGACCGCGGTCGCGCAGCACCAAGAGGCCGACAATCGCGAGATTGGCGAGATTGAAGGCAATTCCCGCTGCGAAGGCGGGCGCGTAATAGCCGGCATGGTCATAGATCGCACCAGCGAGCCAGCCCCCTGCCGCCATGCCCGAGGCGCCGAACAAGAAGAAAATTGGTATCCGCCAAGCAGCCTCCGAAGCCGGAAAAAGCTCGCGCACCGCCAGTACATAGGCCGGGATGAGGCCGCTGAAGCCCAATCCGAAGAAAGCCGAGGCCGCGAATAGACCGACCTCGCTCCGAGTCGCGAGGAATGCGACCATGGAGAGCGCCTGACAGGCGGACGCCGCCAACACGGTGCGCAGGCCGCCCACACGGTCGGAAATCGCGCCCCAAATCTGCCGGCTCACGAAAGCGGCTGCGAGCGCCAGGGACAGCATCCCTGCGCCGCTGGTCGGAGGGATTCCGAGATCGCCGCAGAAGGCCACCAAATGCGCCTGCGGCATGGCCATCGGCACGCAGCAGAGGAAGGCCGCGATCGAAATCAGCGCGAACGCGGTCGCGGACCGCAAGCCGAGCACCATGCGTTGGCGGTCTATCGTCCGGTGTCCGCCGCTGGCCGGATCGAGCCGCGGCGGCGGTTTGAGGAAGATCGCGGCTATCGGCAACACGACCGCGACCTCGAGCAAGGCAAAGTCCTCCATGGCGCGCTGCCAGCCCACCCGCACAATCACCTCTTGAAAGATGAGCGGCCACAACACGCCGGCGATGTATTGACCGCTGGCGATGAGTGCGAGGGCGGTGCCACGTCGGCGGTCGAACCAGCGGGTCACATAGACGTAAAAGGGCGCGTTCATGGCGGCGATGCCGAATAGTCCGATAAACACGCCGTGTCCGATCCAGAGCTGCCACGCGCCGCCGCGGCTCGAGAGGATAAGCCCAAGGCCGATCATCACCGCGCCTCCCATCGCGGTCCAACGCACGCCCACGCGCTCGGCGATCGGTCCCATGACGACACCCCCGGTCGCGGCCCCGAGCCACGCCAAGGAATAGCCGAGCGCCGCAGCCGAGCGTGTGCTTCCGAGATCGCTGGCCAGCGATTTGAGGCCGACCACCGCCACCAGCGGCGCACCAAAGGCGAATGACATGATCGCGAGGACCGCCACCGCGACCACCCATGATGCTCGGCTCTCGACGCTGACCGGTGCGTCGGGCCACTTTTGAACGGTCATCGCGCGGGGCTGTCCTCGTTCACCCGCTACCAACGGTCTCGGCGAGCGCCTTCCCGAGCAGCGCCAGGCCGAGGTCGATTTCCTCCTCGCGCACGGTCAATGGCGGCGCGATCCGCATCACTCCCTGGGAGGCGCCGGCACGCACGATATTGGCACTGAGCCCAAGGCGGAGCGCTGCAACCGTGACCGCGTCCGAGAGCGCTTGCGCACTTGCGTGATCGCCGCTCGCCTCGAATTCAAGTCCAAGCAGCAAGCCGCGGCCACGCACGTCGCCGATGCAGGGATATTGACGCTTGAGTGCCAGCAGACCGTTTTTGAGGCGTTTTCCGATGCCGACAGCGCGCTCGGACAAGCGATCGCGCGTCACGATTTCCAGCACCTTGCAGCCGACGGCTGCGGGCAGCGGATCGTTCACATGCGTCGTGTAGAAGAGGAAGCCACGCTCATCGCAGCGGTCCGCGATGTCGGACCCGACCATGACCGCCGAGAGCGGCAGGCCCGCCCCCAAAGTCTTCGACAGCACCAGCAGGTCTGGCACCACGCCGTCGCGCTCGAAGGCGAAGAGTGTTCCCGTGCGCCCCATCCCGGTCTGCGCCTCATCGAGGATCAGCAGCATGCCGCGCTCGGCACATTTCTGCTTGAGCGCCGCGAGATAGCCCTGCGGCAATTCGATGATGCCGCCGCTGCTCAAGACTGGCTCGGCGATGAAGGCCGCGAGATTGCCGGTACTCTGGCGATCAAGCAGTGAAAAGGCGTCGTCGAGCTCGGTGCGCCAGTCGACGCCGCCGAAGCGCGGGCGATAGGCGTTGGGCGCCGGAATGGCGAAGGAGCCGACAGCCATCGGCCCATAGCCGCGGCGTCCCGCCTTGTACGTGGCGGATGCCGCGGCGCCGGTCATTCCATGCCAGGATTGCGCGAAGCCCACGACTTCCCATCCGCCGGTCACCAGCTTGGCGATCTTGATCGCTGCTTCGTTAGCCTCGCCGCCCGTTGAAAGCAGCATCACCTTCGGGAGGTCCGGCACCTGTCGCGCGAGCCCCTCGGCAAGCTCCAAAACCGGCGGGCTCAGCATCGAGGAGAACAAGTGGTCGAGGCGGCCGATCTCGTCCCGAACGACGGCGACGATCTCGGGGTGGCAGTGGCCGAGAATCGCGCTCATCTGTCCCGAGGTGAAGTCGAGGACGCGGCGCCCGGCGGCGTCGTATAGAAATGCGCCTTCTGCGCGTACCGGCACGAAATCCACGAAGTTGCCGCCGTACTGCAGCAGATGACGCCTGGCACGTGCGTGAAACTCCGCGTTACGGCCCTCGGCGCTGCGTCCTTCCATGTCAACCTCCAGTCACTGTCCTCGTACCCCCCGCAAGCGCCTCCTTGTCGTAGCCCGCGATCCGCTTGTAGCGGTCGGTGATCGCCACCAGCTCGGCGCGGCTGATCACATCCTCGATCGAGCGAAATGGCTTGTCACCGGTACGGCGATAAACTTCGCCCAGGATAGCGTCAGGCGGCATGCTGCGGTTCGTGCGCACAACCTCCGCGGTCGCGTCGAGCCGCAGCTTCTCATAGCGCGCAAGTGCCGACTCTGGAGCGTCGGGCAAGGCCGCGAGACTTTCCGCAAGCGCCCGAGCGTCGAGGATCGCCTGCCCCGCGCCGTTCGAGCCACGGGGATACATGGGATGCGCCGCATCGCCCAACAGGGTCATGCGCCCGAAGCTCCACCGCGGCAGCGGGTCCTTGTCCACCATCGGATACTCGAACATCACGTCGGCGTTGCGGATCATCGCCGGTACGTCGAGCCAATCGAAATGCCAATTCTCGATCACCGGCATGAAGTCCTCGAGCCGCGCGGTCCGATTCCAATTCCAGCGCTGGTACTTTGGCGTCTCGATCTCGACCACCCAGTTGATGAGCTGGCGATGCTCGCCGTCGATCTCCCGGCGGATCGGATAGATCACCATCTTTGCATGTGTGAACCAGCCGATGCGGGTCATGCTGGAGCCCGACAGAAACGATTTCCAGGGGGCGGTACCGCGCCACATATTGACGCCGGAATAGATCGGCTCGCCCTCATCCGGATAGAGCTGCTTGCGGAGCACCGAGTGGATGCCGTCGCAGCCGATCACCGCCGTTCCCCGTTGCGCCGGCAGCTCCTCGCCGGTGCCCGCGCGTTGGAAGCGCGCCACCGCCGCGCCGTCTTCTTGATCGACGCGCATGCACTGCCAACTGAGCTGGTAATGGTCTTGGCCGGCGCGGGCGCAGAAGGCGTCGATCAGCACCTGATGCAGGTCGCCGCGATGGATCGAGATCTGAGGCCAGTCGTAGCCGGCAGCGCGCCCCAAAGGCTCCTGGTAGATGAGTTGACCGAAGCGGTTGAAGAAGGTGGCGTCGGTGGTGAGCACGCCCTTCCCCGCGAGCGCCGTTTCCAGGCCGAGCGCGGTCAACTCCTTCATTGCGTGCGGCAGCAGGTTAATGCCGACGCCCAGCGGCCTGATTTCCGGAGCCGCCTCGTAGATCCGGCAGGGGATGCCCGAGCGGTGCAGCATCAGCCCGAGAGTGAGGCCGCCGATGCCGCCGCCGACGATGATGACGTCCACCGCTTCCGCTCCTCTCGCCGTTAGTTGCTCAGTGCCGTTGACAGCCCCGCGCTCCGCGCAACCACGCGCGGCGCTGTTTCTCGCACCGTGAAGATCATCGCCGCCGCGACCGCGAGCGCCAACACGGGAATCCAGGCCGCAACCGCCGTTCCGAACCAATCCGCGATCACGCCCGCCGCGATCGGCATCACGGTCGTCCCGATGATCACGGCACAGAAATTGGTGACGCCGAGTGCGGTCCCGCGCAAGGCCTCCGGCACGAGCTCGCTGACGCAGGTCGCGATCACCACCGGCAGCAACCCGAAGCCGCAGAATCCGGCCAGGCCGATCAGCACCGTCAGCGTTGCCGCATCGTACCCGCCGCCGAGATAGAAGGCCGTGGCGATGATGGCGCCTACCGCGGCCAGTGCGACCGCGAGGCGACGGCCGATGAAGTCGGAGAGGAACGGGATCGCCAGCGAGCCCGCGGCCCCGGAAAATCCCCACGCCGAAATGATGTTTCCGGCCTGCCGGGCGGTGAAATTCCGGACTTCCTCGAGATAGAGGTGGTTGAGCGCGATCGACACGGCGAGCCAGGTGAGCATGGCGCAGCCGATGATGGTGATGCGCAACAGCGATGGATCGGCCAATAGCCGGAGGGCCGCACGCCAATCGATCGAATGCCGTTCGACATGCCGCGGCGGCTCGCGCATATAGAGCGCGATCGCCAGCACCACCGGGACGGTTCCCGCCGCGACGATCGGAAACGCCCAGCGCCAGCCGAGACTCGCGGTGATATGGGTGATGATGATCGATCCGACACCGGCGCCGATCAGCGTATAGCCGCCGGCGAAGATCGCCTGGTTTATGCCGCGGCGATGCGGTGGCGATTCATCGCCCACGATGGACTCGCCGACCGACCAACCCACGCCGTCGCCGACGCCCAAGAGGTCGCGCACGATGAACATCGACCAGAACCCGACCGCAAGGCCCATCGCCGCCGTCATCACCGCCACGAAGGCGGCGGCCGGCAACAGCACGCGCCGCCGACCATAGCGATCCGAGAGCCAGCCGCCGATCCAGCTCGAAAACGCCCAAGTGACCGAAGTGCCCGCGATCAACGCCGTGGCCTGCCATTTCTGCATATGGAATTCGGGGATGATCTGCGGGAAGATCGCGCCGATACCGACGCGGTTGAGGCCGACACAACCCCAGAACAGCATCAGCAGCGCAACCAGTCCCGCCTCGTAATATCGCGGCGTCGGTGCCGCAGTGCTCGCCGTCGTCATTCCGTTCTCCCCTTCAGCAGTGTTTTATGCAGGAGCGCCGAATCCCCTGCGGTCTCGGCACTCCCGACGATTGGCCGGCAGAACTATGAACCGGCTGCCGCTCGTTCGAGCAAGCCCAAAAATGTATCATGGTGAACCCGTTGATTGGGAGGGGAGATGGGACCGCGTCTTGACCGGCGAAGCGTTTTGCGGGGAGCGGCGGCGCTGCTCCCTCTGCGCGCGGCGAGCGCGCAAGAAGGCACGCCGATCCGCATTGGCCTCCTCTGCATCAAGACCGGGCCGCTGGCGTCCGGCGGCATCGCGATGGAGCAGGGCCTCACCCTCTTCCTTAGGGAGCACGGCAATCGGCTCGCGGGACGCGAGGTCGAGCTGGTCGTGGCGGATACCGGCGGCGCCGCTGCGGCGGCGAAACCCAAGACGCAGGAACTGGTCGAGCGTTACAAGGTGGACGTCATCGTCGGACCGCTCGCCGCATTCGAGGCGCTTGCCATCACCGATTACATCCGTGAGGCACGTATGCCCATGCTGGGCCTTGCCGCGGCCGAAGACCTGACGCAGCGGAGGCCCAACCCCTATTTCATTCGCACCTCGGATTCGGCCGCCCAATGCGCGCATCCTCTCGGCGATTACGCCGCGCGCGCAGGCCACTTCAAGCGGATCGCAACGATCGCCGACGATTTCGCCTTCGGCTACGAACAAGTCGCGGGCTTCCAACGCACCTTCGAGGACCAGGGCGGGCGGATCGTCAAGAAGCTGTGGCCGCCCCTCAACGCCGCGGATTATGCCCCATATATCGCGCAGATCGGCGCCGTCGATGCGGTCTATGCGGCATTTGCCGGCGTGAATGGCCTCAAATTCATCCGCCAGCACGCGGAATTCGGCCTCAGGGTACCGATCCTCGCGGGCCAAGCGGTGCTCGACGAGGCGCAGTTGCAGCAAATGGGAGAGGCGGCACTCGGCATCGTGTCATCGGTCTTCTACACATCCGAAATCGAGACCGAGAGCAATCGCCGCCTCATCGCGGCGATGCGAAGCACCTATCAGAGCGAGCCCGGCGGTTATTGCGTCACAACTTATACCGCGGGCCAGTTCATTGCGGCGGCGCTCGACGCGACGGGCGGACGCACCGATGACCGCGACGCGCTGATGTCGGCGTTGCGGTCGGTCGCCTTCGCCGATACTCCCCGCGGCCCGATCCGGCTCGATCATTTCGGCAACCCCATCAGCAATGTCTATCTCTGCGAAGTGCGGCGGAAGGGAGATCGCCTCGTCAACACAATCTTCAAGACTTATCCCGATGTGAGCCAGTTCTGGACCTACGACGAGGCGTGGTTCCTGGCGCAGCCCGTCTATTCCCGTGACTATCCGCCGGCACGGTACCTAGAACCATAGCGAATGGGCGCCGCCTCCGACATAGTGGGGACCGCAGCACGACACGAGATTCGTCTTCAATGAGAAGAAAGCACGACCGCATCATCGTCGCGGGCGGCGGCCCGGTGGGCTCGATCGCAGCGCTTACGCTCGCCCAAGCCGGCATTCCCGTGACAGTGCTCGAGCGCGAGGCCGAAATCGTCATCGACTATCGTGCCTCCACCTTTCATCCGCCGACCCTCGACCTGCTGGAGCATTGCGGCGCCACCGAAGCGCTGGTCTCCATGGGGCTGATCGCGCCCACCATGCAATACCGCGACCGCGAGCGCGGCAAGATCGCCGAGTTCGATTTTTCGATGCTGCGCAGCGACACCCGCCATCCCTATCGCCTGCAATGCGAGCAATTCAAGCTGGTGGGCTGGGCCTACCGCCAGCTCGCGGCGATCCCGGGCGCCGAGCTGCTGTTCCGTCACGAAGTCATCGACTTGGCCCGAGGCGAGGACGAGATATCGCTTCGCGTCGCCACTCCCGCCGGCGAGAAGACATACAAGGGCGACTTCCTGATCGCCGCCGATGGCGGGCGCAGCACGGTGCGCAAGGCCTTGGAAATCGGCTTCGAGGGCTTTACCTATCCCGAGCATTTCCTGGTCGCGGGCACTCGCTTTGACTTCAAGTCGGCGATGCCTGGCATTTGTTCGGTCAATTACACGGCCGATCCCGTGGAGTGGTATCTGCTGCTGGAGATTCCCGACATGTGGCGGATCGTGACCCCGGTCGACCCGGATCGGGAACCCGATGACGCCGTGCAGGAATCGTCGATTCAGAGCAACCTGCAGAATCTTCTGCCGCGCACGCAACCCTATGAGATCGTGGTGAAGGCGATCTATCGCGTGAGCCAGCGGGTCGCCGCGACATATCGCAGCGGCCGCGCGTTCCTCGCGGGCGACGCCGCCCATATCAACAACCCCCTGGGCGGCATGGGACTAAACGGCGGCGTGCACGATGCCCTCGACCTCACGCAGCGGCTGACCGCGGTATGGCACGGACGCACCGATGAGAGCGTGCTCGCGGGCTATGAACCACGCCGCAAGCCCGAGGCCGTCAATGCGATCAACGCGATCACGGAGCGCAACAAGCGGCTGCTTGAGGAGCGTGATCCCGAGATCCGTCAACGCAACCTGGAGGAATGGGCGAGGATCGCAACAGATCCTCGGCTTGCCTACGAGCACCTGCTGCAAACCTCGATGATCGCCTCGCTGCGACGATCCGGAATGATCCGATAGGGAGTGACCAATGCTCTTCATGGTGATCGAGCGCTTCAAGAACCGCGACGCCAAGGCGGTCTACCGACGCTTCCGCGAGCAAGGCCGCGGAGCGCCTCAGGGACTGACGTACGTCAACAGCTGGATCGAGGCCAACTTCGACCGTTGCTTTCAGGTGATGGAATGCGACGATCCGCGGCTCTTGCAGCAATGGGTCGCGTTCTGGGGCGACCTCATCGAATTCGAAATCGTGCCGGTTGTGCCATCGGCCGAAACGCGCGCCGCGATCGAGCCGTTGCTTTAGGAGTGCTTGGCCTTCCCACCGAGCAGGTAGCATCCGCGCTCATCCCGCTCGAGGCCTGGTTCGGCGCGCAGCGCATCGAGCGCGCGCACGACCTCGCGGCCGTCGCGGCTGCCGAGCGCCGCCATCAGCTCCTCGAAATGCTTCGGTCCGTCCTCGAGCGCCGCCTGCACCGAGGCGAAGCGCTTGCCAACGAAGCGGGGTGGCTCCGGAATCGAGGTCTCCAACCGTCCGGCGGCGCCGAAAGGCCATGTGAGGTCGAAACCGGCCTTCGCGCCCACGCGCCCGCCGCCGGGAAGTGATGGGTCGAGCGGCAAAGTACGGAAGCCTCCGAGCACGATCAGGTCGCGATCGGGCTGAAATCGCGTCGCGAGCGCCCAATCGATCTGCGCGTCGGAGAAGACGTCGATGTCAGGGTCGACCACGAACACGTTCTTGGCATTGATCTGGCAGCCAAATACCGCCGCAACCGCGTTGCGGGCTTCGCCGGGGGCGCGCTGGCGGAGCGCCACGCGCACATTGAAGGCGCCGCCGCTTGCCGTCGTGCAATAGACCGCGAGCGGCTCGCGCACGGCGGTTTGCAACGCTTGCCACACCACGGCCTCGCTCCTGAGCGCAACCAACTGCGCGGTATCCGTGCATCCCATGGTGCGGCCGCCGATGGTCGCGGTTTGGAACAGGGCGTCTCGGCGACGCGTGATCGCGGTCAGGTGGAACAGGGGGTTGCGCTTCACCGCGCCGTAATAACCCAGGAACTCGCCGTAAGGCCCTTCCGGTTCCACATGCCCGCGCGGATCAAAATACCCCTCGAGCACCCATTCGGCGTCCGCGGGCACGCGGATGTCGCTGGTGACGCTCTTCACCACCGGCAGCGGCGCCCCGCGCAACGAGGCGACGAGGCCCAACTCGTCAACGGCCATGCGCATGGTCGCCGCCACATGGTCGATCGGGTGCGATCCCACGACAAAGCTCACCGGCAGATTCTCGCCGCGCGCCGCCGCCGCTTCGTAGATCGCACGGAGATCGCTGGGCGCAACCAGATCGACGCCGGCCTCCTTGGCTCCGCGCAGCATTAGCCGGCGCATCCCCACATTGGTCCAGCCGGTCTTGGGATCGATTGTGTAGTCGATCGAGTCCGAGATATAGAGCGAGCCGTCGACGCCGTGCTGGAGATGCACGGGAAGACGCGTCAAATCGGCATCCGCGCCTGTCAGCACCACCTGCTGCACCGGCGCCTCTTTCCCCGAGACCTCGACGATCTCCGGCTGCATCTTCGAGCGCCGCAGCAGCTCCGCCACCAGTCGATCCGGCGGCACCTCGAAAGCGCGGGCGAGCCGCGCGCGGCTGCCATTGACATTGCCGGCAAGCTCTCCTGCTTCGGGCCCTACGCGCCGGAATAGCACCGCGCACGGGTTTCCCTCCAGCACCGCCGCAACGTCCGCAAGATCGACCGGATCCGTGCGCGTCTGCAGTTGGTCCGGCTCCAAGCTCTCGAGAAAGCGGCGCAGCCGAAAGCGGTCGAAATCGACGCCGGGCCGCTGGGTAGAAAATGGCTGCGCTGCGGCGTCGTTCATGCGCTGGCTGCACTCATTGCGTCACTGATCGCCATTCCGCCGCACCCATGTCGAGCAGAATCGTCCGGGACCCCTCGACTTCGATTACAGCGATTTAAAAATGAGAGGCGCTTGATCTCCCGCGATTCCCATCAATATTAGCGGGTATCCCCATGCGCTGCCAGACTACTGGTCCGCAGAAAATTCACACCTCGATACAGCCGCAAAACACCAATCTGGACCGCCGCCGGAACGAATAAACTCCCTCCATCGTTGGGAGAAATGGTCGCGTGAGAGGAATGCCGATGCAGAACCACCAATTCGGCGAGCAGCGACAGGATCGTGCTTTCTGGGTGAATCGATTTCTGGAGACGCGATCCGCCACGGAGGGGTTGGCGAGCGGACTGACGCCGGAAGATCAGACGATCCAATCCATGCCTGATTGTAGTCCGACCAAGTGGCATCTCGCGCACACCACATGGTTCTTCGAGACATTCCTGCTGGAGCCCTTCGCGATCGACTATCGAGCCTTTGCACCCGAGTTCCGATACCTCTTCAACTCGTACTATGAGGCGGTGGGGCCGCGGCATCCGAGGCCGCAACGCGGCATGCTCTCGCGCCCCGCGGTTTCCGAGGTGCTGGCCTATCGCACCGCCGTGACCACGCAGATGCGGACGCTGATCGAGCGCGCGGAGGAGAACCGGTGGCAGCAGGTGCTCCCGATTCTCGAGCTCGGCCTCAATCACGAGCAGCAGCATCAAGAGCTGATCCTGATGGATATCAAGTACACTTTCTCGGTCAATCCGCTGGAGCCGATTTACCGCGCCCGCCCATCGGCGGTCGCCGCGAAGGAACCAATTTCCCTCGACTGGATCGAATTCCCGGGTGGTCTTGTTGAGATTGGCGCCACGGACGGCTTCTTCTTCGACAACGAGGGACCGCGCCACAAGCAGTGGCTTGAACCCTATCGCCTTGCATCGCGCCTCGTCACATGCGGCGAGTATCTCGCGTTCATGCGGGATGACGGCTATCGCCGGCCGGAGCTTTGGCTCTCCGACGGGTGGCAGAACGTCCTCGCCCAAAATTGGCGTGCGCCGCTTTATTGGCGTGAGGATGGAACGACATGGTCGGTTTTCACGCTGGCGGGGCGGCGCCCCGTCGAGCCATCGGAGCCCGTCGTCCATGCAAGCTATTACGAGGCCGACGCGTTCACGCGCTGGGCCGGACACCGGCTGCCGCGCGAGGGCGAATGGGAGCATGCCGCTCAGTCGGTCCCGCTCGCCGGAAATCTGCTCGACACGGAGCGCCTCCATCCCACGGCGGCACCCGCGGGACCGGGGCTGCGGCAGATGATCGGGGACGTCTGGGAGTGGACCCAGAGTGCCCATTCGCCCTATCCCGGCTATCGCGCGGCGGAGGGAGCGATCGGCGAATACAACGGCAAATTCATGAGCGGCCAGATGGTGCTGAGAGGCGGCGCGGCGGTTACGCCTGCAGGGCATATCCGCCGCAGCTACCGAAATTTTTTCCCACCCTCGGCGCGCTGGGCTTTTAGCGGAATTCGGTTGGCGGAGGATGCGTGATGCCCGCACAGCGACAAATTGCTTTTCTCGACGTGGCGGCGCGGCAAGAGACCTTTGCCGACGCGGTAATCGCCGGACTCTCCCAGCGCCACAAGGCGATCCCTTGCCGATTCCTCTACGACGAGCGCGGCTCGGCGTTGTTCGAGGCGATCTGCGAGCTGCCGGAGTACTATGTGACGCGCACCGAGCAACAGATTCTCGAGCGCCATGCGCCGGAAATCGCGCGACGTATCGGGCCTGGGGCGCAGCTTATCGAATTCGGCAGCGGCGCCAGCATCAAGGTTCGCACGTTGCTACGCTCGCTCGTCCAGCCGCGGACATATCTGCCGATCGACATTTCGCGGGAGCAGCTGCGGCGTACCGCGCAGGGCATAGCCGAGGATTTTCCAACCCTGGAGATCGTCGCGGTTTGCGCCGATTACACCGACCCTTTTCGGCTTCCGCCGCTTCCGTCGGCGCAAGGCGGTCAGCGCGTCGGATTCTTTCCGGGATCGACAATCGGCAATCTCACGCCCTCGGAAGCCACCGATTTTCTGGCGGGGTGCCGCAGCTATCTCGGCCCCCAGAGCGCGATGCTGGTGGGCGTCGACCTCAAGAAGGAGCCGTGTGTTCTTAACGCCGCCTATAACGACAGCGCCGGAACCACCGCCGAGTTCATCCTTAACCTGCTGCCGCGCATGAATCGCGAGCTCGGCACGGATTTCGCGCCCGAACGCTTCGAATACGAAGCCTTCTACAATGCCGAAATCGGCCGCGTCGAGCTCTACATCAGGAGCCGCGTCGACCAGATCGTCGCCGTCGGAGGCACGCGCATCGGCTTCGCTGCCGGCGAGCGCATTCTCGCGGAATATTCCTACAAGTACGGCGTGGAGGAGTTCCACCGCCTCGCCGAGCGCGGCGGCTACGTCGGTTACGACTGCTGGATCGATCCCGATCGCCTCTTCAGCGTTCACTACCTAATGGCAGCGTCATAGCGGCCCGCATCAGCTCCCCGCGAGGTCCTGCGCCGGCGGCAGGAAGAGGTCCTTCCAGGAGTTTGGGACCCGCTTCAAGCGACCGACCTTGTGCATGAAGTCGACGAACTCCATCGACTTGGCAGGGATGGTCGTCCAGTCGTTGTCGGGATCGGCCACCATTTCGGTGAGCTTGTCGAGCGGGTCGTGCTTGTCGCCGGAGAGGGCGAGATAAATTTCCGCGGCATCGCGCGGATACACTTTTATGAAGGCGTTCGCCTCTTCTTGCGCCGCGAACACCGCGGTGCAGATTTTCGGGTTCTCGTCGAAGAAGCGCTTTGTGGTCAGCAGCACGCCATTGACGTGCTTGCCGCCGAAGGTGTCGTAGGATTTGAGCACGGCGCGGATCCCGGGAGTCGCGAGCTCATAGTAATAGAACGGGGTCACCGTGTAGTGGCTGTTCACCTCGGATTTGCCCGAGAGCAACGCCGCCACAGCGTCGGGATGCGGCAGGCTCACGGTCAAGGGATCGAGCTTCTCGAACTGGTCGAAGCCCCAGAGCTTGGCAGCCGCCATTTCGAGCGCGAGCGCTTGACCCGAAATCTTGACCGAGGGAACGGCGATGCGGTCCTGGCCTCCGAAGTCGGCGATGCTGGTCACCGCGGGATTGCGCGTCGTCAGGATATAGGGTTGCGACTGAACCGCGCTCAGCGCGCGCGCTTCCTGCGCGGTGCCTGCGGTTTTATCCCAGAGCGTCGCAAGCGCCGGGGTCGCCGTCACGCCCAATTGCAACTGTCCGCTGAGCAGCCCATCCACCATGGCGCTGGGTCCGCCCAGCGTCGCCCACGTGATGTCGAGCGCCGCCAACCCCTGCTTCGCAGCGTGCTTTTCCACCAGCTTTTCATGCTCCATCACCATCAAGGGCAGATAGGGCATGCCGTACTGCTTGACGATGCGGATGCTGGTCATTTCGGCTGCCAGCGCCGAACGTCGCAGCGCGGGCGCGCAGACGCCGGCGGCGCCAGCGGCGAGCGCGAGAGTAAGCTCACGACGGCGCATCATATTCCTCCCTCGCGCGGCCGAGCTTTCCCGATGCAACCGCGGCCGATTGGCTGGAGCTTAGCACATGGCCGATCTATGATCGCGCGGCACCGGAGGAGAATGGCCGATGACGCCAATCGCGAACCCTCTCGTTAACCCCGTCAAGGCTCGCATGCAGAGCGGCAGCGTTGCGCTCGGCATGAATGTTCGTCTTGCCCGGTCGGGTGACATCGTTCGAATCGCCAAGAGCAGCGGACACGACTTCATCTTCATCGATACGCAGCACTCGATCTTCGACGTCGAGACCATCGCGCACATCGCGCAAACCGCGCTCGATTGCGGGATTGCGGCGCTTGTGCGCGTTCGCGGCATCGACGACCCCGACACCTCGCTGCTGCTGGACAATGGCGTAGCCGGAATCGTCTTTCCCGACGTGAACACCCCCGAGGAGGCGCATCGCGCGGTCGAGATCTGCAAATTCCCGCCGGTCGGCGCTCGGTCGGTCGTCGGCGGCTACCCGCATTTCGATTTTCGCGCCGTGCCGATCAAAGAGGCGATTTCCCAACTCAACGCGGCGACGCTGGTAGTTTGCATGATCGAGACTCGCGCCGGCCTCGACAATATCGAGGCAATCGCGGGGGTGCCTGGCGTCGACGTGATCCACATAGGCAGCAATGACCTGCTGACGGCACTGGGCAAGCCCGGCCAGTTCGACGATCCGGAACTGGTGTCGGCCCTCGATCGCGCCGCCGCCGCCGCTGCCAAACATGGAAAATTCGCGGGCTGCGGCGGCAATCGCGACATCGAGCGACAGGCGCGCGCCGTGCGCCAAGGCGTGCGCTTCCTCACGACCCAAACCGACCTCAACTTCCTCGCGAGCGCCGCCGCGCGTTGGACGAGCGATCTCGGCCGCGCCTTGGCGGATGCCAAGACCTAATCGATCCGCCGACGCCGCACCGTTTGCGCGGTCTACCTCTTCAACCTGCTCGCGAACTGGGCGCCCGATGCCGAAGCGCGGCGCAGGATCCCGGTCGAGAATCCCGCGCGACTGTCTGGGTTTTGACCGGCGGGTGCGTCAGGTCCGGCACACCATTTGGAACTGGGCGGGATTCGAATAGATATCGATCGGCGAGAGCACGTGGAGCGTCTCGACGCCCTGGAATACCTCGCCGACGGGCCGGCGCAACTGCCAGCGCGTCACCGCCCCTTGCCGTGGGCCGTGGACCACCACGGTCTCCACGGGACCGCTGGCGCCGTCGCTCCTCTCCCAGCGATAGGATACTGTCGCCTGGTAGTTCATGAAGATCGTACCGACGAATTCGATCGAAGCCGGGCAACGGCCGTCGTAGTGCGCCGGCCGCGCGGCGGCGGTCACGCGATTTACCGGCGGCATTTGCGCTTGCGCAGCCGCCCCTCCGATCAGCATGGCCGCGACACCGCCCAGGATCGAGCGCAAAAGAATGCAACGCTCCATCGCAGTTCCCCCATAGTCATGATGCAGCCCGAAAATCGAGCGTTCGAGGTATAGTCGGAGATGAGCGGAACGGGAAGCCCATTGCTCGGTGGCCGGCAACAAGATTCGCGCGACCGTTGGATTTCCCTGCGTGCTTGTGCGATCGTTCGGAATTCAGTGCCCACAATCGAGGATCATCTCAGTGTCCAGCACGGATCTGTCGAATTCCCGAATTGTCGCCGCCTATCGCGGCCGGACCGAGCGTTCGGCGGAGCTCGCCCGCCAGGCCCAGGAGTTGCTGCCGAGCGGCATCACACACGATGCGCGCTATCTCAAGCCCTATGGCATCTACGTCGAGCGCGCCAAGGGGCCGCGCAAGTGGGACGTGGACGGCAACGAGTACGTCGACTACTACGGCGGGCACGGCGCGCTCCTGCTGGGCCACAACAACCCGACCGTGGTGGCCGCGGCGCAGGGTGCGCTGGAACGAGGGACCCATTTCGGCGCCAATCATCCAAACGAGGTGCGTTGGGCGGAGCAGGTGCGGCGCATGGTACCCTCGGCCGAGCGCGTGCGATTTACCTCGTCCGGAACCGAAGCGACCTTGATGGCGCTACGCCTCGCGCGCGCCTTCACCGGCCGTAAAAAGATTCTGCGGTTCATGACGCATTTCCACGGCTGGCACGATCACATGACCGCGGGCCACAACTCGCATTTCGACGGCAGCCCCACCGCGGGCACGATCGCGGAGATCGCCGCGAGCACGATCCTGCTGCCTCCCGGCGACATCGCGGCGCTCAAACGCACGATCGAGGGGAACGACGATATCGCCGCGGCGATCCTCGAGCCGACCGGAGCGAGCTTCGGCGTGGTGCCCGTGTCGAGCGAATTTCTCGCGGCCTTGCGCGAGGCAACCGCCAAGCGCGGCATTATTCTGATTTTCGACGAAGTAGTGACGGGATTTCGTGTATCGCCCGGTGGCGCGCAGGGACGTTTTGGCATCAAGCCCGACCTGACCGCGCTTGCCAAGATTTTGGCGGGCGGCTTGCCCGGCGGCGCGATCTGCGGACGCCGCGAAATCCTGGAAGAACTGGATTTCGAGGTTACGGCAGCCAAGGGGCACGAGAAGATCGCGCACCCCGGCACCTACAACGGCAATCCCGTGTCGGCGGCTGCGGGGGTGGCGGCGCTCGGCATTGTCGAGAGCACCGATGCCTGCGCGCGCGCCAATGCCTATGCCAACGAACTGCGCCACCGGCTCAACGAGGTGCTCGCGGCCGAGCGGGTTCCGTGGGCCGTCTACGGCACGTTCAGCGGCTTCCACACCTTCCTCAACCCGCGCAATCGCGATCTCGCCGGCGGCTTCGATCCGGCGGCGTTGGATCACGCCGAGCTCACCGCTAATTCCAAGGCGCTGCAGCAAAAGCTGCGGATCGCCCTGCTGGTGAACGGGGTCGATCTCAATGGCCGGCTGAGCGGCTTTGCCTCAGCAACCCATGACCGCGCCGAGATGAACCAAACCGTCTCGGCCTTCGGCGCGGCCCTGCGCATGCTGCGCGAGGAAGGGGAGTTGCCGCAGCGCTAGGGGCCTTCTCACCCTGTCCCCTTTTCGTTGGCGCGCCATGGCCGCGCCACGCGCGGCTTCGACAACACGACATATCCGTCGTGGGTGTAGCTGAGGTTCGGATTGGCGTACTTGTCGCGCGCATAGTACGCCTCGGCGCGAGAGACCGCGTGGGCGAGTTCGGTTCTCGCGCGGCGCAAGTTGGCGCCGCGCGCGTCGGAACCGCGCGTCGCCGATTCGTGGTGCATCAGCTCCGCACGAGGCGTGCAGATGACGCGGTAGCCGCGCGCCCCTATCCTCAGACACAGATCGATGTCGTTGGAGGTGACGGCGAGGTGCTGCTCGTCGAGCCCGCCCACCTCCTCGAACACCTCTCGGCGTATCGCGAGGCATGCCCCAGTCACCGCGAGATAGGTTCGCGTCAAGGCGAGCTGCCCGTAATATCCGGGATCGTCGCCGCGCGAGTGACGGAGCGCATGATAGGCGTTCGGCTCCGGTGTCAGAATGACCCCCGAATGTTGCACACTGCCATTGGGGAAAAGCAGCCGGGCGCCGACCGCGCCGATCTCGGGCCGCAGCGCCTGCGACACCATCTCGCCGAGCCATAGGGGGTTCAGCACTTCGATGTCGTTGTTGAGAAGCAGCAGAATATCGCCGCGCGCGGCCGAAGCACCCTGATTGACCATCGCCGAGAAATTGAACCGCCCGGGAGCCTCGATGACCCTCACACGCGGATCGCGACGGAGTTCCTCGAACAGCGCCGCGGTCTCCGGCTCCGCGCTGTCATTGTCCAAGATGATGAGCTCGATCGCGCGGTAGTCGGTGCGAGCAAGGACGCCTTGGGCACAAGCACGCAACAGATCGGCTCGATCGCGCGTGGGCACGATCGCGCTGACCAGGGGCTCCGGATCGGGCGGCGTGCGGATGACCTGGTTCCAGAAAGGTAGGCGCGGCGCCGGTTCCACCGCGATCACCGCGGCCTCATGCGCGCGGCAGTGCCGCCATACCGCCTCGCGCGCGGCCTCCGTGTACTCGGCCGACGAAAAATCCCTGGGCGCCGACGGGCCGAAGCAGCGATGGTAGAGCACGGCCGGGACGTGACGGATGCGATCCGCTCCCGCCGCATGGATGAGCCGCAGGCGCAGATCGTACTGTGCCGCCGGTTCGAACTCTTCGCGCAGGCCGCCGAGCGCCCGCACCACGCTCGCCCGCATGACGCAAAGGCGACCCAGCAGATCCAGCCCCAGCGCCAGATCGGGATCCCAATCCGGCTTGAAATGCGGCCAGCAGCGCTCTCCGCTGTCATCGAAGAAATCCTCGTCGGAGTAAACGACGTCGCTCATGGGAGCGAGATCGAGCTCCGCCGCCACGCTGTAGAGCGCGTATTGCGAGAGGCGATCGCCCGAGTCCAGGATCGCCACGAAGTCTCCGCGCGCCGCCGCCAAGGCGGCGTTGAGCGCCGCTGCCTCGCTCCGGCCGCGGCTTACCTCGACAACCCGAACCCGGGGATCGGCGCTGCCGATCGATCGGGCATTCCCGGCGTCGCCCGCGACGCAGGCTTCCCAATCGTCGTAGAGTTGCGCCGTCAGCGACTGGAGCGAGCGGCGTAATCCTTCGACTCCTTGCTCGTCGCTCGCCGCGATCAGGATCGAGACCAGGGGCCGCCGCGAGAGCCCCGACAGATGAGCCCGAATCGCGACGCGATCGCTTTCCTCAAGCGTGTCGTAGCGCCGCACCCATGCGCGGTACCGTCGCGTCGGTATCGCGGCCGTGACCGCTGCCGGCGCATCTGGCGCTGCGGACCGGTCGAAAGAGAGCCAGCGCTTCAACACTCGCATTCAGCGGACAGCGGCAATTGCATCGAGGCAGTCGGAAAGGGCGTCCTGCCAGGGGCGCGCGACCACACCGAACGCGCGCCCGATCTTTTCCGAGCTCAGCACCGAATTCATCGGCCGCTTGGCAGGGGTCGGATACTGAGCCGTCGTGATCGGCGTGACCACGCCCGGCACCCGCATGCCGCGCTCTTTGGCGCCAGCGAAGATCGTGCGCGCAAATCCGTACCAGGTCGTGGCCCCGGCGCCGCAGAAATGATAAGTGCCGAAGGCGTCGGCGCGCCCTTCGGCGAGCGTCGCCGCGATCGCGATCGCGGCGCGCGCCACTTCCGCCGCGGATGTGGGCGAGCCGTGCTGGTCGTCGACGACGCCGAGTTGATCGCGTTCGGCGCCGAGGCGCAGCATGGTGCGCACGAAATTGCGGCCGATCGGGCAATAGACCCACGCGGTCCTGATGATGATATGCCGATCGAGACGCGCGCGAACCGCATCCTCGCCCGCGGCCTTGCTCTCGCCATAGGCTGAAAGCGGATGCACGGGATCGTCTTCTTCGTAAGCGCCGCGCTTCAATCCATCGAATACGTAGTCGGTCGAGAGCTGGATCAGGCTCGCCGCGGTCTTGGCGCACGACTCGGCGAGAGCCGCCGGCCCATCCCGATTGACGGCGAAAGCCTGCTCGCGTTCGCGTTCCGCGGCGTCGACCGCGGTATATGCGGCCGCATTGATCACCACGCTCGGCCGATGCTCGGCAACGCGCAGCCGCGCCTCTTCGGCTCGGGCGAGATCGAGTGCATTGCGGCCGAGGAAGGTCGGCTCAAGCCCCTGCGGCCAACGGGCACGCTGCAATTCATGCGCCACCTGCCCCGTGCGCCCAATAATGAGAACACGCATCGAGCTCACATCGGCCCCTTCATCGCGTGCGCCGCGCCGCCGCAGACCTAGGGCGCATCGAAGTAATTCGGTATCGCCGAGAGCAGCGGTAACGCCCGATCCTTGGGCGAGATCAACGCCGCCTCGGGAGCGACCGGCCAGACGATGCCGATCTCCGGATCGTTCCAGCGCACGCCCTTGTCGTGCTCAGGCGAGTAGAAGTTGCTGACCTTGTACATGATCTCGGTATCGGGCTCCAAGGTGCAGAGACCGTGCGCGAAACCTATCGGGATCAGCAACTGCTTCCAGTCGGCGGCGTTGAGCACAAACGTCTCGAACCGCCCGAAGGTCGGGGAGCGGCGCCGCACATCCACCACCACGTCGAAGATTGCGCCCCGAATCACGCGCACGATCTTGTCCTGGGCAAAGGGAGGCACTTGAAAATGCAGCCCCCGCACGGTTCCGCTTCGGGACGAGAAGGCGTGGTTGTCCTGCACGAATTCCAGCGCGATACCTGCATTCGCGAGGGTGCGGCGGCTGTAAGTCTCGGAGAAAAATCCACGCTCGTCCGAGTGCCTTGCCGGCACCAGGATTTTCACTTCGGGAAACGACGTGTCGAGCAGCTTCATTCGAACAATCCCCCTCGCAGAGCCCGCCACAGGGCCATCGCCTGGCCCTGTCCATACCCCATCGGGCAAACCCGCGTCTAATCCAATCGTCGCCTTCCCAGCGGTTCGGAATTTCCGGCGATTTATCGACTTTGGTTGTTTATAATCAATTCGTTGCCGCAGAGGAGGGGGACGTGCGCGCGACGATTGACACGGGCAGTACGAAAGCGCCATCGTGCCGCCCCATTATGGGCCATGATGCCATTGAAAGAGCTTTCGCCGCACGACAGGCTTGGTGCCGATGACCGCTGAGTTGGTATTGCGCACGGCGGGCCTCGGCAAGGCCTACCGCGTCTTTTACCGCCCGCAGGATCGCCTCAAGCAGATCCTGATGCCGTGGCGGCGCTTTTATGTGGACTTCTGGGCGTTGCGCGACGTGAGCCTCGAGGTGCGGCGAGGCGAGGCGATCGGTCTTGTCGGCCGAAACGGCGCCGGCAAGTCGACCTTCCTGCAACTCGCCAGCGGCACAATCGAGCCAACATCCGGCACGATCGAACGGCACGGCCGAATCGCGGCGTTGTTGGAGCTGGGTGCAGGGTTCAATCCGGAATTCACGGGCCGCGAGAACGTCATGCTCTCCGCCATGGTGATGGGGCTTACGAAGCATCAGGTGGATGAGCGCTTTCAATCGATCGCGGACTTCGCCGCAATCGGCGATTTCATCGAGATGCCGGTCAAGACTTATTCCAGCGGCATGTATGCGCGCCTGGCATTCGCGGTGGCGGCGCACGTCGACGCGGACATCATGATCGTGGATGAGATTCTGTCGGTCGGCGATATCGCCTTCGCGCAGAAATGCATGCGCTTCATCCGCGCCTTTCGCGAGCGCGGGACTTTGCTCTTCGTTTCGCACAGCCCGGACTCCGTGCTCGCGCTCTGCGACCGTGCGATTTGGCTCGATCACGGCGAAGTACGCGATACCGGTCCTGCCAAGGACGTGTGCCGCAACTATATCGCCTCGCTCACCCATGACCAGGAGGATGCCTCCGCGTTCCGTATCAGGGGCGGCCGCCGAAAGATCAGCAACACCGGTACCGACCATCGCGCCGAGGGCCCACAGACGGAGGGCTTTGGAACCGAGGTGCGCGTCTTTTCATTCGATCCCGAGGGCGCGAGCTTCGGACATGGCGGCGGCACCATCGTCAACGTTCAGGTACTCGATGCCGAGCGCCGTCCGGCGCCGCTGCCGAAGGGCGGCGACGAGGTGATTCTGCAGATCGAATGTCAGGCGCACGCGGAGATCGTCGGTCCGATCGTAGGGTTCTATGTACGCGACCATCTGGGCCAGGCTCTGTTCGGCGACAATACCTTCCTCACTTTTCGCAATGCACCGCTGCGGGTGTCTCCGGGAGAGCGATTCTTCGCACGCTTTCGCTTCCGCCTCCCCTATCTGCCCCATGGCGAGTACATGGTGAACGCGGCGCTCGCCGAGGGAACTCAAGAAGAGCATGTGCAGCACCACTGGGTGCACGAGGCGATGGTGCTGACAGTGAGCCGCAGCTCGATGGTGCACGGCCTGATCGGCATCCCGATGCTGGACATCGAGCTCGAAAAAGAAGACGGCGCCGCCCCGGAAATGCCGCGCGCGGTATCGTCGGCCTAGCCTCCGTTCACCACGCCACGGCAGTCGCCAAAACCGATACCCACATAGCCCTCACGCTCGCAACGGGCGCGCATCAGGATTTCGTCGCCATCCTCGATGAAGGTTCGGGTCTCGCCGGTCGGCAGATGGATCGGTTCCTTGCCGCGGCTCGTTATCTCGATCAGGCTCCCCCAACTCGACCTCTCGGCGCCCGAGATGGTACCGGTGGCGATGAGGTCCCCGGGGTTCAGATTGCAGCCGCCGCTCGCATGGTGTGCCAGCATCTGCGCCGGCGTCCAATAGAGATCGCGGAAATTGCCACGACTCAAGCGAAATGGCGGCTCGTTTGCCTGCCGCATGCGCGCGGTGCGGAGGTACGCTTCGACGAACATGTCGATGTTGCCCTCTTCCGCGTCGAGCGCCGAGCTCAGATAGGAAAGCGGCTTCGGATCGCCCTCGGCGCGTGTGAAGGCGCGGGTGCGGAACGGCGCCAGCGCCTCGCTCGTCACCACCCAGGGCGAGATGGTTGTCGCGAAATTCTTGGCGAGGAACGGACCCAGCGGCTGATACTCCCAACCCTGGATGTCGCGCGCGGACCAGTCATTGAGGATGCAGAACCCGAATATGTGTTGCGCCGCGTCATCGATTGGAATCGTCGCGCCGAGCCGATTGCCGGGGCCGAGGAAGAAGCCGATCTCAAGCTCATAGTCGAGGAAGCGCGACGGCGCGAAGCGCGGCTCGGTGTCGTTCTGACCCTTAATCTGGCCCGAAGGCCGCCGCACCGGACTGTCGCTTGGCACAACCGAGGAGGCGCGGCCGTGATAGGCGATCGGTATCCACTTGTAGTTCGGCAGCAGCGGATTGTCGGGCCGGAGCAGCCGACCGACGTTGGTCGCGTGATAGACCGAGGCATAGAAGTCGGTGTAGTCGCCGACCGCCGCCGGCAGCAGCAGATCGGCGTGAGCGATCGGCACCAGCAATCGCTCGAGGTTCCGCCGCCGCTCGCCCTCGTCCGCGCCGCCCGCCGCAAGCAGTCGCGACAGCTCTTGGCGGAGCATTGAAGCATGCGCCGGGCTCAGCCCCATCAAGCGATTGAGCGTGGGTTCGGTTGCCGCTGAGACCGCTTCACCCGCTTTGTCGCGCAACAGTCCAGCACCATGAAGCCCGCCGAGATCGAGGATCTGGTCGCCGATCGCGGCGCCGCCGCGCGGCCGTTCCGTCGCGCCACGCCGGCGAAAGACGCCAAAGGGAAGATTCTGGATCGGAAAGTCGCAGCCGGCGACATTCGCCGATTGCACCCAGCTACGGCGCGCGGGGTCGTGCGTCGCGTTCAAGTTCGCCATCCCCATCATCCCCTGAACAGCTTTGGCAGGCCCTGCCAGCGCGAATCATAATCGCCCTGCAGCGCCTCGGTCTCGAGCGCGAACCGGGTCGGGCGCATGACCAACCGAGTTTCGAACATGAAGGCGAGGGTGTCGTCGATCTTGTGCGGACGCAGATCGGCGTTGACGGCTTTTTCGAAGGTGGGCGCATCGGGGCCGTGCCCCGCCATGCAGTTGTGCAGCGACGCGCCGCCGGGCACGAAACCCTCGGCCTTTGCGTCGTAGACTCCGTGCACCAGGCCCATGAACTCGCTCATGACGTTGCGGTGGAACCAGGGCGGGCGGAAGGTGTGTTCCGCCACCATCCAGCGCGGCGGGAATATGACGAAGTCGCAATTGGCGGTGCCCGGCGTGTCAGTGGGCGCAGTCAGCACGGTGAAAATCGAGGGGTCGGGATGATCGTAGCTCACCGTGCCAATGGTGTTGAAGCGTGCGAGGTCGTATTTGTACGGCACGTAGTTGCCGTGCCACGCCACCACGTCCAGCGGCGAGTGGTCGAACGTCGTCGCCCAGAGATTGCCCTCGAACTTGGCGATCACCTCGATCTTCTCGTCGCGATCCTCGAACCACGCCGTCGGCGCCAGGAAATCGCGGGGATTGGCGAGCCCGTTGGCACCGATCGGTCCCAGTTCCGGCAGTCGGAACAACGCTCCGTAATTCTCGCAGACATAGCCGCGCGCCTTGCCGTCCGGCAGCTCGACGCGAAACTTGACGCCGCGCGGCACCACCGCGATCTCGCCGGGCGCCGCTTCGATGACGCCGAGCTCGGTCATAAGCTCGATCCGCCCCTGTTGCGGGACGATCAGCAATTCGCCGTCGGCGTCATAGAAGACGCGATTGCGCATCGGCGCGGTCGCGCGATAGATGTGAACGCCGACGCCAATGCGCCCACTGGTATCGCCATTGCCCGCGATGGTCGTCAAACCCTCGACGAAATCCTGCGTCGTTGTCGGCATCGGCAGCGGGTCCCATCGCAACCGGTTGGGCGGGGCTTCCACCTCGCCAAAGGGCGCGCTGCGCAGCAGACGATTATCGATGCGCCGGAACGCCGGATGCAGGGCCGAAGGTCGAATGCGATAAAGCCAGGTGCGGCGATTGAGCGCGCGCGGTGCCGTGAAGGGCGTACCCGAGATCTGCTCGGCGTAAAGGCCGCGCGGCGGCTTTTGCGGCGAATTCTGGCCTTCCGGCAGCACTCCCTTGAGCGCTTCGCTCACCTGCTCATTGCCGAAACCGGAGAGGTAGCGGCGCATGGCGGCTTCGTCGCGCTGCTGCTTGTCGCCAGCCGGTCGACGCTTCTCGGTGGTGATGCTGGACATCGATTTCCTCCTTGCGGGCCGCCCCCGCGCCCGCTTCAGTATTTAGCGGCTCGCGCCAGCACGCGGTCAACCACGTCCTTTGCCTCGCCCACATAGTGCGCGGGATCGAGCAGGCGTGTCAGTGCCGCGTCGTCGAGATGCCGTCGCACCACAGCGTCTTCCTTCAGCGCCGCCGCCAATGGACGCTTCGTCGCGAGCGCGTTGCGCGCGGCATCCTGCACGATCCGGTGCGCCTCGGCGCGTCCGATCTTTTCGGCGAGCGCCATCATCACGGCCTCGGACATGACAAGACCGCCGGTCGCATCGAGATTGCCGCGCATTCGCTCGCGATCAACCGTGAGGCCCTGCGCCAGCGCCACCCCCTGCGTGAGGGCGCCCGCGGCAAGCACAAACATCTGCGGCAGCGCCAACTGCTCGCTTTGCCAGGCGCCGGTCGCGCGCTCATGGTCCTGCGCCAGCGCGCCGAACATTATTGGGAGCAGCGCTTGGACGCCGCGCGAAGCCGCGACGATATAGGTGCTGGCAATGGGGTTGCGCTTCTGCGGCAAGGTACTGGAGCCGCCGCGTCCCGCCTCCGCGGGCTCCGCAACCTCGCCCACCTCGGTCTGGCTCAACAGAATGATGTCACCCGCGATTTTCGCGAGGCTGCCGCAGATAAGGGAGAGCAGCGCCGCGGTTTCGGCCACGCTGTCGCGCGCGACGTGCCAAGGCGCTTCCGGTGCGGCGAGGTCGAGGGCGCGGGCAAGCCCCAGCGTCACCGCGCGGCCGTTCTTGCCCAGCGACGCCAAGGTGCCGACAGCACCCGCGAACTGCACCTTGAGGACGCGCGGGCGCAGTTCCTGAAGGCGATCGAGGTGATCGAGCAGGGGCGCTAGCCAGACCGCGCACTTGTAGCCGAAGGTGATCGGCAGCGCCTGCTGCAGGAAAGTGCGGCCAGGCATGACGGTGTCGCGGTGCGTCGCCGCTTGTTGCGCGAGCGCGGCCACGAGCCGGCGAAGATCGCGCTCCACTAGCTGGAAGCCATCTCTGATCTGCAGCACGAGCGCCGTATCCGCGATGTCCTGAGTGGTGGCGCCCCAATGAACGTACTTTTCCGCCTCTGTGCCCGCGGCTCGCCCGAGCGCCCGGGCGACGCCGAGTACGGGATAGCCGACGAGCCGCGCGTTCTCTCGCAACGCCGCGGCATCGAGATGTTCCGGCTTCGCCGCGCGAACGATCGCCGCCGCCGCATCGGCGGGGATGATGCCGAGCTCGGCCTCGACGCGCGCCAGCGCCGCCTCGACCTCGAGCATGCGCCGCATCAGCGCCGAGTCCGAGAACGCGTCGCGCATCTCCTCGGTGCCGTAGAGCGCGCCGAAGATTGGGGAATCCGCGGGATTCACGGGCATGCAGCGTCAAACGTCGAAGAAGACGGTCTCGTCCTTGCCTTGCAGACGAATATCGAGCCGATAGACCATGCTCGCGCCTGCCTGGCGTGCCGCAACCGCGATCAAGGTCTGCTGCCGCGCCGCGTCTTCAATCGAGCTCAGGACAGGATCGGTCTTGTTGAGCGGCTCCTCCGCGAAGTAAAGCCGCGTCGTGACATGCTTCAAAAGGCCGCGCGCGAACACGCGAAGATTGATGTGCGGGGCCTGCATGGCGTTGCCGCGTCCGGGAACCGCACCCGGCTTGATCGTGGTGAAATGCCAGTGTCCCTCTTTGTCGGTGGCGCAGCGGCCGAATCCGCGGAAGCTGCGATCGATCGGCTTTTCCTGCCGATCCTCGGTATGGGCATACTTGCCGGCGGCATTGGCTTGCCAAATTTCCAGGAGCGCGTCGGGCACGGGCGCGCCGTCACCGTCGAGCACGCGTCCTTCGATCCGGATCGGCTCGCCCTTGGCCTTGCCAGCCTGCGTCAGGTCGCTCCACTCCGGGTGATCGAGGCCGAATTTGAAGAATGGCCCCGCCGTCTGCGACGCGGTTGGAACGAGGCGCATTTCAAATCCCCGCCGGCGTCGCCGAGCGACCCCGCAGCACGATATCGAAGCGATATCCAAGCGCCCATTCCGCGACGCTCAGATTGGGATCATAGCGCGAGACCAGGCGTTCGCGCGCCGCCGCATCGGATACGCTGTGGAAGATCGGGTCGTATTCCAACAGAGGATCGCCCGGGAAATACATCTGCGTGATGACGCGGGCCGCGAACCCCGAGCCGAACACCGAGAAGTGCAGGTGCTGCGCACGCCAAGCATTATGGGTATTGCGCCAGGGATAGGCGCCCGGAATGATCGTGACGAAGCGATACTCGCCATTCGCGTTGGTGACGACCTGCCCCGCGCCGGTGAAGTTGGGATCGAGCGGCGCGTCGTGCTGATCCGCCTCGTGCATGTAGCGCCCAGCTGAATTCGCCTGCCACAGCTCAACCAGGGTTCCCGGCACCGGCCGGCCGTGCTCGTCGAGCACTCGCCCCGCAACGATCATGCGTTCGCCCAACGGCTCGCTCTTGTGCTGCCGCGTCAGATCCGCCTTGTCGGGTCCGGCCCAGCCGTCCTCAAAGCTCGGCCCCGTGACCTCGGAGATCGTGTGCTCAACGCGCAGCAGCTTTTGCAGCGGGGCGCGCTTCACCGTGCTGCCGTAATCGCGATCCAGATAGGGTGGGTCCTCCCCTGGCCGCAAGCGCTCGTAGCCCGCGACGTCGGTCATGGCGAAGTCTCCTTGTCCATTTCCGTCAATACCTCGGCCGCATGATGGAATGCCGAGTTGGCTGCGGGAACCCCGCCATAAACCGCGACCATCAGCAGGATCTCCTTGATCTCGTCGCGCGTCACGCCGGTGTTCCTGGTCGCGCGTACATGCAGCTTGAATTCGTCGGTGCGGCCCAGCGCCGCCAGCATCCCCAGCACCAGCATGCTGCGCGCCTTGCGCTCCAGTCCCGGCCGCGACCAGACGCTGCCCCAGGCATACTGTGTGATGAAATTCTGAAAATCCTCGTTGAAGGGCGTCGTCCGGCTCTTGGCGCGCTCCACATGCGCGCGGCCCAGCACCGCCGTCCGGATGTCCATGCCTTTCTTGTAAAGCTCCGCGATCATGCTCATCAGGCTTCCCTCCATAAAGTCATTCTATCGCCCGCCCGCTACGGCGCAAATCCAGGGGCCGCTCAAGCGGCGCCTCGGGCCTCGCCTTCCGGGATCAGGAGACGGGTGAGATCGCGGAGATCGCGCATGTCTTCGAGACGCGAGACGCAGGCGACGAGCTGACGGCACCGCGTCCCACCCAGCACCGGCGTCACCAGCGACGCGACCTTTTCGGCGAGCTCGGCGTCACTCAGGGGATTCTCGGGGGCGCCCTTGGCGAACTGGACTTGTCGCTCGAAACGGCGTCCATCGGCGAGATACATTTCGAGCGCCGGATATTCGCCCACCGCGAGCGTACGGTCGCCCACCACTTGGATGCGATGCATCAGCCGGCACACCTCGGGTTCCTCGTGCCGGGGCGTCGCGAATTGATCGAGCGTGGCACGGCCGCTGAGCGCGGCCACCGCGAGCGCGTATTGCATGCTGAATTGCCCGTCGAGCATGCTGCCGATCGCGAGGCGGTCGAATTGTCGGCGGGTCTGCGCGTTGCCGTGCACGACCATCCGGGCGATCGCCGCGGCATCGATCCCCGTCCCGCGCATCAATTCGAACAGCGCGTCCAAGGTCGCATGCAAACCGCGGCAGCACGCATAGGGCTTCATCCCCGAGCGCGCGATCCGGAACTCGCGGCCGAGCCCTTCGAGCGTCGCCTCGGGAGTGGCAACCCCCGGTGCATAAGTCGAATAGAATCCGCCCCACTCCGCCTCGAGCACGCGGCGCGGGCCGGTCATTCCGGCCGCCGCCAAGAGCGCCGCCGAGAGCCCGTTTTCGGCCGCGCGACCGGGGTGGAAGCGCTTGGTCATGGCGCCGTCGGCGAGAAAGGCCCAGATGCCGCCGGTGAAGGTGCCGGCAACGCCCAGCGCGTCGGCGAAGCGTTCGGCATCGAGCCGCAGCAATCGCGCCGCGGCCGCGGCCGCGCCGAAGCTGCCGCAAGTTCCCGTGGAGTGCCAGCCCCGCTCATTGTGCGGCCTATAGCCGCCCGCGCCCTCCAGCATGCGCGCGGCGTGATCGTAACCCGCGAGAATCGCCATCAGCGCGTCCTTGCCGCCGAGCCCGCCGCGCGCGGCGAGCGCGGACACCACCGGCTGCACCACCGCGCCCGAATGTCCGCAGCCCCCGAAGTCGTCGAGTTCAAGCGCATGCATGGCGGTGCCGTTCACCATCGCCGCAAGCGTCGCGGGCAGCGTCTCGCGCCGGCCCCAGACCACGCTCGACCCCTCGGCACCTTCCGCCTGCGCCGACGCCGCGCGGAGTACGATGCTTGCGACCTCGCTGCTCGAACCCGCGATTCCCGCCGCCAATCCGTCGATGAGGACCCGCTTTGCCAGCGCGACGGCGTTCTCCGGCATGTCTTCAAAGCGAGCGCTCGCCCAATATCGAGCGAGCCGCTCGGTGAGCGAAGGACCTTGCGTTGTGGCGCCCGTCGTCATCGGCCGCCCTCAGCGCGATTGCAGGATGGCGAGCGTGCGCGCCATCTCATTGGTCTGAATCATCATCGCTTCGTCGACACCGAGGCCGGGCTTGGATAGCTGGAAGTCGGGCTGACAAGCGAGCGCGATGTGCGTGGTGATGCGCGCGGACTGGTCGGTCTCGTTGGCGGTGCCGCCAAGGCCCGCGCCCATCCCGTGCGCCTTGCAGTAGAGCACGGCCTCGATGGTGTTGTTGATGCCGCCCAAATCCGGCGTCTTGATCTGGACGTAGTCTGAAACCTTCTCGTCCGCAAACAGCTTGATGTCTTCCAGCGTGTTGCACCATTCATCCGCGATCAGCCCCACGGCGATGCCCTTGCGTTTCAAGAGGTCGCGCACGCTGCGGAAGCTCTCCATCTGCTCTTTCTGAGTCTTGGCGATGATCGGCGATTCCACGAGCAGTGAGTAGGGCGCGGCCGCTTCGCGGAGCCGACCCAGATAGTCCGCGAGCGGTTCGAGCCGCATCTGGAAGAGCTCGCCCAAGGTGCCGTAGACGTCGAGGTGGATGCGCGGCTTGTAGTCGGCGTCGCCGATCTCCTTGACGCGGGTCGCGACCTGACGCGCGAAAGCGAGGAGCTTCTCGCCTTCGAGACCCACATGCTCCTTGACGAGCGTGAAGGACGCATGCGGCAGCAGTTCGGCGCGCTTCAAGATCACGCGGTCGAGCTGCAGCGGATCGTCCTTGTGGCCAGACGCAAGGATCGGGATCGGCGCGGTCGCGATCTTGGAGCCGTACTCCGCCGCGATTACCTCGGCCATGGTGCGCTTTTGCGCGAGCGCCGTCGCATGCAGCAACGCTTGCGTGATGCCGTAGCGAACCGCCGTGTGCAGCTTCCGTCCGCCGCGATGATAGCGCTCCATTTCGTCGGCATGGGCGCGGAAGGCGCTGATATCGCGGGCCGCGAGAACCGGCGCGATCTCGCCCCGCAGATAATCGATATGCTCGTCCGCCTGGAACGCGGGATCGCGCCCTGCAACCCCCGCGAGGATCACGTCGGCGCAATCGCCGAACGCGATCTGGCCGTCCTCGAGGACCAGCATGACCGAGATGATCGTCGCGGGCTCGGCGATGCGGCGGAAGCCCGGCGTCACCGGCTTGCCGTGAAAGATGAATCCGTCCTGCTTCGCGCCACCCTTCATGGCGACGAGATCGCGGTGCATGTAGCCGGAACGCCCAGCCGCACAGATAACTTTTTTAATTTTCATGCGCCCTCTCCCACGCTGCGCCGGAACGAGCATAGGAGGCGGGCCGCGCCACGGCAAGGCGCGGCCCCCGCGGCAATTAGGCCGCGCGCGAGTGCGCCATCTCCAGATGATATGCGGTGAAACGGCGGTTGAGCGCCGGCAGCGGCGCCACTTCCATGAGGCCGAGGGCTGGCTCCATCACGATCATCGCCACGCTCGCCGTGAGATTGTCGGCGAGACTCTGCCGCGGCGGCCGGCATACCGACCAAGGTGCCGCAAAATCATCGAACAGCGCCGCCTTTACGCTGTCGCGGGTGATCGTGCCGATCTGCGGTTCCAGCAGGGCGCGCACGCGAAGATCGCGATAGAGGCTGTCGGGCGTATTCTGGATGCCGGTGTCGCGCAGCTTCGACAACGCCACCGGGCTCACGAAATGGTTGGCATGGACGAGCAAGCCGCGCTCCGCGTGGACCTGAAAGGTCTCGTCGGGCGCGCATTCGAAGTCGATGGCAATCCCCCCGCAATGACTCACGATCATGTTGTTGGCGGCGGACTTAGGCGTCGCGTAGACCGTCCGCATAGCGAGCGCCAGATGTTCGTTCTCCAGGACCTTGCGGCGAATGAGCGCCAGCGGCACGCCGAGCCGGCGATAATCGCGGTCGGATTCGAGATAGTTGGCGGTGATCGCGATGCCGGCGGCGTTGAGGCCGCTGCGCGCTAGCGCTCCAGCCTCGGTGAAGGTGAGCACATCCGGCCCATCCTCGCGTCGAACGCGCAGCACCACGGCGGTTTCCGCACATTCGCGCTTCCAATCCCAGTTTTGCGCATGGATCAGCCGGCGCGCCTCGGTCGCTTCGGGAAGTGCCACGAGACCGGTGCAGCCGTCCGGTTCATCCGGCACCGCGGCGGCTTCGCGGGGCTTCGGCCGCTGCGCCAATTTCAGGATCTCGGTTCGCGCATTGAGCAGCGCCACGTCCGCGAAGGAAATTTCGGCACCCTCGGCGATCCCGCGCATCTCCTCGACGTAAGCGGGCTCGAAGCCCTCGATGACCGGGAGATAGTCTCGGACCAGCGCAGCGACGCCCTCGGCATCGAGGGAAAGACGGGCCAGTTGGGCCTGATAATGCGCGGCGCCGCGCTTGATTCGGAGGGCGGCTTGTCGCCCATATTGCCGGCCGCGCTCGAAGGGAGATCCCGATATCTCGATCAGCGGAAACGGCTCGACCATCGGACACCTCTATCAATATTTCCCGCCCAGCATAACGGCAAAGGGCGGGGCCGAGTATCCCCGCTCGCCGGCGGCACTAATCGCCGTGTGCGGGCGCTTCGGGCACCTCGCCTTCCGCTTCTTCATGTTGCGAGTGATCCGCCGCCACCAAGAGATAGACCGCGGGCACCACGAACAGGGTGAACAAGGTGCCGATGGAGATGCCGCTCGCGATCACCAGCCCCATGCTGAAGCGCGAGACCGCGCCGGCCCCGCTCGCGATGATGAGGGGAACCACGCCCAGCACCATCGCGAAAGTGGTCATCAAAATCGGCCGCAGCCGGATCGCGGCCGCCTGCTCGATCGCCTCGCGCTTTGAGCGGCCCTGCGCTTGCAATGTGTTCGCGAATTCGACGATGAGAATCCCGTGCTTGCTGATGAGGCCCATCAGCGTTACCAGCCCGACCTCGGTGTAGATGTTGACCGTGGCCCCCAGCACGTTCATCGTGCTCAACACGCTCAGGAACAGCAGCGCGCCGGCGATCGACATCGGCACCGAGACCAGGATGATGAAGGGATCGCGGAAGCTCTCGAAGAGCGCGGCGAGCGAAAGGAAAATGATGATCAGCGCGAAGCCGAAGGTAAGGACGAAGCCGCTCGATTCCTGCACGTATTGCCGCGAGAGCCCGCCGTAATCGACGGTATAGCCCTGCGGCAATGAACGCGCCGCCAGGTCCTTGAGGAAATTGAGCGCGTCCGCCTGCGCGACGCCGGGCGCGGCGACGCCTTGAATGGTCGCCGAGTTCAACTGTTGAAAGTGGTTGAGCGATTCCGGCACTGCCTCGGTCTTGATGGTGGCTACGGTCGAGAGCGGGATCGGCGTGCCGTCGACGGTCGCGACGTAGTAGTTGAACAACTGGTCGGTGGTGAGCCGATAGCGCTGCTGCACCTGCGGAATGACCTTGTAAGAACGCCCGTCCAGGCTGAAATAGTTGACATAGCCTCCGCCGAGCATCCAGCTCATCGCCGCGCCGACGTCGCTCATCTTGAGGCCAAGCTGCGCGGTCTTGTCGCGATCGATCACGACGGTCGATTGCGGACGATCGTATTTGAGGTCGCTGTCGAGGAAGATGAATAGTCCGCTCTTCAGTGCGTCCTGGAGGAATTGCTGCGCGATGCCATTGAGGCGCTCGAAGTTGTCGGTCGTGTCGATCACGAACTGAACCGGCAATCCCTGAGTTCCCGGCAGCGGCGGAAGCTGGAACGCCACGGCGCGGAAGCCCGCGATCTGATTGAGCTGTTGCTGTATCACGGGCTGTAGCTGGTTGGTGGTGCGAGCGCGCTGGCTCCAGGGCGTGAACACCATGCCCGCGAGGTCCTGCCCGGGCACATCGATCTGGAACACGTGCGCGGTCTCCGGGTAGGCCGCGTAGATCTCATAGATCTGGCGCGCGTACATCAACTTCTGCTGCAAGGTTGCGTTCGCGGCCGGCGTGGAAGAGGCGATAACGACGCCTTGGTCCTCCTGCGGCGCGAGCTCGGCCTTGGTGGTAGTAAAGAGGAAATAGATGCTGGTGAGCACCAGAAGTGCGAATACCGCCGTGACCGGGAGATAGTTGAGGCTGCCGTTGAGCCAACGCTCATAACGGCGCCGCACGCGATCGAAGATGCGATCGATGAATTCTATGATCGGCTCCTCGAAGCCACGCCGGCTGGGATCGTGTGGCTTCAATAGCCGCGAGCACATCATCGGCGACAAGGTGAGCGCCACCACCGCGGAAACGGTGACCGCGCCCACAAGGGTAAAGGCGAATTCCGTGAACAGCGCACCCGTCAGGCCGCCTTGGAACCCAATCGGCACGTAGACCGCGATCAGCACCACGGTCATGGCGATGATCGGGCCGCCCAGCTCGCGCGCGGCGACAATTGCCGCCGGTATCGGCCGCATGCCCTCGTCGAGGTGGCGGTTCACGTTCTCGACCACGATGATCGCGTCGTCGACGACCAGCCCGATCGCCAGCACCAGCGCCAGGAGGGTAAGAAGATTGATCGAGAAACCCAGCGCCAGCATGACCGTGAAGGTGCCGACCAGCGAGAGCGGGATCGCCACGGTCGGGATCAGCACCGAACGCGGCGAACCCAGGAAGGCGAACACGACCAACGTCACGATCATCAACGCTTCTCCCAGCGTCCAGACCACTTCGCTGATCGCGCTGTTCACGAATTCGGTCGAGTCGTAGACGATGGTGCCGTTCAAGCCCTGCGGCAGTTGTTCGTGGATCTCGGGGAAGACCGCGCGCACGCCCTTGACCACGTCGAGCAGATTGGCGCCCGGTGCCACCTTGATGCCGATATAGACCGCCTTCTTGCCGTCGAACCCGACCTGCGATTCATAGTCGTCGGCGCCGAGCGAGACCTTGGCCACGTCCTTGAGGCGGACAATTGCGCCGTTGTTCTGCTTCAGCACCAAATTCGCGAATTCTTCGGCAGTGTGCAGGTTCGTGGACGCGGTCAGGTTGACCTGCACCATCTGGCCCTTGGTGTTGCCGAGGCCCGAGATGTAGTCGTTCTGCGCCAATGCCGTGCTCACGTCGGCCGCGGTCAGGCCGAAGCCTGCGAGCTTCGCGGGATCAAGCCAGGCGCGGAGCGCGAAATTCTGTCCACCCAGAATCTCGGCGGTCTGCACGCCCACCACCGCCTGAAGCTTCGGCTGCACGACGCGCACGAGGTAATCGGTGATCTGGTTGCGCGCGAGCACCGTGCTGTCGAAGCCGAGATACATGGCGTCGATGGTCTGGCCTACCTGCACCGTCAGAATCGGCTGCTGCGAATTTGGCGGAAGCTGGTTCAACACCGAGCTTATCTTGGTTTGAATCTCGGTGAGCGCCTTGTCGCCGTCGTAATTGAGGCGTAGGTAGATGACGATCGTGCTGACGCTGTTCTGGCTGGTCGACGTCATGTAGTCGATGCCATTCGCCTGCGCGATCGCGGTTTCGAGCGGCGTCGTGATGAAACCCGCGACCACGTCGGGATCCGCGCCATAGTAAGTGGTGGTGACGGTCACGACCGTGTTTTCCGTGCGCGGATATTGCAGCACCGACAGCGAGCGCTCGGAGCGGATGCCGAGCACGAGGATCATCAGGCTGACCACGGTCGCCAGCACCGGAAGGCGGATGAAAATGTCGGTGAATTTCATGGGATCGCCTTCGCGCTATTCGTCGGTCGGCGTCGGCCGCGCATCCGCGGTCGGTTGCACGGTGTTGTTGATCGCGACCGGCGAGCCGTTGTGCAGCTTGTTCTGCCCCGCGGTGACCACGATTTCCCCGGCGTTGACGCCGCTCAAGATCGCCACCTGATCGCCGCGCGTTGCGCCGAGCTTGACGAAGGTTTGGCGGGCCACCTTGAGCGGTTTTCCGTCGGGCCCCGTCCCCTTGTCCTCGACGACATAGACCGTGTCGCCAAATGCGTTGTAGGCGATCGAGGTGATCGGCAAGGTCACAAGATGCTGCAATGCGCCGGTATCGATCTCCACCGTCGCGAACATTCCCGGCAGCAGCTTATGCTCGGGGTTCTTGACCTCTGCGCGGACCTGCACATTGCGCGTCGAGGGGTCAACCTTCGAATTGATCGCCTTGAGGTCGCCCGCGAAAGTTTCGTTCGGATAGGTGTCGACACGCACGGCCAGCGGCTGGCCACTTTTGATGTCGGAAAGCGCCTGCTGCGGCAGGTAAAAGTCGACGTAAATCGGATCGAGCGCCTGAAGGGTCGCAATCGCCGTTCCCGGGCTCAGGTATTGGCCGAGGTCGACCTGGCGGATGCCGAGTTGCCCGTCGAACGGCGCTCGGATGAGCTTGTAGTCCACGATCGCCTGCTGTTGTGCCACCTGAGCCTCGAGGCTCTTGAGATTCTGCCCATCGTTGTCGACCGTCTGTTGGCTCACGGCCTGAGCCTTGAGTTGTTGCAGGTCGCGGTTGTAGGTCACGCGCGCAAGCGCTTCCGACGCCTGGAGCGATTGCAGCTTGGCGATGTCGTCGGCCGCCTGCAGCTCCACCAACAGCGTCCCCTTGGTCACGTCGCTACCGCTCTCGAAATGAATGGCGGAGACGATGCCGCCGACCTGCGCGCTCAAATCGGCGCCGTTGACCGCGCGCACCGAGCCGACCGCCTGGAGATGCGGCTGCCATTGCTCGACATTGGCTTCGGTGGCGGAGACGGTCTGCGGCTGGTTGGCGAGGCCTGCGAGCGACGCCTTGATCTTGCCGGAGACAAAGGCTTTGAACTCGTAAATGCCGCCGGCGAGCGCCCCCAGCACCAGCAGCATGATGACCATGCGCTTAATCATGGCTTTTTCTCCTGCGGTACGGCGATCGCCACCGGCGGCGGCAAGAAGGTGTCGATGCCGCGATCGTCAACGAACTGAACATCGCTTCGATTCCACCAGCCGCCGCCCAATGCCTGAAACAGCGCCGCGGTGTCGGCGAAGCGGCTCGCCTGAGCCTGCACCAGGGCGAGTTCTGTCTGCTGGAAGGTTTGCTCCGCGGTGAGCAGCGCCACGTAGGGGACGGCGCCGGCGCGGAATTGGTCGCGCGTCAGGTCGAGGCTCGCGCCCGCGGCGCGCTGCGCCGCCAACTGCGCATTGAGCGCGTCGGCGTCGAATTGCAGCGCGTGCAAGGTGTCCGCGACGTTCTGGAACGACGTCAGAACGGTCGCCCGATATTGCGCCGCGGCTTGGTCGAAGGTCGCCTCGGCGGCACGCTTCTTGTGCAGCAATGTGCCGGCATCAAACAGCGTCTGCGCGATGCTGCCGCCGACACTCCAGATCGCTGTTCCCGGCGAGAACAGGTTCCCAACGCCGGTAGCGATCGAGCCGGCGCCGGCTGTCAGGGAAATCTGCGGCAGCATGTTGGCCGTGGCTACGCCGATCTCGGCGCTCGCCGTATGCAGTTGCGCCTCGGCGGCGCGGATGTCAGGGCGCTGTTCCACCAGCCTCGAAGGCAGGCTTACCGGGAGATTTTGTGGCAGTTGCAGGCTCGCGAGTTCGAAGCGCTGCCCCGGCTGCTCACTCGGCGGCTGACCCGCGAGCACCGCCAAGAGGTCGCGCTGCTGCGCAAGCTGTTTTTTCAGCGGCGGCAAAGTCGCCCGCGTCTGCGCCACTGTCGCCTGTTGTGCCAGTACCGCCGCTTTCGAAGCGCCGCCCAACTCAAACTGCCGCTGCAGTACCTCGAGCTCCTCGGTCTCGGCTTTAATGATGGCTTCGGTCGCGGCGATTTGCCCGCGCAGCGACGCCTCCTCCACCGCCGCGAGTACGACGCTCGACGTCAGCGTCAGGTAGGCTGCTTCGAGCTGGAACCGCTCGAAATCGGCTTGCGCCTCGGAGGCCTCGATCGCGCGGCGCGTGCCGCCAAACACGTCGAGATTGTAGGTGATGTTCAACTCCGCCGTGGCGATACCGATCACGGAAGACGTGCCGGGTCTGCCGAATTCGACGCCGGACAGGCGTTCGCGCGTCTCCGAAAGGTTGAGGCCGACGGTCGGGTAAAGCCCGCCCTGCGTCGCATAGACGTTTTCCCACGCCTCGCGCAGCGTTGCCTGAGCCGCCTGCAGGTTGGGATTGGCCTTCAGCGACTGCTCGATCAGCGCATCGAGCGGCGCCGAGTGGAAGATCTGCCACCATTGTCCCGGAAGATCCGCGCCAGCCACGAAGCGCTGCGCCTCGCCGCCCTCAACCTTCGAAGCCGTGGTCTCGGCCGGCAGCGGATCGGGGGTATATGTCGTGACATCGGGCGGCGCCGGCTGCTGGAAATCAGGGCCCATCTTGCAGCCCGAGAGCGCGAGGGCGAGGAGGGTGGCGCACGGCCACAGCTTCCGAGGAACGCACTTCATCCAGGAGCACTCGCTTCGCCGGCCAGTAGCGCCAGCGTGTGCCGGCGCACCACTGCCTTAATGTGCGCCACACGCTCGGGACTGAACTCCGTCCAGCCGAGTGCTCGTCGCGTCGGCTTGTTGCAGAAAATGGTGACCTGGCCCAGGAGAGCGATCGTTCGGAGCACGGTCTCTTCGTCTTCCCCTCGACGCCCGATCAGCCGCCCCAGCACCTCGGCGCAGGGGCGAAGTACCAGCCGCACCATGTTGTCGTGCAGGAGATCAAGCGCCGGTTGGCCCTCGATCTCCGCGCGCGCGATGAAAAGCTTGCGCCCGCTGTGCTCCACTCCCACGCCGCTCAGCACCAATGTCGCGAATGCTTCGAGGAGGTCGCAGAGCAGGCCGCAGAGTTCGCGCCGGCTAAGGTCGGGATTCTCCAGCGCCGTCACCGTTTGCTCGCGCGCCGGCCCCATGGATGCATCGATTTCCTCGCTGATGCGCGCGACCGCGGCGCGGTAGAGCCCTTCCTTGCTGCCGAAGTAATACTGAATCGCAGGCAGATTGACGCCTGCCCGCACGGCCAAGAGTCGGGTGCTGGTACCCTCGTAGCCCTCCGTCGCGAACAATTCGATCGCGGTGTCCAAGATGCGGCGGCGCGTATCCTCGCCGCGCGGCTGTGTTCCCGGCCGATAGCGGGTTGCGTCGTTAACCATGGCTCCTCCCGTGCGGAGCCAACTATGACGATCGAACGATAATGTCAATTGATATTATGGCGGAAATTCCCGGCGGCACTGGGTAAGTAGAGCGGGGCACGGCTTAGGCAAAGGCCACCTCGGTGACCAGTTTGGGCTCGCGGGGTGCTACCCTGTGCGACACCCCCCAACCGATTGATATTGCTCTCGGTATTCCCGGAGAGGGGAGAGGGAAATGTTGCCCGGACCCCCGAATTTACCTCCGCCTGGGCGAGGAGGTCGGCGCCGAGCGTCGGGCCGGTTCCAGCAATGCGCAGTGCTCCGCCTCGAACCACAGCGCAATCTCCTGGCCTTCTTCGAGAACGCCGGTGGGCGGGGTGCGCACGATCAACTGGCCCGCTGGCCAGCGCACGCGATACTCGATGAAATCGCCGTGGAAGTGCCGACGCTCGATCAGCCCCACCGCGACATTGGCGGCGTCAGGAGGCGCCTTCGCTGCCAGGTGGATATAGGAGGCGCGGACCGCTGCGGCGTCCTCATCGCCCCGTAATGGACCGCCCGCACGGACGCGAATCATGTGTCCCCCAGCGGTCTCGAACATCGCCTCGCCATTTGCCGTCGCTCCACCGCGCACACGGCCCGGGATGATGTTGGCGGCTCCGAGGAAGTCCGCCACAAAGCGGTTCTGAGGGCGGTTATAGAGTTCCCGCGGCGCGCCGACCTGCTCGATGCGCCCCTCGTTCATCACAATGACCCGATCGGAGATTGCGAGCGCCTCCTCCTGGTCATGCGTTACATAGATGGACGTGAAGGAGAGCCTCCGCTGCAGTTCGCGCAGCTCCACGCGCATCTCGGCCCGCAGTTTGGCGTCGAGGTTGGAGAGCGGCTCGTCGAACAGCACGACCTCAGGAGAGAACGCGATGGCGCGCGCCACGGCCACGCGCTGCTGCTGTCCACCTGACAGCCTGACCGCCGAGCGCGTCGCGTAGTCCTGCATCTGCACGAGCGCCAGCGCGCGCATCACCTGCTGCTCGACCTCGGCGCGCGGCAGGCGGCGCACGCGCAGACCGTAGGCCACGTTATCGAACACGTTCATGTGCGGCCAGATGGCGTAGGATTGGAACACCATGGAGACGCCGCGTCGCTCGCTCGCGACGTTGCGGCGCTCGGCGGCCGAATAGACGACGGTGCCGCCCAGCGATATTCGACCGCCCGACGGTTCTTCCAGGCCCGCGATCGCGCGCAGCGTGCTCGTCTTGCCGCAACCGGAGGGTCCGAGCAAAGTGACCAGCTCGCCCTTGTCCGCGGCGAAGCTGACCCCGTTGACCGCCGCGACCGAGCCGTAGCGAAGCTCCAGCGCTTCCACCTCGATCATTGGGGTATGTGGATCCCTCATATGGGCTCATCTCCGCCCAGCGCGCCGCTCGCGACCGAGCGCACGGCCGCGAATAGCACGGCCACGGCCACGAAGATGGTCAGCGTCTGCAGCAGCGCCATGGCCGCGGAGAGTTCGGAGCTGGAGCTTAGCCACGAATTGACGATCGAAGGCGCGATTACCTTGGCGTTCGGTCCCATGAGGAACAACGAGACGCCCAGCTCTCGCACGCCCGCAATGAAGATCAGCAGCCACGCCGCCGCCATGCCGGGGCGCAGGAGCGGCAAGGTGACGCTGCGCATCTGATAGAGCCAGGAGGCGCCGCAGACGCGTGCGCACTCTTCGAGGCCACGATCCACTTGCAGCACCACGCCCGCAAGCGTGCGAACGCCCAGCGGCATCAGCACCGTCAAATAGGCGATGCCGAGCAGCCACAGCGTGCCATAGATCGGAATCGGGATGCTGAGCCAGGCCCAGAGCAGGCCGAGCCCGAATACCATCCTCGGCACCGCCTGGGGTATCATCACCACGCCCTCGATAAAGCGCCCGCCGCGCGCTTTCGTGCGATAGATGATCCAGACGAGGATGCTCGCCAACGGAACCGCGATCGTGGCGACCGCGAGGCCGAGCACCAGGCTGTTGGCCAGCGCCGAGCCCAAGGCGCCCATCTGCAGGGCGTTGCGGTAATTGGCGAGCGTGAAGATGCTCTGCGGTAGGATCGCGGTCGCGAAGCGTTGAAACGAGGTAAGCAGCAGCGCCGCCAGAGGCAGCGCGACCGAAAGCGCCACATAACCCCAGCAGAACGCCAACAGCGGCCAGCGCAGCCAGCCCACGCCAAGTGCACGGGGCCGGAATGCCTTGCCGGTGATGGTCGCGTAGCTGCCGCGACGCAAAATCAATCGGGACAGTCCCAACATCGCCAGCATCGCGATGAACAGCGACAGCCCCAAGGCCGCCGCGCGCCCATAGTCGGGGGGATAGGAGAAAGTGGCCTCCCAAATGGCCGTCGTCACGACATAGAACCGGCCGGGGATTCCAAGCACGAAGGCCGCCGCAAATGAGCCGAGCATCTCCGCGAAGACGAAAATCGTCGCGCTTATCACGCCGGGCATGACCATGGGCAGAGTGACGGTGAGCGCGATCTTGAGCTTACCGGCGCCCAGCACGCGCGCGCCCTCTTCGAGCGACGGGTCCATCGACTTCATGGCCGCCGCGATCATCACGAAGGCGACGGTGCCTTCGAACAACGCCATCACCCAGGCGATGCCGTAGGGTGAATAGATATCGGCAAGGTCGTGGCCGAAAAAATGCTGCCCAAGCTGGTTCGCAAGCCCGGTCTTGGGCCCCAATATAACGCCCCAGGCGAGCGCCCCCACCAGCGGTGTCATGTAGTAGGGCAGCTCCAGCAGACGCTCCAGCACTCCTCGGCCGGGGATCAAGGTTCGCGTGAGTATCCACGCCAAGATAAAGCCGAACAGCACGGCCATTGCGGTCGCGAGCAGCGCCACGAAAGCGGTGTTGCCGAGAATGCGCGCGTCGTCGGGAAGATTGAGATAATTGTCGAGCCCATAGGCGGCCGGTGGAAACGTCTCGGGATCGCCCACATTGAAGGATTGCGTAACGACGAAAAACAAAGGGTACAGCACCAGGGTGCCGCAGAGCAGCAGCACCGCGGGGGTTACGAAGTATTTCACGCCGCGTTTATCCCGGCCTGAACAGACCTCAGCGCAGTCCGGTCATCTGATCCCACATTTTCGCGAATTGCGGTCGGGATGCGACAAATGCAGCCCAGTCGGACGGGAACAACAGCTTGAGCTTGTCGACCGAAACACCGCCGGGCGGCGGGTCCACGTCGGCGCGCGGCGAATTCAAGTGCAAAGCATCGCCGATCGCCTTTTGCCCCTTGACCGAGAGCAGCCAATCCATGAAGAGCTGCGCCGCCGCCGGATGCGGTGCCTCGGCGAGCAGGCCCCAGGTCTCCGGACCCGCGGGCAATCCGTCGGCGGGATAGACGAATTCGACAGGCGCGCCTTTCGCCTTGAATTCGAGATAGCCCGAGTATTGCGCCGTGTGGATTACCTTGTCCTGTCCGTTCACGAGACGGTCGTATTGCTGCACGTAGCTGTCGAAGGCGCGCGGCTTCAATTCGCCGAGCTTCGTGAAGTAGTCATCACCATAGAGCCGTCGCAGCTCATACCAAGTCTCGTGCTGCAATCCGGAATTCGAGACCTTGACGCTGATCGCGCCGGCCCATTTGGGATCGAGCGCATCGGTCCAAGTCCTCGGAGCGTCGGCTTCGCTGACCAGCTTCGGGTTGTAGGCAATACCGGCCATGATGATCGCGCCCCAGATCCAATAGCCCTCGGGCTCGCTTTTGTACTCCGCCTTGTAGGCCGTCATTTCCGGCGACACGTAGCGCATGTAGCCATTGCGCTTCTGCAGATCGAGCACGAAGCCCAAATCCGAGAGCTGAATTGCATCGACCAGATAGGATTTCGCCTGGCGTTCCGCCATCAGCTTGGCGTAGAGCGCACCGGCTTGTAGGCGCACAAAACTGGTCTTGATGTTCGGAAACATCTGGTTGAACGAGGCGAGCACCTGCGCGGTGCCGGACTCGGGATCGGTGGTGTAGATAACGACCGCGCCTTCGGAATTCGCCTTATCGACATCGGCGCAGGTCTTGAAACCATCCATCTGCCGAGGATTGGCGCAGACCTGGGCAATCGCCGGCATAGCCGACGACGCGGCGATTGCACCCAACATCGGCAACGCGAACGCCACGGCACGCATCTTCGCTGGCATGATTTCCTCCGGTAATTTGACCGCTGAAGCTCTAGCCCCAGAATTGGCGGGAGGCGATGCGCGCTCCCTCGGCGAGTGCTGCGAGCTTGGCCCAGACCACGTCGGCATCGACCGCGGCTTGGCCGACCCAGGTGCCATATCCGCAATCGCTGCCGGCGATCACATTCTCTCTGCCCACCAGCTTCGCATAACGGCCGATGCGCTGCGCCACCAGCTCCGGATGCTCGATGAAGTTCGATTTGGATTCCAGGACACCGGGAATCAGCACCTTGCCCGCCGGCAGCTTCACGGTTTCGAACAGCGACCATTCATGAGCGTGGCGCGGATTGGCCGCCTCGAAGGAAATGGCGCTCGGCCGCGCCGAGAACACAATGTCGATGATGTCCGCGAGCGGCACGTCACAGTGATGCGGCCCTTCGTAATTGCCCCAGCACACATGCATGCGCATTTGCTCCGGCGCGATTCCCGAAACGGCGTGGTTCAGCGCCTCCACATGGAGCGCAGCACGCTTGCGGAATTCGGCGAGATCCAGGTCGGCGTATTGGATGTGCCGCCCCATGGCGAGATCGGGGCAGTCGATCTGCAATACGACCCCGGCCTTCGCGACCGTCTCGTATTCGTGCCGCATCGTGTCGGCAATCGCGAAGAGATAGGCTTCTTCGCTCGGATAGTGGTCGTTGCGGAAGAACAGCGAGATCACGCCCGGCGACGCCGCGCTCATGAACAGACCGCTCGCTCCGGCACCGGCATCCCTGAGGTTGGCAACGTCGGTGGACGCGGCCTCGCGATCACTGACTGAAATCGGCGCGTTGCAAGCCGGCGTCTTGCGCCGCGAGCGGCCGGGATCGCCGAACACGCGTTTGGCGAGGTTGGGAAACGCCACCAGATCCTGATAGACGAAAGTGTTGCCGGTGCCGCCAAAGCCCGCGAGGCGGTCCTTGATGTAGGTGGCATAACTGGGCTTGGACATTTCGCCGTCATTGACGAGATCGATGCCGGCCGTCCGCTGCTTGCCCACGACATCCCGAACCGCCGCGCGAATCTCGGCCGCAAGTGCCGCACGGTCGACCGGCACGCCTTCTTCTTTCGCGTACATAGTGCGGATCAACGCCTCGGGCCGCGGCAAGCTGCCGGTGTGGGTGGTGAGGAACCGCTCGGTACTCGGCTGCATTGAATCCTCCCGAAGGCCTTCTTGTGCCGATTACGGCGTTGGCTGCGGGGATTATGTACTTTGCTCCGCCGCCGCACCAGAATGCGATTGGATGGCGAAGAGCACGCTCGCGACCTATCGCGCCAAGCGCGATTTCAGCAAGACCGCCGAACCCAGCGGCACGGCGACCGTGGTGGCCGCAAAGCGCCTGCGCTTCGTGATCCAGAAGCACGATGCCACGCGGCTGCACTTCGACTTCCGTCTCGAGCTCGACGGCGTTTTCAAATCCTGGGCCGTGACCAAAGGCCCCTCCCTCGACCCCGCCGACAAGCGTCTGGCGGTTGAGGTCGAGGATCACCCGCTCGACTACGGTGATTTCGAGGGCACCATCCCCAAAGGCCAATATGGCGGTGGCACCGTGCAGCTTTGGGACCGGGGATACTGGGAGGTCGAAGGGAAGAAATCGCCGCAGGGGGCACTCGCCGCAGGCGATCTCAAATTTCACCTGGAGGGTGAGCGGCTCCACGGGAGTTGGGTGCTGGTTCGGATGCGGCGGCGTGAGAACGAAAAGCGCAACAACTGGCTGCTGATCAAGCACCGCGACGCTTGGGCACGTGAAGGCGATCAAAGCGCGCTCATCGAAGACGATCGCTCAGTCGCCTCGGGCCGCACGCTCGCGCAGATCGCCGCCGGCAAGGGCCGCGCACCACGCCCCTTCATGCTGAAGGGCGGCGCGAAAGCGCGGGCGGACGCGGTCTGGCATTCCAACCGCGAGGATCCGCCGGACGAAGCGCCGAATCGGGTAGCGCCTCCGCCGCGACGACTCAAGCCCCCGGCGCGACGGGCGATGCCCGCTTTCATCGCGCCGGAGCTGTGCCGCACGGTGGATCGGCCGCCCTCGGGTTCGCGTTGGGCGCACGAGATCAAATTCGACGGCTATCGCATGCAGCTGCGGGTCGAGAACGGCAAGGCCCTCTTGAAGACGCGCAAAGGTCTCGACTGGACGGGCAAATTTCCGGTGATCGCCACGGCGGCGCGGCGGCTTCCCGACGCGCTTCTCGACGGCGAGATCGTTGCGCTGGACAAGCGCGGCATTCCCGATTTCGGCGCCTTGCAAGCGGCGCTCGCCGAGGAACGCACCGATGCGCTGGTCTTCTTCGCCTTCGATCTGTTGTTTCTCGAAGGTGAAGATTTGCGATCGCTCCCGCTCATCGAGCGCAAGCGCCGCCTCGAGGCGTTGCTCGCGGAGCGTCTCGGGAAGACCCGCGAAATCCGCTTCGTCGAGCATTTCGTGGCCGACGGACTGGAGGTATTGCGCTCGGCATGCAAGATGTCGCTCGAGGGCATCGTGTCCAAAAACCTGAACGCGCCCTATCGCTCGGGGCGCGGCGATGCCTGGACCAAGGCCAAGTGCCGGGGTGGCCAGGAGGTGGTGATCGGCGGGTACAGCACCGAAGCCGGACGCTTTCGCTCGCTGCTGGTCGGGGTCTTCTCCGGAAAGAATTTGATTTATGTCGGCCGTGCCGGGACCGGGTTCAGCAGCGCCAATGTACCCCCGCTGGTGCGGCGCTTGAAGGCGCTCGAAACCGAGCATAGCCCGTTCAGCGGTAGCACCGCGCCTTCTGCCGAGCCCGGCATCTCCTGGGTCAAGCCTGAGCTGGTGGCGGAGATCGAATTCGCGGGCTGGACCAGCGCCGGCATGGTGCGGGAAGCTGCTTTCAAGGGGCTCCGCGACGACAAGCCGGCCACCGAGGTGATGGCGGAGCGCCCCGCAAGCACCGCTCGGGTACCGACGATGACGATTTCAAGCAGCGGCGGAGGCAAGCCCAACCGGGTACTGGGTGTCGCGATATCCAATCCCGAGAAGCCGCTTTGGCCCGATGCAGGCGACGGCAAGCCGGTCGCCAAACTCAACCTCGCGCACTACTACGAAGCGGTCGGCTCGTGGCTGCTGCCGCATATCGAGGGCCGGCCCTGCTCGATCATTCGCGCGCCCGACGGTATCGCGGGCCAACTCTTCTTTCAGCGCCACGGGATGCGCGGCCTGTCGAACCTCTTCACCCTCGTTACCGTCTCGGGCGAGCGCAAGGCCTATCTGCAGATCGACCGGTTGGAGGCGCTTGCCGAGGTGGCACAGCTCGCGGGGTTGGAACTCCACCCCTGGAACTGCGCGCCGGGGAAGCCCGATATTCCGGGGCGCCTGGTGTTCGATCTCGATCCCGATTCCGACCTGGCCTTTTCAGCCGTGATAGAGGCAGCGAAGGAACTGCGCGAGCGGCTCGCGGCGCTGGGCCTCGAAAGCTTCTGCAAGACCACGGGCGGCAAGGGGTTGCATGTGGTGACGCCACTCGCGCCGCGGCCCAAGAGTGAATTGCGCTGGCCCGAGGCCAAGACTTTCGCGCGGACTCTCTGCCAGCAGATGGCGGCCGACAGCCCCGAACGTTATCTCATCACCATGTCCAAGAACCGCCGCGCGGGTCGCATCTTTCTCGATTATCTCCGCAACGACCGGCTCGCGACCGCGGTGGCGCCGCTTTCACCGCGGGCCCGCGCGGGCGCGCCCGTGTCGATGCCGCTGCTCTGGAACCAGGTGCGCGCGGGCCTCGATCCAAAACGCTTCACTCTCCGCACCGCGCCGCCGCTTCTCGCCAAGAGCATAGCGTGGCAGGGCTACGACAACGCCGCCCGCCCCCTCGACGACGCGATCAAAAAGCTCGCGAAAGGGAATGCAGCGTCATAGGACGTTATTTCGAGCAGGGCGAAGTAACTCCACAGCCCTAATCCTCGGCGGATTGCTTCGTCGCTGGGCTCCTCGTAATGACGGTCCAGATGAGTACAGGGCAGCTCCTCACAGCATCACTAACCCCAGCCTCGCGCCTTGCGCGACCGCCTCGGTGCGGGTTTCGGCGCCGAGCTTGGCGAGGATGCCGGCGACATGGAACTTGACGGTGTGGAAGGAGATGCCGAGGCGGCGCGCGATCACCTTGTTGGAAGCGCCGTCGGCGAGCGCCGCCAGCACCTGAAGCTCCCGCGGGGTGAGCAGAGGGGCGCCGCCGCCGTCGGTCTCTCGCGGCGGCGCGGATGCGCCGCGACCGCTTCCGTCGACGAGGTGCCGCAGCAGGTCGACCGGCAGCGTACTCAATCCCCGAAGCGCCGCCTCGATCGCCGCCGCGAGCGTCGCGGCATCGGACGAGCGTGCCAGCACGGCAACGGCGCCGGCCGCAAGAGCATCATATGCGCGCTCGCCGTTCTCGTCGTCGATCAAGAGGATCGCCGGCACACCATCCGCACTCGAAAATTGCAGCGCATCGATGTCATCGACAAGCGCCAGGTCAGCGCGGCTCTCACGCATCGTCCTGGCAAGCGTGTCCGGTTCCACGGCATTATCCGCGATATGGAGGCCGATCTCGCGCAAGGCCGCCTCGATGCGCGCACGCAATTCCGGTTCGGCGATCGAGAGCGCAACCGTGGTCATGGATGCCCGCGGTCTCGGCTCCGGGTCATCGCTAGCCCGCCGGGCGCTCACCCAGCACCACCGACAGGGTCAAGGGAGCATCGCCTCGTATCAGTCCCAGCTCGATCTTGCGGCCCACGCTCTCAGGTCCAAGCTGGCGCATCAGTTCGCGCACCCGCCTTAATGCCGTGCCATTCCAGGTCAGCACGATGTCGCCGACCCGAAGCCCGGCCGCCGACGCGGGAGCGTTGGGATCGATACTCACCACCAGCAGACCGCGGCGGCCTTTCGCATCCTTAGCTCCGGCTGGCGCGGGAAGCTCGACCCTTTGCAGGCCCGCGCCGAGGTACCCCCGCGGAATGCGCCCCTTCGCCAGTAGCGGGTCGATCACGCGGTCGATGGTGCGCGCGGGGATCACCAGCACCCGGCGGTGCGGTCCGAACACCGCCATCCCCACGACCCGCCCCTCGGCGTCGGCCACGGCGCCGCCCTCGGCGCTCGCGCTCAAGTTGAGGTCGAGGCGGATCAGTCCGTCGATTAGGCCGCCGCGCATGCTCTCCCATGCCCCACCCGCGAAACCGACGATGCCGAGACTGGCGGTCGCGCCGCTGCCATAATTGCCGACCGCCAGCGCGAAATGACCGGCGCGCAGATCGCTCGCATCGCCGACCTCAGCGCTCGGCAGCCCTTCCGCGGTGAAGCGCAGCACCGCCACGTCGGTGCTGGGGTCGCGGCCCGCGAGCGACGCCGCGACCTCGCGGCCTCCGGGCAACGTGACCGAGAGGTCCTCGTCACGCTCCAGCGCCGACTCGGCGGTGACGATCACGCCGGGACGCCAGTGGATGCCGCTTGCGCCTCGGCGATTGCCACCGTTGACGGCGACCACGCGGCCGCCGACGCGCTCGACCACGCCGGCAATCTCACGGGATAGGCCGGAAAGTTGAACTGCAGAATTCATGGGGTGCTCCAATTACCGCGCTGCCTCAAGATATGGCGCCGCAACGCCGGCGCCGCCACCCGCCGGATGGGCGGGCGGCATGCGGCAGCGCTTGCGTATTGCCGGCCGCGGCGGTCTGCCGCTAGGCTCGGCGGTAGACCAGGAGGCGCCCCTTGCAAGTGCTGTTCCAAAACGCCCGGTTACTCGACCCGGAAGCCACCGACCTGCGCGAGGGCATGAGCGTGCTGACCGAGGGCGATCGCGTCCGGGAAGTCTCGGATCGGCCGATCACGTCAGCGGGCGCGCTGAAGCTTGACCTCGCCGGCCGCGTGCTGATGCCGGGGCTCATCGATGCGCACATCCACGTCTACCTCTCGGAAGTCGATGTCGGCCGCCTCACGGAAATGCCGTTGAGCCTGATGGCGGCCCGGGCCGGGACGCTGATGCGAGCGATGCTGGATCGCGGATTCACCACCGTGCGCGATACCGGCGGCGCCGATTGGGGCATCCGCGAGGCTGTCGAGACCGGGGAGATGACGGGACCGCGTCTCTTCATCGCGGGGCGCGCGCTGAGCCAAACGGGCGGCCATGGCGATTTCCGGCTGCGGAGCGACAGCGGCGGCGAGACGTGCCAATGCTGCAGCGGCGTCGCGCAGATCTCGCGCATCGTCGACGGCGTGCCGCAGATGCTGCATGCGGTCAGAGACGAGCTGCGCAAGGGCGCCGACCACATCAAGATCATGGTGTCGGGCGGCGTCGCGAGCCCACGCGATCCGCTGGAGGCCACGCAATTCACCCGCGAGGAAATCAGCGCCGCGGTCGGCGAGGCGACGGCATGGGGGACCTATGTCGGGTCGCACGCGTACGGCGCCGATGCGATCCGCCGCGCGGTCGAATGCGGGGTGCGCACCATCGAGCATGGCAATTTCCTCGATGCGGAGACCGCCAAGCTGATGCGCGAGCGCGGCGCTTTCCTCGTCCCGACATTGATCGCTTATGACGCCATGAAGCGGCGCGGGCGCGAGCTCGGCCTGCCGCCGGTCAGTCTCGAGAAGAACGAGCGCGTGCTCGCGGCCGGGCTGCGCTCGATTGAAATCGCAAAGCAGACGGGGGTCCCGATCGCTTATGGCAGCGATCTGCTGGGCAAGCTGCAGGACGATCAATCTCGCGAATTTCTTATTCGTGCCGAGGCCTTGCCTCCGATCGAGATCATTCGCTCGGCAACCACGGTGAATGCGCGGCTGCTGCGGCGCGAGGGCGAGCTGGGCACCATCAAACCGGGCGCCTTCGCCGACCTGCTGGTGATCGAGGGCAATCCGCTCCGCGATCTCGGCCTGTTCCAGGACCAAGGCGCGCACCTTTCGGTGATCATGAAAGGCGGCCGCTTCCATAAGAACACGCTTTCGCGCTGATCCAGAGCGCCAGGTCGCATGCCTCTCGCATCATGGTTCCGCAAGCGGCTGCGCCGGATCGCTCTTACGACGGCAAGCGGGGTATGCTTTGCGGTGATGCTGCTGCCGATCCTGTTTGTGGGGTGGCTCAGCTTCTTCAGCAATGAAATTCTTTCATTCCCGCCCGAAGGCTACACGCTCAGGTGGTTTCGCGCGGTCTGGCTCGAACCCCAATTCGCCCAGGGTTTCATCACCAGCATTGAAGTGGCGATTGTCGCGATGCTCGGTGGATTGGCGCTCGGCATCCCCGCGAGCATCGCCTTGGTCCGCGCCAATCTGAGGCTTCGAGAGGCGTTCAACACGCTGCTGCTCTCGCCGTTGATCGTGCCCAATATCGTGATCGGCACCGCGCTATACCTGTTTTTCATCGATGTGGAGATTGCGACCGAATGGCCGCTCACCGGCTCCACCGCGGGGCTCGCCCTGGGCCACGTTCTCATCACCATCCCCTGGACAGTGCGACTCATCGCCGCGAACCTCGTCGGCGTCGATCGCACGATCGAGGAGGCGGCGATGAACCTGGGGGCCGACCGGCTGCGCACTTTGCTCAAGGTCACGCTGCCGTTGATCAGGCCCGGCGTAGTGGCGGCGGCGCTGTTCAGCTTCGTCGTTTCCTTCGGCAATCTGGAACTGTCGCTGTTTCTGGTCGGCCCCGGCGCCACCACCTTGCCGATCGCGATACTGCAGTATCTCGAATGGAAGATTGATCCGACCATCGCAGCGGTGTCGCTGGTGCAGATCACCCTCATTATGGCTGCCATGGTGGCGACCAATCGCTTCGTGCGCCTGAGTCAGGTGGTTTGAGCCGATGTCGAGCGTGAGCCTGATCTCCCTGAGCAAAAGCTACGGCGACCACGTTGTCGTGCGCGACTTTTCGCTCGAAATCTCGGACGGCGAGTTCCTGGTTCTGTTGGGACCGAGCGGCTGCGGCAAAACCACGACCTTGCGCATGATCGCAGGCTTCGTCGAGCCAAGCGCGGGGCGGGTCTTGTTCGGCTCGCGCGACGTGACGGAACTACCACCCTACCGACGCAACACCGGACTGGTGTTCCAGGGCTACGCGTTGTTCCCGCACTTGACCGTGTTCGAGAATGTCGCGTTCGGACTGCGCATGCGCAAGCTCGACAAGGCAAGCATCGAGCGGCGCACCGTCGAGGCGCTGCGACTGGTGCGCCTCGACCAGCTCGCGGCACGCATGCCGCGCCAGCTCTCGGGCGGACAGCAGCAGCGGGTGGCACTCGCGCGCGCACTGGTGATCGAGCCCGAGATTTTGCTGCTGGACGAGCCGCTCTCCAACCTCGACGCCAAGCTGCGCGAGGAGGTGCGGCTCGAAATCCGCCAGCTCCAGCGCCGGCTCGGACTCACCACGGTGATGGTGACGCACGACCAGGAAGAGGCGCTCTCGGTCGCCGATCGCCTGGTGGTGATGAGCGAAGGCGAAATCCAGCAGATCGGCACCCAGCGCGAGCTTTACAACGCGCCGCACAACCGCTTCGTCGCCAATTTCATCGGCCGCACCAACCTGTTCGCGGGCGCGCTGACAGCGCCGATGCGCTTTCAAACCGAGAGCGGCCTCTCGATCGCACTCCCCACAGGCACGGGGGAGCAACGCTTGATCGCCGTCCGCCCCGAGCGCATCCGCATCGGCGCCGCAGGCCTTGCCAACCGCTTTTCAGGTACGATCGAGTTCGCAAGCTATCTCGGCGCCACCACTGACTATGTCGTGCGTTTGGCGAGCGGCGACCTGGTGGCGGTCGAGATGCACAATACCAGGACCGACGGCGTCGAACTGCTCGCAGTCGGCACCAAGGTCGAGATCGGCTGGGATCCGGAAGCTTGCCAGCTGATCCAATGAGGTTTTCGATGGTGAATCAATAACCCAGATGGAGGCCCGTCCCATGAGCACTCGCAAGCATGATCGCAAGAAGTCGCCGGCATTGACGCGCCGGCATCTGCTCCAGGGCGCCGCCGCCACGGGCGTCGCCGCGACGCTCCTTCCGCGCCCCGCCGCCGCCGCCGGCCGCGTCGTCGTGGGCACCTGGGGCGGCGACTACCAGAACCTGATCCAGAAACACATCGCGGCACCGCTGCTGCAACCGCAGGGCATCGAGGTCGTCTACGACACCGGCAATGATTCGCCGCGCAAGACCAAGATGCTTGCGGAGACGCGGCTGCCGCGCGGCACCATGGACATCTCCGCGCTCTCGCGCGCCGGCAGCTACGAGATGTACCAGGCGGGAACCCTGCTCGAGCTCGACATGAGCAAGATTCCCAACGCCAAGCACATCCTGCCGAAGCTCGCGGTGCCCTATGCGGTGCCGCACATCTATTCGGGCCGCGTCATCCTCTACAATCCGAAATACATCACGGAAAAGCCGACTTCCTACACCGATCTCTGGAACCCGAAATACGCCGGCAAGATCGGCGTCATCGACATTCAGTATCAGGTGACCATCGAATCTGCGGCGATGATCGCCGGCGGCACGCTCAGCGACTACGAGCCTGGGAAGGCAAAGCTGCTCGAGCTCAAGAAGATGGGTTGCCAGGTGGTGCCGACCAACGAAGCGATGGCGCAGGCGCTCAAGACCGAAGAAATCTGGATGTGCATCATGTGGAAGGCGCGCGGGGTCATGTGGCAAAACGCCGGCGTCCCCGTTGAGATCGCAGCGCCGAAGGAGGGCGTCGTCCTCTACATCTCGGATTTCACTATCCCGAAGAACGCGCCCGACAAAGACAACGCCTATGCCTTCCTCAACGCCACGCTCGATCCGGCGCCGCAGGAGGGTTTCATCGAAGACATGGGCTATAACCCGACCGCCGACGACGTGGAGTTCTCATCCGCGATCGCAAAGCGCGTGGGGTTCACGGCCGAGGAAATGGCAAACCTGAAGGTGCAGGACTACGACTACCTCGCGAAGAATGACGCGCAGCTCAAGGAGTGGTGGGACAAGGAATTCAAGACCTAACAGATTCCTCGTGTTGGTAACCGACCCCCCTCGCCCGCTCGCCCCCTCTGCCCACCGGGCAGAGGGAGGGGCCCGTCGCTCTCGCGAGAGAGCGGCGGGAAGGTGAGGAGGTGGTTGCCGCGGCCGTAGGAAAGGCGGCGCGCCCCATCACCGCGCCCACGCGCCTCAGTGCCGCGGCAATGGTGGGACCGGCGACCTTGGTCGTCGTGCTGCTGCTGGTGCTGCCGCTGTTGATCTTGCTGCGCTACAGCTTCAACCGTTTCGTTCCCGGCAAATTTATGGTGGATGCGCTGACGGCGGAGAACTACGTCAAGATTTTCGCCGACCCCTACTACCGCCACGTCCTCGTCCTCACCGCGGGCGTTGCGGCGCTCTGCACCCTCCTCTGCCTCATCATCGGCTATCCCGCGGCTTACCAGCTTGCGCGTACCCAATCGCGCCACAAGAGTTGGCTTATCCTTCTGGTGATCGTGCCGCTTTTCGTCGGCAATGCCGTGCGCTCGGCCGGCTGGATCGTGGTGTTCGGGCAAAAGGGAGCCTTCAACGCGACGCTTTCCTGGCTCGGCCTCATCGATGCGCCGCTCCAGATCATGTACACGCCCTTGGCGGTGGTCGTCGGCATCGTGGGATTCAATCTGCCTTTCATGGTGCTCACGCTGCAAAGCGTGATCGAGGGCATCAACCCGGCGCTGGAGGAGGCAGCGCTCGGCATGGGTGCCCCGCCGATGCGGACGTTCTGGCATGTGACGTTACCGCTCTCGCTGCCCGGCGTGATCGCGGGCTCGTTGCTGTGTTTCATTCTGGCGATGAACGCCTACGCGACCCCGGTGCTGTTGGGCGGACCCCGTTTCCAAATGATGGCGCCGCTCGTCTACAACCAGATTTCCGAACAGGCGAACTGGCCCCTGGGCGGTGCGCTTGCCTTCGTGCTGATGATCGCGACCCTGCTGCTGACGCTTGCCGGCAACGCCCTGGTGCAGCGGCGCTATCGAGGCCGCGAGACCGCCGCCTGAGTTCGGTCATGGGCCTTTTGCCTGGACACGCCGCCCGCCACCCGAAATGATGGTGGCAAAAGAACCGGCCATCGGGGGGAATGCCATGGATTTTGAGCCGACACCGTCGGCGCGCGTGCTCCGCGAGCGGGTTGAAGGCTTCTTCGAGAGCCATATCCGTCCGCGCAATCGCGAATGGCACCAATGGGTCGAGCAGCGCGGCGAACGAGCGCCGCCCTTTCTTGCGGACCTCAAGCACAAGGCGCGCGCGGAGGGGCTATGGAACATGGCCTTGCCGCGGCTCGAGCCGGACGAACCGGGGCTCAAGTGCAGCAATCTCGAATTCGCGCCGCTCGCCGAGATCATGGGGCGCGTGCCCTGGGGCTCCGAGGTCTTCAATTGTCACGCGCCCGACGTGCCAAACATGGAGATCCTGCAGCTCTTCGGGACGCCGGAACAAAAGCGGCGCTGGCTCGGCCCATTGCTCGAGGGCGCGACCCGCTCGGCCTTTGCGATGACCGAGCCCGACGTCGCTTCGTCCGATGCCAGCAATATCGCCACCTCGATCGGGCGCACCGGTGGCGATTACGTGCTCAACGGCCGCAAATGGTTCGCGTCGGGAGGCTCACATCCCGAATGCCGCTTCCTGCTGGTGATGGGCGTGACCAACCCCGAGGCCGAGCGCACGCGACGACACAGCATCGTGATCGTGCCGACGGATACCCCGGGTCTTTCCTTCGAGCGCGATATCCCGGTCTTCGGCCAGCGGGATCCGGTCTCGCCGACGCCTGAAATCGCGCTTAGGGACGTGCGCGTCCCCGTGGAGAACCTGTTGGGCCGCGAAGGGCAAGGCTTCGCCATCGGCCAGGCGCGGCTCGGGCCGGCGCGGGTCCATCATTGCATGCGCGCGATCGGCGCCTGCGAGGTGCTGTTGGCACTGATGCTGGAACGGGCCAAGCGCCGGCACGCATTCGGAAAATCGCTGGCGGACTATTCGACGATCCAGGAGTGGGTCGCTCTAAGCCGCCTGGAGATCGAGCAGGCGCGGCTCATGGTGCTCAAGACGGCGTGGCTGCTCGATCGCGTCGGCAACAAGGGGGCGCGCCAAGAAATTTCACTGATCAAGATCGGAGTGGCACGCGCCTATCAGAATATCGCCGACCGCTCGGTTCAGCTCTTCGGCGCCATGGGCGCGACCGACGATACGCCGGTTGGACGCGCCTTCACTCGCGCACGGCTGTTGCGTATCTTCGATGGACCTGACGAGGTGCATTACCGCACGATTTATCGCCTCGAAGCCGATGAAACACGCAGCGGTAACCGCGATCTCGGTGATTACCATTTCGGACCGCGGAGCCATCTGTGACACCGCAGCAGCGCCTCCGGCCGTGATCGAGAGAACAGGATGACGACAGCAGACGGCAGCAACCAATCGCTCGACGCCCTGTTTCGGCCGCGCTCTATCGCAGTTTTCGGGGCTTCCGACGACCCCACCCGCGTTGGCGGGCGACCGATCGCCAACATGATCAAGCACGGCTTCGCCGGACCGATCTACCCGATCAATCCGAAATATCCGCAGGTACAAGGTCTTAAGGCCTTTGCAGCGCTCGGCGATGTGCCCGGACCGGTCGATTTGGCGATCTTCGCGATACCGGCGAGCCTGGTGGAGGCGACACTCGAAGACTGCGCCCAGCGTGGCGTTAAGGTTGCGATCGTATTCTCCTCGGGCTACGCCGAATTGGGAACCGAGGGCGAGGCGGCACAGCGCCGGATCACCGCGCTTACACGCCGCACCGGCTTACGCGTTCTGGGCCCCAATTGCCTCGGTATGATCAACGTGGCGACCGGCGCGCTCTGCACCTTTGGACAGGGTCCCGCCTTCCCCCTGCCTCCCCCCGGCGGCATCAGCATCGTGAGCCAAAGCGGAGCTTTCGGTACTTTCACGCTCGCGGTCGCGCGCGACAGAGGACTCCCGGTGGCGCTCTGGGCCGCGACCGGCAACGAGGCCGACATCGAGTTCGCGGACTGCGTCGATTGGCTGTGCAGCGACCCCGAGACGAAAGTCATTATGGGCTACATGGAGGGCTGCCGCGACGGCGCCAAGCTGGTGCGTGCACTCCGGAAGGCGCATCATGTCGGCAAGTCGGTCGTCGTGATGAAGGTCGGCCGCACGGAGATCGGCGCCGCCGCCGCGCATTCACACACCTCGGCGCTCGCGGGTTCGGACGCGGTCTACGATGCCGTATTCCGGCAATTCGGCGCGCACCGCGCCGCCACCGTCGACGAGTTCTTCGACGTGGGCTACGCCGCGCTTTGCGGCTATCGTCCCAAGGGTCGGAAACTCGGCATCATGACCATCTCGGGCGGCGCCGGCGTGCTGATGGCGGACGCCGCGGCGGAAGTGGGTCTCGAATTGCCGCCGCTACTCGATGCGACGCAGGAACAAATGCGCGAGATGGTACCGTTCTCGGCGCCGCGCAACCCCGTCGACATCACCGGACAGATCGCCAACGACCGAACGCTCTACCGCCGCTTCGGAAAGCTGATGATGGCCGAAGGCCGCTTGGACGCGTTGAGTAGTTTCCACGCAACGGGCGGGCAAGACCCTGTGGGCGGCGCCAACATCCTCGATAGTTGGCGTGAGTTGCGCCAGTCGTTTCCGGCGATGCCGATCTTCCTCGCCATGAAGGCGGCACCGGCGCTCTGCCGTGATTTAGAGGCACTGAAGATCCCGGTCTTCGAGGAACCGACTCGAGCGGTGCGCGCGATAGCGGCGCTCTGTCATCTGGCAGAGCCGCTGGAGACGGAAATCGACGTCGCGGCGGAGCCTCCAGCATCGATCCCGTCAGGGAAACTATCTGAGAGCGCAGCCTCGGCACTGCTGGCGGCCGCGGGTGTCCCCATGGTGCCGCATCGCCTGGCGACGAGCGCTGAGGCCGCGGTCGCGGCGGCGGAGGCGCTCGGTTATCCAGTGGCAATCAAGATCGCGTCGCCCGATATCGCGCACAAGACCGACATCGGCGGCGTTCGCCTCGATCTCGCGAACGCTGCGGCGGTCGCCGTGGCCTATGACGCCGTAACCGCCGCGGCTCATGCTCAGAGACCGGGAGCGCGCCTCGAAGGCGTGCTGGTGGCGCCAATGGTGCGGGACGGGGTCGAGGCGGTGATCGGAGTGCACGAAGACCCGACATTCGGTCCGATCGTGATGGTGGGACTGGGCGGCGTGCTGGTGGAAATATTGAAGGACGTGGCTTTCCGCAAAGCGCCTTTCGGTTCAGCCGAGGCGCGGCAAATGATCGACGAGCTCAAGGGCCGTGCCCTGCTTGCGGGCGCTCGTGGGCACTCTCCGTGCGACATCGATGCTCTCGCGAAGACGCTCGCGCGTCTCTCGCGCTTTGCGGCGGCCAATGCCGGCCGCCTTCAGTGCATCGAGATCAATCCGCTGCTGGTTCGGCCTCGGGGCCAGGGCGTCCTCGGCCTCGACGCCCTCGCGGTCGGGAAACCCGCCTGAGCTAAGCTCCCTGCCGCGCCGCGGTGCCCGACGCGGTGCCGTCGAGCGCCGCGAAGCGCTGCAAATCGGCCTGGGGCCGCAGGAAGATCATGCCGATGATCCCGCCGACCAAGGTCACGAGGCCCGCCAGCAGGAAGCCGTGATCATAACCGGCGCCGGGGGTCACCCCTTGCTGGATCGCCTGCCCCATGAGCCAAGGCGCGAGCAACCCGGCCGAGGTCGCGACCGCGTTGCCGATACAGAGCATCGCTGCACGCTGTCCCACCGGCGTGATCTCGCTGACGATGGCGTGTCCCATGACATAGATCACCGAGGGCACCGACATGCCGATCACGAGAACCGCCAGCTTTGTCACGCCGAATTCCTGCAGCGGCATGCTCGCGAGGCAGAGACCGCCCAATGCCACGGCGCCGCCGCCCACCAGTCCGCGCGAGATGCGCGTCGAAACGCCACGCGCAAGCAAACGCTGAGAGAGCCAGCTGATCCCGATCACCAACACCACGCTGGCGCCCCAGGGCAGCGCATCGATCCAGCCGACCTCCGCCTGAGTGTATCCGAAGCCCTTGATGAGATAGGCCGGCAACCAGGCGACCAGCAGCGCCAGCCCCCAATAGGCGCCGAACCCTGCGGCCCAGGCGCCGAGGACAGTGGGGCTCGTCAGCAGCCGCCCATAAGGCACGCGCGTGAGTCCGCCAGCCGGCTGCGCCGCAATCACCTCGGCGGTGAGGGGCCCTTCCTTGCCGAGCACCCACCACGCCAGTACCCAGCACATGCCGACGATGCCAAGCACGCCGAACGCCCAGTGCCAGGAAATATTGATGATCACCCAGTTGAGCGCGGGCAATGCCAGCATGACGCCGATGCTCGCGCCCTGCGCGATCACCGCGGTCGGAAGCGCTCGGCGCTCATTGGGGAACCATTTGTAGGCGGCATGCAGTGCCACCGGATAGGCGGGTCCCTCGCCGGCGCCCAGGATGATCCGGCAGGCCATCAGCACACCGACGCCGACGCCGCCGATCATCGGGAACTGTGTCAGCGCCCAGATGAGCGCCATCACCAGCAATGCCCAACGGCTTTGGACGCGATTGACGATGAAGCCGGTGATGACGGCCGAGATCGAAAAAAGAAAAAAGAATGCACTATTCACCTGACCGAACTCGACCGGCTTTAGCTGCAGCTCGTTCATGATCGGCACCGCCGCGAGGCCGATCACCACCTTGTCGGCGAAATTGATGAACATGAACAGGAACAGCATGGCGACGATCAGCCATGCGCCCTTAATCTCCCTCGTCTCCGGCATTGCTCCCCTCCGCTTATGTTTGTTTGTCACTAATGCCCGGTCGGCTTCGGCCGGATTTTCTCCCAGTCCGCATCGGTCCAACCGTGCAGCTTGGATTGCTCACCGCTCCATTGCTTGCCGCCGTCCAAAGTGATGGTCTCGCCGTTGAGATATCCCGCTTGGTCCGAGATCATATAGCAGGCGAGGTTCGCCAGCTCGATGTGCTCGCCGAACCGGCCAAGCGGCACCGCCTTGAGCGCTTCCGCATCGCCGCGCTCGCCGGGAAAGAGCCGCTCCCAGGCGCCCTTGGTCGGGAACAGACCCGGCGCGATAGCGTTGCAGCGAATCCCCTTGGACCCCCATTCGAGCGCCAGACTGCGGGTCATCGCGAGCACGCCGGCCTTTGCCATCGCCGAAGGCACCACGAAAGGCGCTCCGCCCCAGGCGTAGGCCGCGACAACGCTCACGACATTGCCGCCACGCTTGGCCTCTATCCAGCGCCGGCCGCAGCCGATCGTGCAATAGGCGCTGCCGTGCAGCACGATATTGAGCACGGCATCGACCGCACGCGGCGACAACTTGTGCGTCTGAGCGATGAAATTGCCCGCGGCGTTGTTCACCAGCGCGTCCAGCGGTCGGTCGCGCCAAATCTCGTCCAGCATGGCCTCGACCGCCGCGGGGTCGCGCACGTCGCAGCGCACGGTCGAGACTTCGGCGCCGAGTTCGGCTTTGAATTCCGCCGCGGTCGCCCGCAGCACTTCAATCCGCCGACCGCAGATAACCAGATCGGCGCCCAGCTCCGCCATGCGCCGGCCCATGCTCTTGCCGAGTCCCGTGCCGCCGCCGGTGATCAGCACTTTTTTGTTCCGGAGCAGAGCCGGCTCGAACACCCAAGCCCCCCTTGAGGGAAAACGGTTGCGCGGAACTCTCGGCCGAACCTAATCTCCTTGTCAAATGAACAGGCCGTGCGATCGACGAGCACAACGTTGTGCCGCTGGTGCACGCGACTGCGGGGCAGAGCATCGGCTATTTCCGCGAAGTGAGGAGCGTCGGCGAGACCATGGACCGGCTGGTTGCTGAAGCCGCGGCCACGCTCGCGCGGGCTCGCGCGCGACGGCTGAGCGGCTGAGACATGCGCAAACCCACAAGAGAGACCCTCCCTTGCGAAAACGCCTTGCGGCGGCCCACACTTTTTTCCGGTAATGTCTGGCATCGCGTGATCCCCAGGAGAACCTCATGAGCGAGGCCAAGCAGATGGTCCCGGCCAAACCCCTGATCGTCGAGCGCGCCGAGCGCGTCATGACGCTCACCATCAATGCGCCCGAAACGCGAAACTCGCTTTCCGCACCCGGCGTGCGCGAGGCGATGGCGGCCGCCCTGCAGGAATTTGCGGCGTCTGTCGATCTACACGTTCTCATCATCACCGGTACGGGCGGGGCGTTTTCCTCGGGCGGCGATCTCAATCGTCTCAAGGACATCAACGCGATTGAATCGCGCGCGAGCCAGGAGCGGAGCAACTGGTCGATCCGGCAGATCGTGCTGGGCGAGAAGCCGGTGATCGCCGCCGTCGAAGGTGCCGCCTTCGGTGCGGGGCTCGGCCTTGCGGCAGCGGCGGATCTGGTCATTGCGGCCGAGGGTGCGCGCTTCTGCTCCGCCTTCGTCCGGATCGGAGCGATCCCCGACTACGGCCTCTTCTGGTCGTTGCCGTTCCGCGTGGGGCCCGCGAAGGCGCGGCAGATGATGATGCTGGGCGAGGAGATCGACGCCGCTGAAGCACTCCGCCTCGGCCTTGCCGATAAGCTCGTCGCCAAGGGCGAGGCGCTCGCCGAAGCGCGCAAGATCGCGCAACGCCTCGCCAGTGGCCCGCCGCTCGCGATCCGCCGCATCAAGAGCCTGACGCGCTATGCCCCCATGGATTTCGAACGCGCGCTGCAAGTACAGCTCGACAACGCGCCACAAATCTTCAGCTCCGAGGATTTCCACGAGGGCGCGCGCGCATTTCTCGAAAAGCGCAAGCCGGTGTTCCGGGGGCGGTGACGGCGGCGTGCCCATCCAACAACAATCGAGGCGATCTTACCCATGAGCATCAACGGCAGGGCCTATATCGTCGGCATCTACGAGCATCCTACCCGCAAGGCGGACGACAAATCGCTGGCGCAACTCCATGCGGAATCCGCCAAGGGCGCGCTCGAAGATGCCGGTCTCACCAAGAGCGATGTGGACGGATATTTCTGCGCGGGCGACGCCCCGGGGCTGGGGCCGCTCGCCATGGCGGACTACATGGGGCTGAAGCTCCGTCATCTCGATTCCACCGACACCGGTGGCTCCTCCTACATCGTCCACGTGGCGCACGCGGCTGAGGCGATCGCGCTCGGCAAATGCAGGGTGGCGCTGATCACCCTTGCAGGTCGTCCGCGCGCCGAGGGAATGGCGACCGGGACGGTGCCGCGGGTGCGCGGCACGCCCTCCCCCGACGTCGCATTCGAATTTCACTGCGGACCGGTCACCGCCAACGTCTATGGCATGTGCGCCATGCGGCACATGCATGAGTTCGGTACCACCAGCGAGCAGCTTGCTTGGATCAAGGTCGCGGCCTCCCATCACGCGCAGTGGAATCCGCACGCCGTGCTGAAGGAGGTGGTGACGGTCGAGGAGGTCGTGAACTCTCCCATGATCTCCGACCCGCTGCATCGCCTTGACTGCTGCATTATCAGCGACGGCGGCGGCGCGATTATTGTGGCGGCACCCGAGGTGGCGCGAAGCCTGAAGCGGCCCAAGGTCAAAATCCGCGGTGCCGGCGAGGCGCCCAAGGGGCAGATGGGCGGCAAGATTGATTTAACCTACTCGGGCGCGCGCTGGTCCGGCGCCGCGGCCTTCGAGGAGGCGAAAGTTACGCCCAAGGACATCAAATACGCTTCGATCTACGACAGCTTCACCATCACGGTGCTGATCCAGATCGAAGACCTCGGCTTCTGCGAGAAAGGCAAAGGCGGCGCCTTCGTAGCCGATGGCAATCTGATCTCCGGCGTCGGCAAGCTTCCCTTCAACACCGATGGCGGTGGGCTCTGCAACAACCACCCGGCCAACCGCGGCGGCCTTACCAAAGTGGTGGAGGCGGTGCGGCAACTGCGCGGTGAAGCGCATCCCAAGGTGCAGGTGCCCAATTGCAATCTCGCGATCGCGCATGGCACGGGCGGCCTGCTCGGCAGCCGCCATGGCAGCGCCACGGTCATTATGGAGAGGGAGTGAAGAGATGGCCCAGAAAGAACGTGAGCTGGTGGCGCCCGAGCCCAATCCGGAAACCCAGGCCTTCTGGGACGCGGCGAAGGAGGGCAAGCTCTTGATCAAGCACTGCCGCGCCTGTGGCGAGCTGCACTATTATCCGCGCGCGATCTGTCCCTTCTGTTTCAGCGACCAGACCGAATGGCGAGAGAGCAAGGGACGAGGCACGATCTACAGCTACAGCGTGATGCGCCGGGCGCCCGTGCCCTACGCGATCGCTTATGTCACGCTCGAGGAAGGTCCCACCATGATGACCAATCTCGTCGATTGCGATTTCGATCGCCTTCGCATCGGCCAGAACGTCAAGCTGGTGTTCAAGCCAACCCAGGGCGGGCCGCCGGTACCGATGTTCACGCCGGCTTGAACCGCATCGACCGCTACAACACCCATTCGGGAGGCCCCGCATGACCGTCCATTATTCGCAGCAAGGCCGGATCGCCGTTCTTACCGTCGACAATCCCCCGGTCAATGCGTTGAGCGTCGGCGTGCGCCAAGGCCTGGTCGACACGATCGCCCGGGCAGCCGCGGATGCGGGCGTTCACGCGATCGTGCTGATCGGCAAAGGCAGCACCTTTATCGCCGGCGCCGACATCCGCGAATTCGGCAAGCCGCCGCAACAGCCGCGCTTGACCAAGGCGATCGCCGACATCGAGGCGAGCCAAAAGCCGGTGATCGCCGCGATCGATGGCGCGGCTTTGGGCGGCGGCCTCGAAGTGGCGCTCGGCTGCCATTTCCGCGTCGCCACCTCCCGTGCGCAGTTGGGGCTCCCCGAGGTCAAGATCGGTCTTGTCCCCGGTGCCGGAGGCGTCGAACGGTTGCCGCGCGCCATCGGCCTCGAACCCGCGCTCAAGATGATCGCGTCCGGCGATCCCGCGCGCGGACAGCGAGCCAAGGACCTCGGCGTCGTCGACGAAATCATCGAAGGCGATCTGCTCGCGGGAGCCGTCGCGTTCGCCGAGCGCGCCCTCAAGGAGAAGCGTCCGATCCGACGCCTGAGCCAAGTGCCGCTGACGGCGCCTGCGGATTGGGCGGCGCAGGTGGCGGCGGCGCGCGCCAATGCCAATCGAGCGACCCGCGGCCAGATTTCGCCGCAGCGCGCCATCGACTGTGTCGAGAATGCGGTGAGGTTGCCCTTCGACCAAGCGCTCGCCGAGACCGTGCGCATCATCGGTGAGCTGATCCCGTCGGAGCAGTCGAAAGCGCTGCGCTACGCCTTCTTCGCGGAACGCGAGGCGGCGAAGCTCCCCGACATCGACCAGAGCGTGCAGGCGAAGCCGCTCAAGACCGGCGCGGTCATTGGCGCCGGCACCATGGGCGCCGGCATCGCCATGTGCTTCGCCGATGCCGGCATCCCCGTGCAAATCCTCGAGAGCTCGTCCGAGGCGCTCGACCGCGGCATGGTCCGCATCGATGCTCTCTATCAAGAGATGGTGCAGAAGGGCCGGATTCGCGAGGACGATAAGAAAAAGCGCCTGTCATTGATTAGCCGCGCCCGCGGCTACGACGCGATTGGCGACGCCGATATCGTGATCGAGGCGGCGTTCGAGGACATGGGCGTCAAGAAAGAGGTGTTCGGACTGCTCGACCGCGCTATGAAACCCGGCGCCGTACTCGCCACGAACACTTCGAGCCTCGACGTGAACGAGATTTCGACCGCGACCAAGCGCCCCGAGAGCGTGATCGGTCTGCACTTCTTCAGCCCAGCCAACGTAATGAAGCTGCTGGAGATCGTGCGCGGCGCCAAGACCTCGCGCGAGGTGGTCGCGACCTCGCAGGCGCTTGCAAAGCGCATCGCAAAGGTGGGCGTGGTCTGCGGCGTCTGCCACGGCTTCGTCGCAAACAGGAGCCGCGGCGCCTTCACCCGCGAGGCCAATTTCTTGGTGGACGAGGGCGCGCTGCCACAGCAGGTGGACAAGGTGCTCTACGACTTCGGCATGCCCATGGGTCCCTTCGCCGTCGCCGATCTCGCGGGCATCGATGTGGGATGGCGGGTGCGCCGTTCGCTGGATGCGACGCGGCCCAACAACATCCGCTATTCGCCCACGGCTGATCGACTCTACGAGCTCGGCCGCTACGGGCAGAAGACCGGCAAGGGCTGGTACCGCTACGAGCCCGGCGGCCGCGCGCCGATACCCGACCCCGAAGTGGAGCAGATCATCCTCAAATCGTCGAAGGACCAAGGTATCACCCGGCGTCCCGTCAGCGACGAGGAAATTCTCGCGCGCTGCATGTATGCCGCGATCAACGAGGCCGCCAAGATCCTCGATGAAGGCATCGCGTATCGTGCCAGCGACATCGACGTGATGTGGCTTTATGGCTTCGGCTTCCCGCGCTGGCGCGGCGGTCCCATGCACTATGCCGACGGTATCGGCGTCGCCAAGGTCTATGAGACCGTGCGCCGTTTCGAACGCGAACAGGGCGCGCTCTGGACCCCCTCGCCACTGTTGCGGCGACTCGCGGAGAGCAGCAAGGGCTTCACCGAGCGCTGACGGCAGGGAGATCGCGTATGAACGGCGCCGAAAGCCTGGTTCGCACGCTGCTTGCCGGCGGCGTCAATGTCTGCTTCGCCAATCCCGGCACGTCGGAGATGCATTTTGTGGCTGCGCTCGACAAGATCGACGGCATGCGCTGCGTGCTGGCGCTGTTCGAGGGCGTGGTCACCGGTGCCGCCGACGGCTACTACCGGATCGCGGGAAAGCCGGCCGCGACCCTGCTGCATTTGGGTCCAGGTCTCGGCAACGGCCTCGCCAATTTGCACAACGCCAAGAAGGCGCGCTCCGGCATCGTCAATATCGTGGGCGAGCATGCCACGTATCACGTGGCGCTCAACGCACCGCTCACTTCGGACATCCAGGGGGTGGCGCGGCCGATGTCGGATTGGGTCAAGACGTCGCCCTCCTCCAAGACCGTTGCCGCGGATGGTGCGCTCGCGATCGAGGCCGCACGGCGTGCACCCGGCCACGTCGCCACGCTGATCCTGCCGGCCGATACCGCGTGGAATCCCGCCGAGGACGTGGTAACGCCGCGTCCGCCCGAGCCGCGCCGCAAGGTCGATGCCGGGACGGTGATCTCGGTCGCCAAGGCGCTGACGTCCGGCAACGGCGCGATGTTGCTGCTGGGCGGGGTGGCGCTGCGCGAGCGGGGGCTCGAGCTCGCGGGACGCATCGCCGCCAAGACCGGCGCACGGCTTAGCGCCGAATCCCAAAACGCGCGCATCGAGCGTGGCGCCGGCCGCGTGCAGGTGAGCCGCATCCCCTACCCGGTCGACCAGGCGATCGGCTATTTGAAGGGCGTGCGGAAGATCGTGCTGGTGGGATCGCGGGCGCCGATCGCGTTCTTTGCCTACCCCGGCAAGCCAAGCGAGCTCACGCCCGAGGGTTGCGAAGTCGTCAAGCTGGTGGGGGTGGAGGAGGATATCGAAGGGACGCTCCAAGCGCTCGCGGCGGAACTGGGCGCGCTCACGACGCCGCCCATCGACGTGGCGCAGAGTCGCCGCTCCCCGCCGCAGAGCGGCAAGCCCACGCCCGAAGGCATTGCACATGTTCTGGGCGGGCTCATTCCCGAGCGCGCGATCGTGGTCGATGAATCCGTCTCGACCGGACGGGGATTTCATCCGAACACCGCCGGCGCGCCACCGCACGACTGGCTCAACAATGCCGGCGGCTCGATCGGCTACGGCATGCCGGTCGCGATCGGCTGTGCGATCGCGGCACCCGAGCGCAAGGTAATCGCGCTCGAGGGCGACGGCAGCGCCATGTACACGGTGCAGTCGCTCTGGACCATGGCGCGCGAGAATCTGAACGTGACGGTGCTGGTGCTCGCCAACCGCTCCTATCAGATTCTCAAGGGCGAGCTTGCCAATGTGGGCGCCGGCAATCCCGGGCGAAAGGCCATGGACATGCTGAACCTCGACCGCCCCGATCTCGACTGGGTTTCGCTCGCGCGCGGTCACGGCGTTGAGGCGAGCCGCGCCACCGATCTCGAAGAGTTGACCCGCGAGTTGAGTCGCGGATTGGCCACGCGGGGACCTTATCTTGTCGAACTGGTGATTTAGGGCCTCTTTGTGGGCGCGTGATCAAGCAAATCCGTCAGCTATGGGCATAGGGGCAAGCCGCCGACAAAGGTACGGAAACCAATTCCCCAGGTGCCGCACGGGGCTCGCGTCGAATTGTCGTCCGCGGCTCAAGCACCATGGGTAGAGCCTGGCCGGGTCGCAGCGTGAGGCGGCAAATCGGGTCGACCGTGTGTCCCGGCGCCAGGCGCAATTGAAATCTCTGCCCCAACACCGCCAGACACAAGATCGCTTCGCGCATGCCGAAGGCGAGACCTGGACAAATGCGCGGGCCGATGCTGAACGGAACGTATGCGAATTTCGATTCCGGCCGTTTGCCGCCGGGAAGGAACCGTTCGGGAATGAAATGATCGGGCTTCTCCCAAAGTTTGCGATGGCGATGCAGCAGCCACGGCACCACGGCGACCAACGCTCGTTTCGGCACGGCGCGCTCCGCGATGATCTCGTCCTTCAGCGCTTCGCGTGCCAGTATCGGCACAGGGGGATAGAGGCGGATCGCTTCCTCGAAAATTGCCCGCGTGTAGAGAAGACGCGGCACGTCGTTCAGATCGGGTGTCCGACCGCGCAGCACCTCGTCCAGCTCGGAGTGAAAACGCCTTTCGACCTCTGGCGTCTGTGACAGCAGGTACCAGCACCATGCGAGGGAGTTGGCGGTGGTCTCGTGGCCAGCCATGAAGATCACGATCGCTTCATTGCGGATCGCGGCGGGATCGAGAGGCTCCCCCGTTTCCTCATCTCGCGCATCGAGCAATCGGCCGATCACCGAAGTTGAATTCGTGTCTTCTCTGTCGCGGTGGCTTGCGACTACCGCATCGATAACCGCATGGATTCGTTTCACGGCGCGGCGCAGTCCCGGAGAACGCCAGCGCGGCAGCCACTCCGGCAGATCGAGCAGGGAAAGCAAGTCGATCTGGTCGATGCGGCGCTGATACTCGCTGAACCCCTCGACCACCTGTCGCGCATGCGCCCGACCGAGGTTGCGGCCGAAGATGGTGCGGCAAATGATCTCGGCCGTGAGCTGTGCCATCTCGCTCAGCGCGTCGATCTCGCCGCCGGCTCCGATTTTGCTCCAGCGATCGCGGGCCTCACAGGCGGTCTCGATCATGATCGGCGCGAACTGCGGCACGCGCGAGGCGTGCACGATTGGTGCAACGACACGGCGGCGGCGGCGCCAAGTCTCTCCTTCGCTGATAAACAGACCGTCACCTATCAGCGGCTCGAGAGCGTGCCGCATCTGCGGACTCTTTCTCTCAAAGCTGTCGTTATGGCTGCTGAGGAGGTATTCGACCGTCTCCGGGCTGTTGCAGATGAACATGTTCCGGCGCAGGACCCTGACCTGGATCAGATCGTCCTCGAAGCAGTGATCCTCGAACAGACCGAGGGTGTTCCGCCGAGCCAATCGGATCCCATCCCACACCGAGGCGAGTTCCCGGCGCGCGGGATAGGGCGGTACAAATTCCGTCATATTCCCCCCAAGCCTCGGCACACGGAAAACTGTCCGCTGCAATAGGTGCCGCGCCAAAGTCCGCTGCAAGCTGCACCAGATGCCCGATGTTAACGAGCCGGTTGCGTAAATACCATCCCTTATTGAAACGGACACTCGACAATCGGCGGCGCACTTCCCATTGCCAAAAGTGCTCGGTCATGGCGCTATGACCATGCCCGTCTCGCTTCGTGCAGAGAAGACGACAGGGGCTCAGGGGAGTGAATTAGGGAAGAGAGAGCGGAGCGCACTCATGAATATCCGATTGGAGGGGCGGAGCGCCCTCATTACCGGCGGCAGCAAGGGTCTGGGCCTCGCGACCGCAACCGCGTTCGCCGCCGCAGGCGCCGATGTCGCAATCTTTGCGCGCAATCCCGAGACGCTCGAAGCCGCGAAGGCCACCATCTCGGCCGCAGGCAAGGGCAAGGTCGCGGCCATCGCCTGCGACGTGGCCAAGGGCGAAGCGATCGAGACGGGCTATCGCGCCGCCATGGCGGCGCTCGGCAAGATCGACATCCTCGTCAACAACGCCGGCACTTCTCAGACCGGGAAGTTCGAGGAAATCACCGATGCCGTCTGGCACGCGGACATCGACCTCAAGGTCTTCGCGCATATCCGCCTGGCGCGGCTGGTGTTGCCGCAGATGAAGGAGCGTCGCTGGGGCCGCATCATCAACGTGCTCAACACCGGAGCCAAGGCGCCTCGGGCGCAGAGCGCGCCCACCACGGTGACGCGCGCCGCGGGGATGGCGCTCACCAAGGTGCTGGCGAGCGAGTACGCCGCACACAACGTGCTGGTGAACGCGCTCCTGGTGGGTCGTATCGTCAGCGACCAGATCGTGCGCCGCCACCGCGCCGCCCAGACCAACACCTCGCTCGAGGATTATATCCGTGCCAATGCCGATGGCATTCCGCTGGGCCGCATGGGCGAGGCCAAGGAATTCGCGAACCTCGCCTGCTTCCTCGCTTCCGACGCAGCGTCCTACGTCACAGGCACCGCCATCAACATCGATGGCGGCCTCTCCCCGATCGTGTGAGGCACGCCCATGGTGAAGTTCTTGCGTCAGGGTTCAGCGGCGATCGCGTTGGCCGTTGTTCTCGTCTCTGCCGTGCCGGCATTGGCCGCTACCTGCCAAAATGTGACCTTTCCCGATAGCGTCAAAGCCGGCAATGCCGAGCTGTTGCTAAATGGCCTCGGCCTGCGCAAGGCCACGATGTTCAACGTGAAGGTCTACGTGGCAGGCCTCTACCTGCCGCAAAAGTCGAGCGACGCCGGCCAGATATTGGCGGCCAACCGGCCCTGGCGTCTGGAGCTGCGCTTTGTCAGGGATGTGGGCGTCTCCGGCATCCGCAACGCCTGGCAGGAGGGATTTGAGAATTCCGCGCCCGACAAATTGGCGACGCTGCAACCCCGCATCGATACGCTCAAGGCCGCGATGACGGATTTCAAGACCGGCCAATCGCTTGTTTTCGCCAACGATCCCGCGACCGGGGTCACCGTCGCCGCGAACGGCGCGCCCGGCCAACCGATTGCGGGTGCCGATTTTGCAACCGGCCTGCTCGCGATCTGGCTCGGCCCCAAGCCGCCCAACGCCGACCTCAAAACCGGCGTCCTCGGCGGCAAGTGCGAGTGAGCGCCGCGTTCAATGGCAGCGCGCGATAGGCCCGATCCTCGCTAGTACGGAACCGAGCCCTCGACCGTCGTGCGTTCGAGGCGGCGGCGCAGCGGCAGCTCGTAGTCGAAGCTCACTTTGTGTTGGGTCGCGCAATTGTCCCACATCACGAGATCGCCGACGCGCCAGCGATGGCGATAGATAAACGCGGGCCGCACCACCTCCGCAAACAGCGCCCGCAATAGCGCCCGGCTCTCCTCCTCGGAAACGCCGACGACGTGCGTGGTGTAGCCCTCGCACACGTAGACGGATTTACGCCCGGTCCGCGGATGGGTGCGGACCACCGGATGAATCGCGTCCGCGGGATATTTGGCACGCGCCTCCGGCGTCAGTGGCGGGCGCAGGCCGAATTCCTCGACCTTGCGCTCATACATGGCATTGTAGCTGTTGGCGGCGCGCAGTCCCTCGAGGCGGCGCTTCAATTCCTCGGGAAGCGCTTCATAAGCCGCGCAGGTGCTGGCGAAAAGGGTATCGCCACGCGCCACGCCGTCCTTGATCGGGATTTCGAGTGCATAGAGTAGCGAGGCTCGGCTCGGGTTCTCCACATAGCAAATATCGGAGTGCCAGTAGCGCCCGGCATCGCGTGAGCCGATCGGTCTCCCATCCACCATCACGTTCGAGACGATGTAGATCTCTGGATATCCCGGCCTGTTGAACTCGCTGCGCACGTTCACCTGCAACGGACCAAAGCGGCGGGAGAAGGCGATATGCTGCTCGGGCGACAGTTTCTGATCGCGGAACACGAGTACGGAGTAGTGATCAAAAGCGTCCGAGATCCGCCGGAAGGCCGCGTCGTCGAGCGGCCGCGCCAAGTCAATCGCCAGCACCTCGGCGCCAAGCGCCGAGCCCATTGGGCGAATTTCGAAGCCTCTGACGTCTCCCGAGGTCATGGCCAACATGCTATGTCTAATCGGCCTTTAAAGGAACGGGTCGAACGGGAGCCATAAGCATGGCGGTATTGGAAAGCGCGCGATCGGGCTCGGGCATCGGTGCTGCCGTCGAGCGCAAGGAAGACGACCGCTATCTGCGCGGCAAGGGCGAGTTCATTGCCGATATCCGCCTGCCCGCCATGCGCGAGATCGCGTTTCTTCGCAGTCCCGTCGCCCACGCCCGCATCCGCGCGGTGCGCAAACCCCGAGGATTGGAGCATGCGGTCTTCACGGCGGCGGACCTCGCGGGCGTCAAACCGATCGTCGCCAATTCGCGCCTGCCGGGCTTCAAACCCTCGGAGCAGCCCGTGCTCGCGGCCGACAAAGTACGTTACGTGGGCGAGCCGATCGCCGTCTGCGTCGCCGCGACCCGAGCCGAGGCCGAGGATATCGCCGCCGCGATCGAGTTGGACCTCGAGGAGTTGCCGGCGGTGGTGGACATGCTCGCGGCCCGTCAACCGGGCGCCGCGCTGGTGCACGATGGGTGGGGCGACAACGTGTATCTCGAAACCAATGTCGGTGCGGAACCCAAGATCGCGGATGCGCCGATCGTGATCCGCCGCACCTTGCGCACGGCGCGGCAATGCATGTCGCCCATCGAAGGCCGGGGCTGCGTTGCGGTCTGGGACCGGCGGCTGGAACAGCTTCTGCTCTATACGGCAACGCAGATGCCGCACATCGTGCGAACCGGGCTTGCCGGCTGCCTGGGCCTCAATCATGGAGACGTACGCGTGGTGGCGCCCGACGTCGGCGGCGGCTTCGGCTACAAAGGCATTTTGCTCGTGGAGGAAGTAACGGCAAGCTTCCTCGCGCGCCGGCTCGACTGTCCGATCCGCTGGATCGAAGACCGCCGCGAGCAGCTCATCGCCAACGCCAACTGCCGAGAGCATCACTACACTCTCACTGCCTATGCCGACCGCTCCGGTAAGCTGTTGGGTCTCGACGCAGAGGCCACGGTCGATGCGGGGGCCTACTCCGCCTATCCGTTCTCGGCGTGTCTCGAAGCGGCACAGGTCGCGAGCATATTGCCGGGGCCCTATGATTTCGCTGCCTATCGCTGCCGCACCTGGTCTGCAGCGACCAACAAGCCGCCGATCCTCCCCTACCGCGGCGTAGCACGCGCCGGCGTGTGCTTTGCCATGGAATCGATCATCGATGCGATCGCGCACGAAGCCGGGATCGAACCCCATGAAGTGCGACTGCGGAATTTGGTTCCGGCGGAGCGAATGCCGTTCGAAAACATCACTGCCAAGCATTTTGACAGCGGCGATTATCCCGAGTGCCTCCGGCGCGTGGTCGCGGCGATCGATCTGCCCGCGGTCCGCCGGCGCCAGAGCAAGAGCGAGCCCGATGGCACGCGCATCGGCGTTGGTTTCGCGATCTTCTGCGAGCAGGCGGCGCACGGCACCTCGGTCTATGCCGGTTGGGGCATCCCGATGGTGCCGGGCTTCGAACAGGCGGAGGCGCGCCTGACCCCCGATGGCGGCCTCGAGCTCCGCGTCGGCATCCAATCCCACGGACAGGGCCTCGAAACCACCTTGGCGCAGGTAGCGCATGAAGTCCTGGGCATCGCTCTCGACCACATCAAGGTGGTGCATGGAGACACCGCGATCACGCCTTATTCCACAGGCACCTGGGGCTCGCGTTGCATGGTGATGGCGGGCGGCGCCGTGGCGACCGCTTGCCGCGAGCTGGCGCAGCGCCTGATGCAAATCGGCGCGCACCTGTTGCAGGTGGAACGCGATCAAGTGCGGGTGGAAGGCGGCAAGGTGGTGGGGCCGAGCGGGTCGGTCGAGATCGCGGAGATCGGTCGCACGTGGTATTTGCGGCCGCAGGATTTGCCCGACAACATCGCGCCCGGCGGGCTCGACGTCACTAGCGGCTACAAGGCCGTGCGCGACAGCGGCACCTTCAGCTATGCGGCGCACGCCGCGCTGGTCTCGGTCGATCCCGAGCTCGGCACCGTGCGCATCCTCGACTACGCGATCGTCGAGGACGGCGGTGTGCTCATCAATCCAATGATCGTCGACGGCCAGGTGATGGGCGGCACCGCGCAGGGGATCGGGACCGCGCTCTACGAGGAAATGCCATACAGCGCGGCAGGCCAGCCGCTGGCATCCACGCTCGCGGACTATTTGCTGCCAGGCGCCACGGAGGTGCCGGACGCGCGCATCGATCATATGGAGACGCCATCGCCCTACACCACCTTCGGCCAAAAGGGAATCGGCGAAGGCGGCGCCATCGGCCCGCCGGCCGCGATCGCCAACGCCATCAACGACGCACTGCGCCCGCTCGGCGTCGAGCTGACGGAACTGCCGATCACGCCGCGACGAATTTTGACCGCGCTCGAAGCGGCGCGCACGCGCAAACCCGCATGAAGCCGGCGGCCTTCGATTATGCGCGGGCCGCGAGCCTCGCCGAGGCGACGCGGCTGCTGCAAGAGGGCGGCGCAGAAGCGCGGCCCATCGCGGGCGGTCAGTCGCTGGGCCCGATGCTGAATCTGAGGCTGGCACAGCCGAAGCTGCTGGTCGATGTAACGGGGATACCGGAACTGAGCGGCGCCGCTCAGCGCGCGGATGCCGTTGTGATCGGCGCCGCCGTCACCCACGCGGCGATCGAGGATCGGCGCGTGCCGGATATCGGCCAGGGCGTGCTCACACGCGTCGCCGAGGGAATCGCGTACCGCGCAGTGCGCAATCGCGGCACCATCGGCGGCAGCCTCTCGCACGCCGACCCCGCGGCTGATTGGCTAACGGCGCTCACTGCGCTCGGCGCCACCGTCGTGGTGCAGGGAGCCTCGGGCGCTCGCACGCTGGCGATGAGCGATTTCGTAACGGGACCCTTCATGACCGCGCTCGTGTCGGGCGAAATCGTGCGCAGTATTCAGATACCGAAGCTTTCCGACGGCGCTCGCTGGGGTTGGTACAAGGTCTGCCGCAAGCCCGGCGAGTTCGCTTCCACGATTGCCGCTGTGCTCGTCGATCCCGCGCGCGCGGTTCGTCGCGCGGCGATCGGAGCCACCGGAGACAAGCCGCTCGCGCTCGAGGGAGAAGACGTGTCGGAAGAGACCTTGGCGCGCCGCCTCGCCGCGATCGATCCGATCGAGCGGCGCCTCCACTGCGTGGCGCTGCGCCGCGCCTTGACGCAGGTGACGGCATGAGGCCGCTGCGCCTCACCATCAATGGCATGCCCGTCACGGCAATGGTTGAACCGCGCACGAGCCTCGCCGATTTCCTGCGCGACCAGCAATTTCTCACGGGCACCCATATCGGTTGCGAGCACGGCGTCTGCGGCGCGTGTACGCTCCTGATCGACGATGCGCCCGCGCGCTCCTGCATTACGCTTGCCGTCGCCTGCGAGGGCCGGACGGTGCGCACCATAGAAGGCCTTGAAGACGATCCGGTGGCCATCCGGCTCCGTGCCGCGTTCAAGGCGGAGCACGGCCTGCAATGCGGCTACTGCACGCCGGGGATGTTGGTGACCGCGCGTGACATCGTGCGGCGCTTGCCTGACGCCGATGCCGAGCGCGTTCGCCTGGAGCTTGCCGGCAATCTCTGTCGCTGCACCGGCTATGCAGGGATCGTGCGCGCGATCCGCCGCGTGCTCGCGGAACCCGCGGCGGAACCGCGTCCGGCCGAGGCGCCGCTGCTGCCGGAATTGGTGACCATCACGCCTCCAACCCCGGAAGAGGCACCGCTGCGGACCATTGCGCCACCGCCGTCTGGGGCAGGTCTTCGGCAGATCATCATCGTCGCGCTGCCGCTGACGAAGGTGTGGCCCGCACTTCGGGATCCGCGGCTCATCGCGGGCTGCGTCCCCGGCGTGAGCCTCGATGCCGGATCGACAGCTGACCGCGTATCCGGACGTATGGTCGCGGCACTTGGCCCGATCCGCGCACAATTCACCGGTAGCGCCTCGGTGCGCTATGAGGACGCGATGCATTCGGGATCGATCACGGGAGAAGGCCGCGACAGCGCGACGGGAACGCGGCTCCGAACCAAAGCCGATTTCTCTGCAAGCGAGCCGTCACCTGGCAAAACCGCGATCGAGCTTGCGGTGGATTATGTGCTGCAGGGGCCGCTGGCGCAGTTCGGGCGCGGCGCCGTCGTCGAGGCGTTTGCAAGCGAACTTGGCCGTCAGGTCGCGGCGAACCTTGAGGCGCGATTGACTGGATCGATGTCCCCCATCGCGTCCGAACCGTTGCGCGCGGGATCGCTGCTCTGGCGCGTGATCCTGTCGTGGCTGCGACGGTTGTTTGGTCGCGGGTGATTTCCTCGCCGTCTTCCTTGTTCGTCACCCCAGCCGAGCGAAGCGAGAGCCGGCGTTGCTATTCCTGGGTCCCAGGTCGCGCGGCGGCGCCGCTTGCACGCGATGGAGTCCTCAGCAGCGAATCCTTTCCCCCCTCGGATCATAGAGCGGGCGCAGGCTCGCCTCGGCAGCAAAGCGCTCGCCGGCAATCTCGATCGAAAAAGGACCGGTGCAGAGCTGTTCCGCACTCTCTGAGGGCGAACAGTCCACATAGCCCAGCCCAACCGACGCGCCGAGGTGGTGCCCGTAGCTGCCCGAGACAACGCGGCCGACAATTCGATCGCCCCGCCAGATCGGCTCGTTCAGATAAATCAACGGTTCGGCATCCCGCAGCTTGAACTGAACGAGACGGCGATCGAGCCCGGTCTCGCGCTTGCGCAGCACCGCGTCACGGCCGATGAAGTCGCCGAATTTCGACCGTCTTTTGTCCAGCTTCACCGCAAAGCCCAAGCCCGCCTCCAGCACATGATCCTCGTCGGAGATGTCGTGGCCGAAAGAGCGGTACGCCTTTTCGAGGCGGAGAGTGTCGAGCGCATGCAGACCGCAGAGCTTGAGTCCATGCTCGCGGCCCGCCTCCATCAGCGCGTCGAAAGCCGCGCGAGCCATCTCGGATGGCACATAGAGCTCCCAACCCAACTCTCCCACATAGGTGATCCGATGGGCGCGGGCCAATACCGGGCCCAACTCGAGCTCGCGCGCGGTGCCGAAGGGGAATGCTGCATTGGTGAGGTCGGTGTCGGTCAGGCCCTGCAACAACCTACGTGAGCGCGGACCCATCAGGCTCAGCACCGCCTCCGCGCCGGTCGCTTCTACGACGGCGCATCGGGCGCCCTCGGGAAGGTGCCGCTTGAGCCAGGCGAGGTCGCGAGTAGCGCACGCCGCACTGGTGACCACCAGAAAGGAATCCTCGGCAAGCCTGGTCACCGTCAGATCCGCCTCGATCCGCCCACGCGGATTGAGCCATTGCGTGTAGACGACGCGGCCCGTCGGCACCGCCACGTCGTTGGCCGAGATGCGCTGCAGCACATCGGCGGCATCGGGGCCTTCGACGCGGAACTTGGCAAACGAGGTCATGTCGAAGAGGCCGACGGCCTCGCGCACGGCGCGATGCTCGGCCGCTCGGTTCTGAAACCAATTCTGCCGGCCCCAACTGTATTCGTAATGCGGCGCGCTCCCGGGCGCGCCAAACCAATTGGCCCGTTCCCATCCCGCCACTTCGCCGAAGCAGGCACCTTCGGCGGCCAAGCGCTCGTGCAGCGGCGATTGGCGGATGCCGCGCGCGGTCGCGTATTGCCGATAGGGGAAATGGTCGGCGTAGAGCAGCCCCAATGTCTCGGAGACACGGCTTGCGAGATAGCGGCGGTTGCTCTGGAACGGCTGCAAACGGCGAATATCCACGTCCCAGAGATCGAAAGGCGGCTCACCTCGATCCATCCACTCCGCGAGCGCCTTGCCGGCGCCGCCCGCGGATTGGATGCCGATCGAATTGAAGCCGCAGGCGAGATAAAAATTCTTGAGTTCCGGCGCCTCGCCCAGGAGATAGCGGCCGTCGGCGGTGAAGCTCTCGGGCCCATTGAAGAAGGTCCGGATTCCGGCCTCGGCGAGCATCGGCACGCGCTCGATCGCTCGCGCCAGAATCGGCTCGAAGTGATCGATGTCCGGGGGCAGTTGGTCGAAGCAGAACTGTTCGGGAATGCCGGCGCCGCCCCAGGGCTTGGCCTTTAGCTCGAAGCAACCGACCAGGAGCTTTCCCGCATCCTCCTTGTAGTATGTGGCTTCGTCGGGAACACGCAGCACCGGGAGATCCCGCGGCAATCCATCGATCGGTTCGGTCACCACATAGAAATGCTCGCAGGCATGCAGCGGCACGCTGACCCCAGCCATGCGGCCGACCTCACGGCCCCACATGCCCGCGCAATTCACCACGAACTCGGCCGCGATCTCGCCCGCGGACGTAGTGACTCCGGCCGCGCGCCCGTTCGCGCGGCTGACGCCGGTTACCTTCGTGTTCTCAAAGATCCTGACGCCGCGCTGCCGCGCGCCCTTGGCGAGCGCCAACGCGACATTGGCGGGATCGGCTTGCCCGTCCTTGGGCAGAAACACGCCGCCGACGACATCCTTGGTCTCGATCAGCGGGTGGATCCTCTGGCAATCCGCTGGCGACAGCACTTCGACCTCGAGGTCAAACATGTGAGCCATCGAGGCGCCACGGCGAAATTCCTCGAAGCGATCTTTGGTGAGCGCAATTCCCAATGATCCGCGCTGGCGAAACCCCACCTGCTCCCCGGTCTCCGCCTCGAGAACGCGATAAAGCTCGGCCGAGTACTTCGCGAGCTTGGTCAGATTGAGGGTCGCGCGAAGCTGGCCGATCAGCCCAGCCGCATGCCAAGTCGTGCCGGATGTAAGCTGCTTGCGCTCCAGCAGGACCACGTCGCGCCACCCCAGCTTCGCCAGGTGATACGCAACCGAGCAGCCCACCACGCCGCCCCCGATGATGACAGCGCGTGCGCGTTGGGGAAGGGCTTCTGCCATCGCACTCTCCTTCACGCCCTGAGGCGTCGATTATCGGGATCATAAAGCGGTTCCCGCGCCACCGTTGCCGTCACCCGCTCGCCCAGTATTTCGATTTGGACGCGTCGGCCTTCAATGGCCACGTCGCGTCGTACATAGGCGAGCACGATCGCTCGGCCTATACGATGGCCGAAGCCGGCGGATGTCACGATGCCCACGCGCTGATCGCCCGAGGTCACTGTCGAGCAATAGGGCGCGTCGACCTCGCCCTCAACCAACAGCGGGACAAAGCGGGTTGCGGGTCCATTTTCTTTCTCCCGCAGCAACGCCAGGCGTCCGATGAAAGAAGGTTTGTCGAGTTTGACGAAGCGGTCGAGCGACGCCGCCAGCGGCGAGTAGCCGATCTCCAGGTCCTGCTTCCAGGAGCGATAGCATTTTTCCAGGCGCAGCGAATCGACCGCATAGATGCCGATGTCGCGGATCCCCTCCGGCTCGCCCGCACGCCACACGCGGTCATAGACGTCGGCGAGGTGCGGCATCGGAAGATGCAGCTCCCAGCCAAGCTCGCCCACATAGGAGATTCTGAGCGCGAGAGCCTGCGCCGGCCCCACTCCGACCATGCGGGCGGACCGCCATGGAAACGCCGGAGTCGAGAAATCGGCTGATGACAGCGACGCCAGCACCGCGCGGGAGCGCGGTCCCGCCACGACCAGCGTCCCGTACTCGGCGGTCAGATTGGCGAGGCGCACGCTGCCGTCGCTCGGCAGATGATGCGTGAGCCAGTCTTGGTCGTGCCACTCGGCGGCGGCACTGCCGATCAGCCAGAACCGATCTTCCGCGAGGCGCGTGATGGTGATCTCGGTCAGCAGGCCACCTTTGGACGTACAGGCGTAGTTGAGCGCGACACGGCCGACCGCTGGCAGCGCACCCGTGACAAGCTCGTCGAGCCATTGCGCGGCATCGGGTCCCGTCACCTCGAACTTGCTGAACCCCGGCAGATCGAGCACGGCCACCCGCTCGGCAACCGCGCGGCACTCCTCTGCCACGGTCTCGAACCAATGCGGGCGATGAAACGTCAGTTCTTCACGCGCCTCCGCGGCACGGCGCGGAAACCAGGTGGCGCGTTCCCAGCCATTGCGGGCGCCGAACAGGGCGCCCTTGTCGCGCAGCCGCTCATAGAGCGGCGAGGTCTTGGCCGGACGGCCCGCCGGCCGTTCCTCGAAGGGAAAGCCGATCGCATACTCGTTGCGATAGAGTTCCAGCGCCTTCGCCGCCGTGTAGGCCTTGGTCACGTGGCCCGTAAACCGGCGCGGATCGACACTCCAAAGATCCCACTCGGTCTCGCCCTCGACAACCCATTCCGCGAGCGCTTTGCCGGCGCCGCCGCCCTGCACGATCCCGAACGAGAACACACAGCACTCAAAGAAATTCCGGAGGCCGGGCGCGGGTCCGATCAGCGGATTGCCGTCGGGCGTGTAGGGAATGGGACCGTTGATCACCTTCTTTATTCCGGCCTCGCGCAGCAGCGGCACGCGCGCCATGGCAGCCTCGATGTGCCAGGCGAGCCGGTCGAGATCGTCGGGAAATAGCTGGAAAGAGAAATCCTCCGGGACGCCATCGAGCCAATGAGCGCGCGGTTCCCGCTCATAAGGGCCGAGCAGCAGCCCGTCGCGCTCCTGGCGCAGATAATAGCTGTCGCCGGGATCGCGCAGCAGCGGAAGCTTTTGCGGACGCGACGCCAACGCCTCTATGTCCTCGGTGACGAGATATTGATGCGCGAGCGTGACGCAGGGCAAATCGCGGCCGACCAAGGCGCCGATCTCCGCCGCGCGAAATCCGGCGGCGTTCACCACGATTTCGGCGATGACCGCGCCCCGTGGCGTTTCGATGCGCCACTCGCCGCCCGGCGTGCGCCCGATCGCCGTCACAGGGCAGAGGCGGAAGATCTTGGCGCCGGAGTCGCGCGCGCCTTTGGCGAAAGCCTGGGTAAGTTGTGCCGGGTCAACATCGCCGTCATCGGGGTCCCATTGCCCCCCTTCGAGCCCACGCAACCCGATGAAGGGATAACGGTCCCTGATTTCGCCTGGGGTCAGCATCTCGAAGTCGATGCCTTGATGGCGCGCCATGGAGGTGACGTGGCGGAACTCCTCCATGCGCGCGCGGTTTTGCGCCAGGCGGATCGCACCCGTCACGTGATAGCCCACGGGATAATCGACCTCGGCGCCGAGGCGCCGGTAAAGCTGCGTCGAGTAGCGCTGCAGCTTCATGATGCTCCAGCTACCGGAGAAATTCGGGCAATTCCCGGCGGCGTGCCAGGTGGAGCCCGAGGTGAGCTCGTTCCGCTCCAGCAAGACCGCATCGCTCCAGCCCATCTTCGCCAAGTGATAAAGTGCGCTGCACCCGGCGATGCCGCCGCCGATGACGACCATTCGGACATGGGAGGGAATCTCGGTCATTGGCCGATCGTATCCTGCTTCGAACCTTCGCACATCCCGCCGCATTCGCTGACGCGATCCTCGGCGCCGAGAAAGCACGCCGGGAACACCCGATTGGACGGGCGCTCGTCACTCCCCAGGGGTTGACGTCAAATTCCGGCGTCGCCGGGCCAGGGCCGCGCCCAGCGGTCGACATACGCGACCTCGGTCACTGGACGGCGGCTCAGCGGGCCGAATTTGCCGATTGGATAGCCGATCGGCATCATCGCGAAAGTTTGCACGTGCTCGGGGACGCCGAGCACTTGCTTCACCTCATCCTCGCAGCGGATGTGATTGGTGGTGATGGTCGTCCCGAGCCCAAGCGCGCGGCAAGCAAGGATGACGTTCTGCACGGCCGGATAGATGCTGGCACCGCGAATACGCTCGACGTAGCGCTCTTCATCGGCGTAGCGACCGCGCAGGTCGGGCGGAAGGCTCTCCAGCGGCGGCAATTTCGGCTGCGTCTGACAGGGGATCAAAATCACCGGTGCATCGCCCATGTGATCCCAGAGATAGGACCCCGACGACATGAGGCGCTGGAACTGATCCTCGGTCATGTGCGGGGGACGGCCACGCGCTTTGTACATCGCGTCCGCAATATCCGAGGCCTTGCGATAGATGGTGCCTAGCTTCCGACGCTGCTCGGGATCACGCACGACGAGGAAAGCCCAGTTCTGAGCATTCCCGGCCGAGGGCGCACGGATCGCCGCGTCGAGGATTCGCTCGATCACTGCGTCCGGAACCGGGTCAGACTTGAGCTTGCGCAGTACGCGGGCGGTATGGATCGCCTCGAAAATGCCGAGCTCTGTCATGTTCCCCTCTCGATCACCGCCGCCGAGACGGCGGTGTGGGACACTGCCTAGACCACGTTCAACTCCTGGATCGGCCGGTTCTCGACGATACGGGCCTGCGAGAACGGCGTCAGATCGAGGGTTCGGTAGCGGCCATGCGCGATCAACTCGGCAATGCCGCGGCCGGTCGCGGGAGATTGCTGGATGCCATGGCCGCTGAAGCCGTTCGCCAACAAGAAATTATCGATCTCCACATGCGGCCCAATGATGCCGTTCTGGTCGAAGGTGTTGTAGTCGTAGTGGCCGGCCCATGAATTTATCACCTTGACCGCCTCCAAAGCCGGCACTCGGTGCGCGAGCGGCGGCCAGACCAGCTCCTCCCATTCGCTGTGATCCACCTCGAAATCCGGTTGCGCCTGCTCGCGCTCCGGCGGCGGCGAGATGCCGCCCACGTAATAGCGGCCCTCCGGTCGAAAGAACGCGCCGCTCACGTCGATCAGCAGCGGGCAGTTCGGGAGCGGCTCGCGGCAATCGAACACGAAGACGCAGCGCCGGCGCGGTTCGACCGGAAGTGCCACGCCGGCGAGCGCCGCCACCTTGCCGGCGCCCGGGCCCGCCGCATTGACGGCAATGCCGCAGGCAAGACGCCCGCCGCCCGAGAGCCTGACCGCTTCGATGCGTCGACCCTTGCGTTCGATCCCCACCACGCGCTCGTCGCGGTACGCCACGCCGAGGCTCCGCGCCTTGCGCCGGAACGCCTGCAGGAGCCCGTAGCCATCGAACCATCCCTCGTCCTTGATGCCGAGGGAGCCCAGCGCGACCCCGTCGGTGGAGAGCCAAGGGAAACGCGCTCGCAGTTCCGCCGCCTCCAGCAGCAGAATGTTCGCGCCCATGCTCTTTTGCAGACGATGGTTCGTCTCGAGTATCGCGCGACCTTCCGTGCTTGCCAGGAACAGATAGGGCCGCTCGATATAGCCGACCTCCGCGGCTTCGCCGTCGACGGCCAGACGGCGTCCGGCGGCGCGCAAGAAATCAATACCGAAGCGGGATAGCTCGATGTTTGTGGAAGTCGAGAATTGCAGGCGGATCGAGCTTAGCGACAGCGCCGACGACGCGAAGCGATAGCTGGGGTCCGGCTCCAGCACGACGATCCGGCCCTGGAACGCCGGATCGGACGCCAGGAAATATGCGATCGAGCTGCCGACGGCGCCGCCGCCGATGATCGCGACATCGCTACTTTCGCTCACGCTCGTACCCTCCGACCGTCTACCGACTTACCCCCACCCTATCCCGCCCTGGGGTCGGGGGAATAGGGTGGACATGCGGGGACGTGGATTTGTGAGCAGCGACCGAAGAGCCTGTCGTCGCGATGCCGCCGATCAGGCGTAACTCATCAGGCCGAGTTGGAAGAGCTCAATCGCCTATCTCCGCCACTTCCTTGAAGTGGTCATCGACCACGACATTGACAAAGATGACGGCCGCCTTGTTATCGCCGTTCTCCGTCCACTCGACCGGCCGCGCATAAGCGATCCCCTGAAACTTGATCCGCTCGAGCGCGTCCAGCACCTCGGCTCGGCTTGGCATCGCATGCTTGCGCTTTGCCGCGGCTTCAATGGCCACCAGCAGCACGCGCGCGGAATCGTAAGAGTTCGCGGCGTAATTGTTGATCGGTCCATATTTCGCGGTGTACCGCTCGGCGAATGCGGCCGAACCCGGAACCTTGCCAAGCGCCGGTGCGGCGGAAAGCACGCGAACGCCCTCGCCCTTCGTGGCGGCGCCCTCCGACGCCAATATGAAGCCCTTTACATCCCAGCAGCCGTCGCCGCAGGTGAAGAGCTGGTTGCGCCCCTGAGCCCGCATCTCCTTGAGGATCAGAGCTCCTTCGCGAATACCCGCAAAGAACACGACATCGAAGTCGGAGGGCATCGACTTCACGAGCTGGTCGAACTGGGTCTCGCCGGCCTTGACGCCTTCGCGCTTGACGACGGCGCCACCCTTCGCCTCGAAGGCCTTCGAGAAGAGATCGGCGAGACCCGTCCCGTATGGGGTCTTGTCGTCGAAGACGACCGCGCGACGCTTCTTCATGACCGAGATCAGATAGTTGGCAAGCCCTGGCCCCTTGCGGTCGTCCCGGTTCGTGAGACGGAAGATTCCCGCCAGGCCCCGGTCGGTGATTGCGGGATTGGAGGACATGGCCGTGATCATCGAGAGGCCGCAGCCGCTGTAGATCGTCGAGGCTGCGATGGTGACCCCGCTATTGACGTGCCCGATGACGCCGAGCATCGCGGGATCGTCACAGAAGCTATGGGCGACGGCCTCGCCTTTGGCGTTGCTGGCCTCGTCGTCGAGAGCGACCCCGACGATTTTGGCGCCGAGGATGCCGCCCTTCGCGTTCTTGTCTGCGATCGCGAGATCGACGGCTTGGCGCATCTCAACCCCAAAAGTCGCCGAGGGAGTGGTAAGAGGACCACCAATCCCGATGTGGATTTCCTTGCCTGCGAGTTGCGCCAAGGCAGGCGCGGTCACCGCCGCGAGTCCCGCAACTGCCGCCAACGCCGCTGCGCCCAATACCGCCGACCATCTGAGCATCGCCAGCCTCCCATTCCCTGGTTTAACTGTCATAATTCGTTATGACAGTTTTGAGGCTACGCTAGCGCATTGACATTAACGTGTAAAATGTATTTAGGTGGTTATATGAACCCAACCGCCACCATCACCAGCGAAGAATCACGCGCGGGAAGCCTGCCGCTTATCGGCAAGGAGCTTGCCCTCGATTTCGCGAACACCGCGTCGGGACGCGGAAGCGCCACGCACCTCGATCATTTGCTCCGCCCCGAACACGTTGTCGCCTGGGCGCATCATGCGGGGGTGCTGACGGCAACGGACGGCGAGAAGGTCGTCCGCGCCGCTAGCGGCAATCGGCGCTTGGCCGCGAAGCTGCTGATGCACGCGCTGGAGCTGCGCGATCTCATCTACTCGATCGGCACGGCCGTCGCGTCCGGCCATGACCCTGACGCTGCGTCCGTCCGCCGGCTAACTCAGATTCACGGAGAGTGCATTGCGCACTCGCGCCTACGGCCCGTTGGTGGAACGTTTGTGTGGACCTGGGATCCCCTGGATGCTCCCGTGCAGGCGATTCTCGGGCCGATCGCGCTTTCGGCGCTCACGCTCCTCACTCAGGCCGACCTCACCCGGATCAAGCAGTGTCGCGGCGATTCCTGCGGCTGGCTTTTTTTCGACATTACGAAGAACAAGAGCCGACGGTGGTGCGAAATGGAGGTTTGCGGCAATCGCGCCAAGCAAAAGCGGTTTCACGCGCGCCAGCGCCACACGACCGCGGGGGTAAAGCCTTAAGTCCGGGAATCGCGTGCCTGACGGCGGGCTCCCATTCGTTTCCGCCGGCCGATGGCATTTCGCCCTGGGGCTTGAACCCGGACCGGCGACGGGATTTAGTGGCGAACGACCGCGCTTTGCGACCGCCCAGAATGGAGGCAGCCATGCGTCTTGAAGGAAAGTCCGCGATCGTGACCGGAAGCTCGCGTGGCATTGGGCGAGCGGTGGCGCTCCGCTTTGCGCGCGAGGGAGCGCGCGTGGTGGTGAATTGCGTTACAACCCGGGACAAGGCGGACGCGGTCGCGGCCGAAATTCGCGCCGCTGGCGGCACGGCGGTCGTCGTACAGGCCGACGTGTCGAAACGAGCTGACGCCGAGCGGCTGATCGCCGGCGCAGTCGATGCCTTCGGGCGGCTCGACATCCTCGTGAGCAACGCCGGCGTCATCATCGACAAACCCTTCATCGAGAGTAGCGACGAGGATTGGGCACGCTCGATCGGCATCAATTTGAGCGGATTCTTCAACGTGACCCGGGCGGCCCTCCCGGCGATGATGCGTCAACGCTCGGGCCGCATCATCGCGACCGGATCCTGCATCACCGAAGTGGCGGATTTCGGCGGCAACAAATATTCGGTGTGCACGGCCTCCAAGGGCGGCATTGTCGCGATGCTGCACCCGATCGCGGCGGAGGCCGCACCCTTCGGCGTCACCGTGAACGCGGTCTCCCCCGGCTATATCGCAACCGAGATGCTGGGAGAGATCGACGCGGCGGGGCTCGAAGCGGCGCTCAAGCTGGTGCCGATGCGGCGCTACGGCAAGCCCGAGGAAATCGCGGCGGCGATGACCTTTCTCGCTTCCGACGAGGCCGCCTACATCACCGGCCAGACGCTCCGGGTCAATGGCGGGCTCTCGATGGGCTGAACCCTGCGATGCGAATCCTCTTCAACAGCAATTTGGACGACCCCGCGGAATGGATTCCGGCGCTCAAGGCAGAAATGCCCGAGCTCGAAGTGGATGTGTGGCCCGCGATTGCCGATCCCGGGCGCATTGAAGCGGCGCTGGTCTGGACGCAACCTCCGGATGGCCTCGGCCGATATCCGCATCTAAAGGCAATTCTGTCGCTGGGTGCGGGAATCAATCAGCTCGACCTTGCAAACCTGCCGGCGCATGTGCCGCTGGCGCGCCTGGTCGATCCCATGCTCACGCGCTACATGCAGGATTACTGCCTCTACGCGGCGATCCGCTACCAGCGGCAATTCGATCGGCACACCGAGGAACAAGCGCGCCGTGAATGGGTCTATCGCCAGCCTCCGGACAAAAGCGCCGTGCGAGTGGGGGTTATGGGGCTGGGCGAGCTTGGGTCGGCGGTCGCAAAGACGCTCGTCGGGTTCGGCTTTGCCGTGCGCGGCTGGGCGCGTTCGCCAAAGCGGATTGAGGGGGTCTCCTGCTTCTCCGGCCCCGAGGAGCTGCGGTCGTTCGCGGCCGGCACCGATATATTGATCTGCCTCCTGCCGCTCACCGCCGAGACGCGCGGCATCCTCGGCACCCCGTTCTTCCAAATGCTGCCCAAGGGCGCAAAAGTGATCAACGTGGGACGCGGCGATCACCTCGTCGAAGGCGAGTTGCTCGAGGCCCTCGATAGCGGGCAGATCGGCGGCGCGACGCTCGACGTGTTCTCGCGCGAGCCGCTCGACCCCTCACATCCCTTCTGGTCGCATCCCCGAATCATGGTGACTCCGCATGTCGCGAGCTTCGGCAGCGCGGCATCGGCGGCGCCGCTTGTGGTCGAGAACCTGCGCCGCGCGAGAGCAGGCAAGCAACTTCTCAACCAAGTCGATCGTGCGCGAGGTTATTAGGGAACCGCTATGCCAGGGCAACGCAAGATCATCCGCGGCGGCCGCGTGCTGCGCCACGCCACGGCCACGCTGGAAGAAACCGACGTTCTAATCGAGGGCGAACACATTGCCGCGATCGAACCGTGGGGACGCCTCGCGCTCGAGGATGCCGAGACCATTGACGCGCGCGAGCGCCTGCTGATCCCCGGCCTCCTCAACGCGCACACGCACGGACACGGCAATCTCAGCAAGGGCGCGGGGGATCGCTGGACCCTCGAACTCCTGCTCAACGCAGGGCCGTGGACAGCGCGCTATTCCTCGGCCGAGGAAAAGTATCTCTCGGCCTCGATCGGGGCCGTGGAGATGCTCCTCAAGGGCTGCACTGCCTGTTACGACCTGTTCGTGGAATTTCCCGAGCCGTCGCGCGAGGGGCTCGAGGCCGTGGGCCGCGCCTACGCGGATGCGGGAATGCGCGCGGTGGTGGCGCCAATGATGGCCGACCGCACCTTTTATGCCGCAATCCCCGGGCTGATGGATGCCTTGCCCGATGAGTTGCGCGAGGCGGTTCGGCGCATCGCCAGCGCTTCCGGCGAACGCCACCTGGAGGTCTGTGCCGGCGTGCTCAAGTCCTGGCCTTTGGGCCGCGACCGTGTGCGCCTGGCGTTGGCACCTACCATCCCGCTGCACTGTGCCGACGAATTCATGGTCGGCGCCCAACGGCTCGCGGGCGAGCACGGGGCCGGCTACCACACGCATCTCGGCGAGTCCAAGATACAGGCGGTTTCTGCCTATGACCGTTACGGCACCAGCCTGACCCGGCACCTCGCGCATATCGGGGTGCTGGCACCGAATTTCACCGCGGCCCACGCGGTCTGGCTCGACAGCGACGACATCAAGCTCATCGCCGATCATGGCGGCGCCGTCGCGCACAATCCCGGCAGCAACATGCGCATCGGTTCCGGTATTGCACCGATCCGGCAAATGCTGCAGACCGGGGTTCGCGTCGGAATCGGCACCGACGCCGTCACGTGCTCCGACAATCTCAACATGTTCGAGGCGATGCGTCTCGCGTCACTTGTCTCGAATGTGCGCGGGCCCGACTACCGGCAATGGCTCTCGACACCCGAGGTGCTGCGCGCGGCAACCGAGGGGAGCGCCACGCTGCTGGGCTTCGCGGGCGCGCTCGGCCGCATCGAGGTCGGCTATTTCGCCGACATCGTCTGTCTCGACGCCGAGCACATCAACTACACGCCGCTCAACAATATCGTGAACCAACTGGTGCACACCGAAGACGGTGCTGCGGTCGAGAAAGTCCTGGTGGGTGGCCGAGTGGTGGTCGACGGCGGCGAGATCCTGACGGTCGATCGCCGCGCGCTCAAACGCCGCGCCGAAGCCGCCGCGGAGAGACTGCGCCAAAGCAACGCCGCGCAACGGAAGCTGGCCGAGCGCCTGGAACCGATCGTCGGCACATTCTGCCGCGGGATCGCGAGCCGATCGCTCTCCATCCACCGCTACGGCGCGCCGCCCGGCAACGACGCATGAGCGCCTTCTGCCGCGCCTGCAACACCATTGATCTGGTTCGAGCCTCGTGCTTAACATCGGTTCGCCGAACCGGCCAGGCGGGGGCAGCGCGCCGAGTGAAGCAAGGCGCGCATGGTCCAGGCTCGGCCAGGCGGCACGGGGTGAGTTCAAGCGGAGCCTATAGTTCGACCGCGGGATGGATTTAATGCCGCCATATCCCAGCGGGAGTGCGCATTGCACAAGAAACAACCAGCGGCAGGCCATCATTGAGGAGGCTCGAGCCATGCGGAACTACAGAGCGCTTTTGTTGCGGGGGTGCGTCGCGTTGGGCGTCGCGGCCAGCCTCGCGGCCGCCGCCCAGGCGGATGAAACCAAGGGGCCGGTCACCGATCCGATCGGCGTGATCATGATTCCAAAAGGAGCGCCCATCCAACTTGGCAGCTACTACGTGCTGTCAGGCGCGGACAGCGCGCTCGGCACCGACCAGAAGCGGGCGGTCGAGATCGCGATCGACGATATGAAGGGCAAATTGCTCGGCCATCCGATAAAGATCGACTTCGAAGATTCGCTCTGCAACGCCGAAGGCGGCCAAACCGCGGCGACGAAGTTGGCATCCATTCCGAACCTTGTGATCGTAATCGGGCCCTCGTGCTCGAGCGAAGCGACGCCTGGCGCGCCGATCCTCTGGAAGGCCGGCATCACCAGCATCGGCACGTCGCCAACCGCGCCACCGTTGACCGCTTCGGATCGCAAACCCGAGTATGACGGCTTCGTGCGTACCTGCTACAGCGACGCCGAACAGGGCAAGGCGGACGCCACCTACCTTTTCGACGTGCTCAAGGTCAGAAAGATCGTGACCATCCACGACGGCAGCCCCTATGCACGCGGGCTGGCGCTTGCCACGGAGCAGAACTTCAAGGCGAAGGGCGGCACGGTCCTGTCTGAAGAAGCAGTCGACCCAAAAGACGTCGACATGCATCCGCTGTTGACGCGCATCGCCAGCGAGAAGCCGGACGCGATCTATTTCCCGATCTTCGTCGCGGCCGGTGCGCAGATCCTGCGGCAGGCCAAGGAAACACCAGGCCTCGAGAAGACCGCATTGATCGGCAGCTCGGGCATGCTGGCGGCTGACTTGATCGAAGCCGCCAAGGGTGCGGTCGTGGGTTTCACGATCACCTATCCTGACCTCTCGCCCGAGGCGATGGGCAAGGGCTATCCGGCGTTCGTCGATAAGTACAAGAAGAAGTTCGGCGAGGCGCCGATCGAAGGCTACCACGCGCACGCGTTTGACGGCGCGGAGCTGGCCTTCAAGGCGATCGAGAAAGTGGCCAAGACCGACGACAAGGGTAACCTCTATATCGGCAAGAAGGCCCTCAGGGACGCGGTGTTCGCCACCAAGTTCGATGGCATCAGCGGCCCGATCGCATGCGACCAGTTCGGCGAGTGCGGAAAGTTCAAGCCGGCGGTCTATCAGTTCACCAGCGCCGATCCCAAGACTTTCAAGATCGGCGTCAATCCAAAGAAGATTTGGCCCTGAGAGTATCAACGTACCGCAAACCGGAGGTTTGGCGCCGCCACGCGCGGCGCCAGCCTCCGGTTCTCTTTGTCCAAGTTAACTCCGGCACCTGAGGATCATCTCCAATGGCCGACGCGGCAGCGTCTCGCCTGCACATCCCGCGTCTCCGCACCTTGGCGCGCTTCACTTTCGTCGACGTCATCCTCTGGTGCCTGCGCATTGCCGTCATCGTGGTGGTGGTCGGCGGCACGATCGGAACGCTGATCAAGGGGCGCTACGAAGCCGCGCAGTGGTTCGATCTTCTGATGTTCGGCCTCACGATCGGCAGCGTCTATGCGCTGATTGCGCTCGGCTACACGATGGTCTACGGCGTTTTGCGGCTCATCAATTTCGCCCATGGCGACTTGATGATGACGGGTGCGTTCGCCGGTTACTATATTGCGGACACCTTCGACTATTCCGGCTTTCTTAACAGCAATCCGCTCGCGGCGATGACCGTGATTCTTTTGGTCGCGATCGCGACCTCGATGACGCTCGCCGTGGTGATGGAGCGTATCGCCTATCGGCCGTTCCGACATGTGCGCGGCCTGGCGCCGCTCATCTGCGCGATCGGCGTGTCGTTCTTTTTGGAGCAGACTTTCCGCGGCTTTTTCGGACCCAGCATCCGCTCCTATCCCGACCCCGACTGGCTGACGGTCAAGACCGATATTTTCGGGTTCGTGGTTCCGCGCGTCGACCTCATCGTGATCGTGCTGGCCATCGTTGCGATGGCGGTCCTCTACTTGATCATTCAAAAAACGCGCATGGGGACGGCGATGAGGGCGGTCTCGGAGGACGTCGATACCGCCGCAATGATGGGCATCAACGTCGACAAGGTCGTCGTGTTCACCTTTGCCCTCGGCGGCGCCATGGCGGGCATCGCGGGCGTCTCCTATGCGTTTGTTTACAAGCAAGTCTACTTCTACATGGGGTTCACGCCGGGGATAAAAGCCTTCGGCGCCGCGGTGCTCGGCGGAATCGGCAGCGTGCCCGGCGCCATGTTGGGCGGCTTCTTTCTCGGCATCGTCGAGTCCGTGGGTCCGTCGCTTTTCCTTGATGGCATAGGCATCCGCGCGCCATATCAGCTGCGCGATCTGATTGCTTTCACGCTGCTCATCATGGTCCTGATCTTCCGCCCGCACGGTATCTTGGGCGAGCGGATGGCGAAGAAGCGCGCATGAGGCGATGAGCATGACCGTTGCCGATACCACCCATCGCCTGCAGCGGCTCAAGAAAGCGCCGGCATCGCCACTTCGACGCGCCGTGCTGACCGGTTTGGTCTTCGGCATTGTCGGTATTTATCTGGCGGCGGTCGGCATCCTCCTGATGATCCACGGCCGCGCGATCATCGTCGATGTGCTCTCCCTGGGACAGGCGGCGCTGATCGCGATCGCGCTCGGGGCAGGCGCCTTCATCGCCCGCCGCGAAACGGCGCGCCGGCTGCCGGAAGTGTTGCTGCACAGCGTGCTCGCCGGCGCCATCACGGGCCTCATGCTCGCGGCTCTCGTCCTGGCGATGGACACTTTCGACCTGCGATCGATTTTCATCGCGCTCTCGCCGCAGCTCGAGGAGATGTTGACCTTCGGGTTCGACGATATCTTCACGGGCTTGGCGATCCTGGTCTTCGCGAGCGCCGTGCTCGGCGGGCTCGGCGCCATCCTGGCGCACGCCTCGCCGGCGATCCGCAAACCAATCAATATCGGCATTGTCGCCGTCGTCGTCTTCGGTGTGTTCCAGGAGCTGATTCAGCTCATTCTGCCGACCGCGGACTGGTTCGATCCGATCCACGACTTGATCTACACCTACGAGGGACTGACCCAAGAGGGTTCGCTGATCATCTTCGCGATCGCGGCGGGGCTGAGTGCACTCTGGAGCTGGTATGAGGGCCGCGAGACCGCGGCCGAGCGGGACGCGACCGAGCGACACGCTGGTACGGTTGTCAAAGTCCTGGCCGCGCTCGTGCTGGTCGTGGTCTTGCCGCTGGTCGCCGGCAACTATATCGGCCAGGTGCTCATGCTGGTCGGGCTCTACATCCTCATGGGAATGGGACTCAACCTCGAGATCGGGCTCGCCGGACTGCTCGACCTGGGCTTCGTCGCCTTCTTCGCCGTGGGCGCCTACACGACCGCGCTTTTGACCGCCGACAGCCCGCACGCACTTGCCGCTTATACCGCATTTCCGAGCCTTTCCTACTGGCAGGCGATGCCCCTCGCGGTTCTAGCGTCGGTTGTTGTCGGGGTTCTCTTCGGCATTCCCGTGCTCGGAGTGCGCGGCGATTATCTCGCCGTCGCGACCATGGGGCTGGGCGAGATCGTGCGCGTGATCGTGCAATCGGATGCCGCGGCGCCGCTGCTCGCGGGTGCCGAGGGGATTCTCCAGATCCCGAAGCCGCGCGTCTTCGGATTCGAGCTCGGCGATCCCGTGGAGTTGTTCTACCTGACGCTCGTATGCGCGGGAATCGCCGCCTATTTCGCCTGGAGACTGGAGAATTCGCGGCTCGGCCGCGCCTGGATGGCGGTGCGCGACGACGAAGACGTAGCGCAGGCGCTGGGCATCAACCTCGTCAAGGTGAAGCTCCTGGCCTATGGCCTCGGCGCCGCTTTTGCAGGCCTCGCGGGCTCGATCTTCGCGGTGATGCTGACTTCGGTCTATCCCAGCAGCTTCCAGCTTCTGGTCTCGATCAACGTGCTCGCGCTCATCATCGTCGGCGGCATGGGAAGCCTTCCCGGTGTGATCGTGGGCGCATTGGCGCTGGTCGGGCTCCCCGAGCTGCTGCGCGAATTCGGCGAGTACCGCTATCTGTTCTACGGCGTGGCGCTGATCTTGATGATGCGCCTTCGCCCGGAGGGACTCTGGCCCTCGGCGACGCGCCGGCGCGAGCTGCGCGCCGCGGCCGAAGGGGCCGACCCCGAACTCGAGCCCGCGCCCTCGATCGCGGCGGTGACCGCGCCCGAGCCGCCGCAGGGCCAATAGGGGCCGATGGTGCCGGAAACAGCAATCCTCAGCACCAAGAAGCTCACCATGCGCTTCGGTGGCTTGGTCGCGGTCGGCGATCTCGACCTCGAAGTGCGCGAGCGGAAGATTCACAGCATCATCGGGCCGAACGGCGCCGGCAAGACCACGGTCTTCAACTGCATCATGCAGAATATCCAGCCGAGCGCCGGACAGATCTGGTTCTCGGGCGAGCGCGTCGATGGCCTCACCCCCGACCGCGTCGCCGCGCTCGGCATCAGCCGCACCTACCAGAACATCCGGCTCTTCCGCAACATCACGGCGATCGAGAATCTGCTGGTCGGCATGCATCTGCATCTGCGCTCGCACTGGTGGGGGGCGCTGTTCAACACGCCGCACACCAAGCGCGACGAGACCTCCGCGCATGATGAGGCGCTGAAGCTGCTGCAGTTCGTGGGATTGCGCGGCCGGGGCGACGTGCTGGCGCGCAACCTCGCTTATGGCGAACAGCGGCGGCTCGAGATCGGCCGTGCGCTCGCCACCAAGCCCAAGCTGCTCATGTTGGATGAGCCGACGGCGGGCATGAATCCTCGCGAGACCACCGACATGATCGATTTCATCCGCCGGGTACGCGATGAATTCGGTATTACCATCATCCTGATCGAGCACCAGATGCGGGTGGTCATGAATATGTCGGATTTGGTGACCGTGCTGGACCACGGCCTTAAGATTTCCGAGGGGACGCCCGCCGAGGTGCAAAGCGACCCCAAGGTGATAGAGGCCTATCTCGGCACCTCGTCGGCCGCTTCGGCGACGGCGCGGCAACACCAACCTTCGAGCCCGGCCGGCGGCACGGCATAGCGAGGCGCGCCATGGCGTTGCTGGAAATCGACGATATCCACGTCTTCTACGACAACATCGAAGCGCTGAAGGGGGTATCGCTCGAGGTCGAGGAGAAGCAGATCGTGACATTGATCGGCGCCAATGGCGCCGGCAAGACCACCACGCTGAAGGCAGTGAGCGGGATCCTACATCCCCGCGCCGGCGAAATCCGGCTCGGCGGCGAGAGCCTCGCCCACATCGCGCCGCACGACATCGCGGGCCTCGGCGTGATGCAGGTTCCCGAGGGGAGGCGCATCTTCGCGCGCCTGACCGTGGACGAGAATTTGCAGATGGGCGCCTTCGCGCGCAATGATCGGCGCGCGGTCGCAGAAGACAAAGCGCGGGTGCTGGAGCTGTTTCCGCGACTACGCGAGCGGTTGAAGCAAGTGGCGGGCACGCTGTCGGGCGGCGAGCAGCAGATGGTGGCGACCGCCCGAGCACTAATGGCGCGGCCGCGCGTCCTGCTGATGGACGAGCCCAGCATGGGACTGTCGCCGGTGATGGTCGAGCACGTGTTCGAGACCATCCGCACCATCAACAAACAAGGCGTCACCATCCTGTTGGTGGAGCAGAACGCGCTATTGGCGCTCAGCATCGCCGACCGCGCCTATGTGCTGGAAAGCGGCCGCGTCGTCCTTTCCGGTCGCGGTCCCGAGCTGATCGACGACGAGAAAGTGCAGCGGGCGTATCTCGGCTGATCAGCCATGCTGTCGGCGTCGGCAAATGCCATGATGAGTCTTCCGGCCGCGGCCTATACCTCCGCGGATTTCTTCCGGGCGGAGATGCAGCACATTCATCTCCGCCGCTGGTTTTTCGCGGGCCGCGTGGACGAGATCGGCTCGCCAGGCGATTACCGCGCGATCGAGACCGTTGCCGGCCCGGTTCTGCTGGTGCGCGACCTCCAGGGCGAGGTGCGCGCCTTTGCCAATTGCTGCCGGCATCGCGGTTCGCTGCTGGCGACGGGCAGCGGCAATCGCCGCATGATCGTCTGCCCCTACCATGGCTGGGGCTATCGCCTCGATGGCAGCCTCGCCGCCGCGCCGGACATGGATCAAACGCCTGGGTTCGATCCCAAGGCGCACGGGCTGGCGCGGCTCCGGGTGGAGGCGATTCAGGGCTTTATCTTTCTGAACGTCGATCCGACGGCGAAGCCCTTGCTGGCCGATATCGGGAATTTTCCCGCCGTCTTCGCCTCGCACCGCCTCGATGAGATGGCATGCACCTGGCGCATCGAATTCGATGCCGCTTGCAATTGGAAGCTGCTCGTCGAAAACGCGATGGAGAGTTACCACACCGGCTATATCCATGCGAAGACAGTGGGCGCGCAAACCTCGGCCGAGATTGAGACCACCGGCGAGTGGGAGTGCATTCAGGTATTGGACGACGCCAGCATCGCGATATTGGGGGAGGCGCCACCTCCCTTCCCTCCGATCGCGGGCCTATCGCCAGAAGCGCAGCGAGGGACCTATTTCTCGATGGTCCTTCCGTGCACTCAATTCGCGGTGGCCCAGGACAGCATGTGGTGGCTGAGCGTTCGGCCGCTCGCTCCCGATCGTTCCATTCTTTCGGTCGGCGGATGCTTTCCGCGCGACGTCATTGCTCGTCCTGATTTCGCCGAGGGTGCCCCTCTCTACTACGACCGCTGGCGACGGGTTGCCGAGGAAGACGTCGGGATGCTTGAAACGCAGCAGCGCGGATTCAGCTCGGTTCTTTATCGGCGCGGACCACTGTCCTGGCGCGAAGCCACCGTCCACCGCCTCCACGAGTGGGTTTTACGCCAATTGCCGGCGTCGGTGCGCGCCGCTATCGGCATCGCCGACTCGGCACTCACGCCATCGTCATCCCCGTAACGTCGATCGCGGGCTTGCGGCCGGCGATCAGGTCTGCCACCACCCGAGCCGATCCATGCGACATGGTCCAGCCCATGTGGCCGGCGCCAGTATTGAGATAGAAATTGCGATAGCGTGCGCGCCCCAGCCGGGGCGGACCGTCTGGCGTCATCGGGCGTAGCCCCGCCCAATAGCTCGCGCGCGAGAAGTCGCCGCCGCCTGGGAACAAATTCTCGGCGACATCCATGGCGGTCCGAAAATCCTCGGGGCGATGCGTCGTGTCATAGCCCGCGAACTGTGCCGTCGCGGTCATGCGGATGCGGTCACCCATGGGCGTATAGGCGACCAGGAAATTCTCGTCGATGCCGGGAACCCGCGGCGCGAGATCGGGGTCCTTGATCGGCATGGTGATCGAATAACCCTTGACCGGATAAACCGGGAGATCGATGCCAAGCTTCGCGGCCAGGGACGGCGCATAGCTGCCGAGCGCCAACACCACCAAATCGCCCGCGACCTCGCCTTTGTCGGTGACGACCGCGCGCACCGCGTCGCCGTCGGTTTCGAACCCCGTTGCCGTCGTCTGGTATTGGAATTTGACGCCGCGTCCCGCGCAGTACTCCGCCAAAGCGTTGCTGAATTTGTGGCAGTCGCCGGACTCGTCCGTGGGTCCATGCAGGCCGCCGAACAGCTTGCCGCGCGCGGCCTTGAGTGCGGGATCGACCTGGATCACCCCCGCGAAATCCAGGATGCGGAATTCCTGTCCCGCATCCTGCAGTATCTTCATGTGCGCGACGCCGCCATTGAACGATGCTTCGTCGCGATAGAGGTAGAGGATGCCATTGGTGTTGCGGTCGTACTCGACACCGGTCTCCGCCACCGTTTCCTTCAGAATGCGCTGTGAATATTGGGCAAGCTGGAGCTTGCGCAGCGTGTTGACGCGCGCGCGCTCTTCGGTGCAGTTGCGCAGGAATTGCAGGCACCAGCGCCACATGCGCCAATCCGCGCGGAGGCTCAGCCTAAGCGCCTGGTCGCGCTGGAACAGCGAGCGCAAGAGGATGCCAGGCGCCTTGGGCGAGGCCCAGGTATAGGAGTGACCCGGCGCGATCATGCCGGCATTGCCGAAGCTGGTTTCGTTCGCGGCGAGCGCCTGGCGATCGATCACCGTGACTTCATGCCCGTCTTTCGCCAGTTGATAGGCGGTGGTGACGCCAATGACACCCGCGCCGAGCACCGTGATCTTCATGGGCCATCTCTCTGTATCGGTTTGGTTTTATAGAGTTTACCCATATGTCCCCGCGGCGAGAACGGCAATCCTGTCTCGTCCGTTGTCGAGGCCCATGCTAGCGTGCCGGCGCCATGAACAAGCTGCTGAGCCGAACCCAGGTCGATACCTTTGCAAGCGATGGCTACGTGTCGGCCATCCCCGTGCTCGATGCGAATGAAGTCCCGGCGCTCACTCATGAAATCGAGGCGTTCGAGCGGCGCTACCCCGAGGACGTCGCCTGGGCGTTGGACATCAAGTGCAACCTGCTGCTCGATTGGGTGGTCGCCGCGGGCAAGCACGACCGCATTCTCGATGCCGTCGAGGATTTGTTGGGGCCGAATATCTTCCTGACCGATGCGGTGTTCCGCATCAAGGAGCCGGGCTCCGCCATCGAATATGGCTGGCACCAGGACTCCGCGCGTATCCAGCTCGAGCCCTGCTTCGTTATAGTCTATCTCGCCGTCACCGCGGCGACACGCGAGAACGGCTGTCTTCTGGTCATCCCGGGATCGCACGGCCATGTGGAACCCTTCTTCGTCGCGGAAACTGCGGGCCAGCGGGAGCGGCGCGTGGCCCGGGTCGAGAATCCCGACGTCTCGCGCGCCGTGCCGCTGGAGCTTGCCCCCGGCGAAGCCGCGTTCTTCTCGGCCAATCTGATTCATGGCTCGGAGCCCAACCGATCCAACCGCCGGCGCATCGCGATCCTCTACGACTACACCGCCGCCCACGCGCGGCAGAGCGTCGGCCGCGGATCGGGGCAACTGGTGCGGGGCGAGGACCGTTGGCAACGTTTCGGCCATGAGCCGATGCCGGAGCCGGGATTTACGCGCGCCAATGCTGCCATGCGGCGCGCGATATTGCGTGCCTACCCCGAAAATCCCCTGATGGGCCCGCTTGAGCCTGGCGCCGCGCCGCGATTTCCCGACGCGGTCAGCGGACCCTTCTCGGAGAAGGGCTGAACCCCCGTCAGCGATAGGGCACGCCCGGCAGCACGCAGAGCATCTCGAACAGGAGGCCCGCCCCCAGCAGCGCCGTATTGCCGCTGGGGTCGTAAGGAGGCGACACCTCCACGAGATCGCCGCCGACAACATTGAGGCCGCGGCATCCCCGGATGATTTCGAGCCCTTGTGAGCCCGTGAGGCCGCCCGGCTCGGGCGTACCGGTGCCAGGCGCTACGGATGGATCGAGCCCGTCGATGTCGAAGGTGATGTAGACAGGGCCGGTGCCGAGCTGCGCACGCACTTCCGTCATCAGCGGCGCGAGCGAGCGATACCAGCACTCCTCCGCCTGCACGACGCGAAAGCCCTGTTGGCGCGGCCAGTCGAAATCCTCGGCGGCATAGCCGGTGCCGCGCAGCCCGATCTGCACCACGCGCCGGCAATCGAGCAGGCCTTCCTCGACCGCGCGGCGGAACGGCGTTCCGTGCGCGACCTTCTCGCCGAACATGGTGTCGTTGATGTCGGCGTGCGCGTCCACGTGGACCAGTCCCACAGGCCCATGCCGCCCCGCGATCGCGCGCAGGACCGGCAGCACGATCGTGTGATCGCCGCCGAGACTCAGCGGACGGCAGCCGGTTTTGACGACTCCGCGATAGAATTCCTCGATGATGCGGATGCTATCGGCGAGGTTATAGGGGTTGGTCGCGACATCCCCGAGGTCGCCGACGGCCAGCGCGTCGAAGGGTGCGGCGCGCGTGCCCATGTTGTAGGGGCGCAGCAGCGTCGATTCCGCCCGGATTTGCCGAGGCCCGAAGCGCGTGCCGCTGCGGTTCGAGGTACCGATGTCGAAGGGGACGCCGACGAAGGCGGCATCGAGGCCCTCCGCGCTGGCGCGCGACGGCAACCGCATCATCGTCCCGGGACCGCCGAAGCGCGGCATCTCGTTGCCGCCGAGCGGCTGCACGATCAGCTTCTCTCTCGCATTATTTCCCATCGCCTGCTCCGTGCTGGACTCGCCGCGAACGCGGCGACGGGGTTATCCTAGCACCGCTGGGCGATTGCAGGAGAACCCATGAGCACGTCGGAGACGCCCCTGCTGACCGGGGGTTGCCAATGCGGCGCGATCCGCTATGCCGTCCACGAGCCACCGGTAAACGTGCATCTCTGCCACTGCCGCATGTGCCAGAAAGCGGTCGGCGGTCCCTTCGCCGCATTTGCGCCGATTCCGCGCACGGGTTTCAAGTGGACCCGCGGCACGCCGGGCACCTATGCCAGCTCCACCATCGCCGAGCGGGATTTCTGCCCGAAATGCGGCACGCCGCTGACCTTCCGTTACCTCGACGGTACCACCGTGGGGGTGACGATCGGGAGTCTCGACAATCCCGACGCGGTCACGCCCGCGACCCATTACGGCGTCGAAAGCCGGGTCGGCTGGCTCGCCAAGCTTGCGGGATTGCCGGAGCGATCCACCGAGAGCTTCATGAGCGCCGAACGGAAGGCAAAGCTTAGGAAACACCAGCATCCGGATCGGGAAACGAAGGCGAGCTAGCCTCGTTAAGGAACGGGCCGTGGCTCTTAGCGAGATCGATGCCATCAGAAGCCTGCTGACCTCCAAAGCGCGGCCCGTCGGCTGGATTGAACGCCGGCAACGAATCGATGAAGTTGGTTCGACCTGGCCCGTGGCCGACGACGTAAAGCTCACCGCCATCACAATCGGTCGCGTGCCCGCGGAATGGTCCGTCGTTCGCGGCGGCGATTCGTCTCGCGTCCTGATGTTTTTCCACGGCGGCGGCTATTGCTCGGGTTCAATCGTCAGCCATCGTCGGATGGTAACCGAGGCCGGCCGCGCGGCTGGGACGCGAACATTGGCAGTCGAATATCGGCTCGCGCCGGAGCATCCGTTTCCTGCGGCGCTGGAAGACGCTGAGGCAGCCTGGCGGTTTCTGCGCGAGCAGGGCATCGCGGCATCTCGAATAGCGATTGGGGGAGACAGCGCCGGCGGCGGGCTCACGGCAGCATTGGTGAACCGGCTGCGCGGCGCGCATGAGCCGCTTCCAGCCTGTACTTGGCTCGTCTCGCCTTGGGTGGACCTGACCATGTCAGGCTCGACGCTTGTCAGCAAGGACGCGGTCGATCCCCTCATTCACAAGGATTATCTCGAGGAACTGGCAAAGGCCTATCTTCCCGCCGGCATGGACCGGCGGAATCCTCAGGTCTCGCCGCTCTATGCCGATTTGGCGGGTTTTCCCCCAACACTGGTCCAGGTGGGATCGTCGGAGACGCTGCTCGACGACGCGACTCGCTTTGCCGCGAGGCTCGGCGCAGCCGATGTGCCGGTTGCCCTGGAAGTGTGGCCGCGCATGATCCATGCGTGGCATTTATGGAACGCACGCCTCAAGCCCGCTCGCCTCGCGCTCGAGAACGCAGGGGCATTCATGCGGCACCACCTCGCGGCGAGGACCGAGCCCGCTGAGGACGAGGTTCCCGATCGAGAGAGCCGTTAGGCGCCAGCTTTCGACGCTGCATTCAAGATGTGCTGGGGCGTGCTGGAGACGATCTCGGCGTAAGTGGGCACGAACTTCCCGCCTTCGATCAAGCCGACGAAGGCCGGCTTCATCTCCACCAGCAGTTTCCGGATTTTGGCGTGCACCTCGATATCGGCCCACTCGCCCACGAGGTAAAAATGGTCGGGATCGCTCACATCTCGACAGAGCACGCCGTCCTTCACCTGCGCCGAAGACTTGTGCATGGGGTTAGCGTCGGAATAGTCGAACTCATCGAAGAGCCGGATGAATTCGTCGCCGGTCCCCGGCCGCACCCGGAAATCGTAGATATGGAAATAGTGGCCGCGCTTGGCCAGCGGTTCGAGCGCCATCATCGCCTCCTGTGCCTGCTGCAAGAGACGATAGCGCCGGGAGGCGCCGTGACAAAGAGGCGCGTTTGCGTGCGGTATCGCCGGGACGTATCCTAGCGCAATCAGCGCCACAGGAGCTGAGGCCATGCCCGACAGTGTGCCCGAAAGACCCAACGACACCGCGACAGAGCTCCGCTGGCCCGCAGAGGGGCTGAGCCGCATCCCCGACTGGGTTTATACGAGCGAAGAAATCTACCGGCGCGAGATCGAGCGCATTTTCCACGGTCGCACCTGGAATTTCGTGGCACTGGAAGCGGAGCTGCCGGAGCCCGGTTCATTCAAGCGCAGCTTCGTCGGGCCGACGCCGGTGGTGGTGACGCGCGACCGCGAGGGCGCGATCCACGTGTTCGAGAATCGCTGCGCGCATCGCGGCGCCGAGCTCTGCCGCGCCCATGTCGGCAAGGCGACCGAGTTGGTCTGTCCCTATCACCAATGGACCTACGATCTCGCGGGCAATCTCGCGGCGGTTCCGTTCCGGCGCGGGATTCAGAACAAAGGCGGCATGCCCAAGAATTTCCGGCTCGAAGAGCATGGACTGCGCAAGCTCAAGGTCACGACGCGCCGCGGCGTGGTGTTCGCCTCGTTTGATCCCGATATGGAGAGTCTCGAATCCTATCTTGGACCGGAGATCCTGCGCGATTTCGATGCGACTTTCGACGGGCGGAAATTGAAGCTCTTGGGCTATTACCGCAATACCGTGCCCGCGAATTGGAAGATGTACCACGAGAATCTGAAAGACCCCTATCATGCGACCTTGTTGCATGCGTTCCTGGTGACATTCGGGCTTCTAGTGGCCGGCAACAAGTCCGCGATGGTGGTTGATGCTTCCGGCCGTCACGGCACCATGGCATCGGCGCGGCCACCGGAGGGGCCCAAGGTCGACAGCGCATCGAGGAAGGAGATGCGCGCTTTCTCCGACACCTTGCGCCTCAACGACCCCCGCTTCCTCGACTATGTGCGCGAATTCGATTCGCCGTGGTCGGTCACGATGCAGACGATCTGGCCCAATTTCGTGGTGCAGCGCGAGCTCAACACCTTGGGGGTACGTCAAATCGTGCCGCGCGGCCCCAATGAATTCCTGATGATCTGGACCATGTTCGGCTACGAGGGCGATAGCGAGGAGATGACGCGGCACCGGCTGCGCCAAGGCAACCTGATGGGCCCCTCGGGCTTCCTCGGCATCGAGGACAACGAGGCGATGCGCTTCGTGCAGCAGGGCATGCAGCGCTCAAGCTCGGAGGAATCGGTGGTGGCATTGGGCGGCAGCGAAGAGGGCACCACCGAACATATCATCACCGAAGCCGCGATCCGCTCGCTCTATCGCCACTATCGCGACGTGATGGGCCTCTGATGGGCGAGGGCGTCGGCCCGGCGCCGAACCTGCGCGAGCTTCGGCTGGAGATCGAGGAGTTCAACAGCGAGTATGCGGCAGTGCTCGACGCGGGCCAGGTGGAGGAATGGCCGCGCTTCTTCACCGAGGACGCAATCTATCGGATCACCGGGCGCGAGAACGCCGATGCCGGCTTGCCGGTCGGGCTCGTCCACTGCGAGGGCATCGCCATGCTCCGCGACCGCGCGCTCGCCATCGCCAAGACCACGATGTTCGCGCCGCGCTATCTTTTGCACCAGGTGAGCAATGTGCGCGTGCTCGGCCTCTCGGCCACGGGCGAGATCGCGGCGACCGCCAACTACACCCTCTTTGAAACCCTGGTCGACGAGAAAACCACCTTGCAACAGGTGGGACGCTATCATGATCGCTTCGCGCGTCGGGAGGGCGGACTTCGCCTCAAGGAGCGGATTTGCGTCTACGATTCCCTGATGATCGATACGGCGCTGGTGTTTCCCGTGTGATTTACCGACCGAAGAGCCAACCGAGCCGCTCCCGAAGCACCTGCCAGAGCAACTGGAAAACGTTGAGCGATGCCGCTTGAGGCCGGACCTCCGTTGCGCCGGCACCCAGCCTCGCGTTCAGATTTGCCGCGAACTCCGCCATAATCCGCGCCGCGAGATCGCGCGCGAGGCTGGAGCGCGCGAATTGCGCGAGCGGCCCCTGGAGATCGTAATCGAGCGCCACCTCGACGCGGGTCCGCTCCGGTCCTTCCGTCACGAGGCGATAAGTGAGGTCGCCGCGCGTGCGCGTGTGCGAGAGACCGTCGCTACCGGCACCCTTGACCTCCGCGGTGTGCGACGGCTCGTCGCGCCGCACCGTGGCCGACCCCGCGAAACTGGCGGCGATCGGGCCGATCTTCACCTTGAGGCGCCCGCGCGCCGAATCCACGGTGTGCTCGGTCAGCTCGGCACCGGGGAGGCACTGCGCAACCGCCGGAAAATCCGCAAGCGCCGCCCATGCGGCGGCGAGCGGCGCCAGGACCACAAAGCTTTCCTCGATATGCGTGCGGGCATCGCGGGTCTTGGTCTCGTTTACAGCCGTTGACGATCGTGAGACGGGCGCGAGAGGCATCGCGGCAGCGGCTGCCACCGGAGCCGGCGCGGCTGTTATTTCTGGTCGAGGCACTTCGCTGGGAGCAGAAACAGACTTATGCCCTTCTCCCCCGACACTGGTCACCGCCCGAACGATCCCGAGATACCCGGTGCACCGGCAGAGATTGCCCGCGAGCTCGGCTCGGATACGGCGTTCGTCCGCGCCAGGCAACCGCCGCACGACGTCGCGCGCCATGATCAGCATCCCCGCGGTACAGAAGCCGCATTGCAGCCCGTGTTCACGCGAGAATGCCGTTCGCAGCTCCGCCATCACCCCGTCGTCCTCGAAGCCCTCGATGGTGCGCACGTCGAACCCGTCGCAGGCAACGGCATAGGTGATGCACGCGCGAACCGGCTTATCCTCGACCAGTACCGTGCAGGCGCCACAGACGCCATGCTCGCAGCCCAGATGGGTGCCGGTGAGCCGCAGATGCTCGCGCAGGAAATCGGCGAGATGCGTGCGCGGCGCCACCTCGGCCTTAACCCGACGCCCATTGACCGTGAGCGAAATCGCGGTCATTGCGGGAATGCCTGGCTGAGCGCGCGCCGCAATACCGCCGCGCGCATCCTCAACTCCGGTGCATCGAAATCGCCGATGCCGCGCACGGCATCGACTGCCGCCGTTTCAATGGCAGCGGCGGCGCCCTGGTGTATCAGCGCTTGCGCGAGCTCCGGCAGCGGCCGCGGCGCGCCCTCGAGTGCACCCAGGAAAACCCGCGCCGATCTTCGCTCCGGATCGAGCAACACGGCAGCACTCGCCTCCGGAAATTCACCGGCTTTGCGGCAGAACTTGAAATAGCCGAACCGGGCAGCCGATGCGAGTTTCGGCACCCGCACCGTCGCGATGATCTCGTCATCGCGCAGCTCGGTGGTGAAGGCGGCTTTCATCACCCGATCGGACGAAACATCGCGCTCGCCCGCGGGACCGCGCGCACGGATCGAAGCGCCGAGCGACGCCAATACCACGAGCCAATCCCCCGCAGGATCGGCGTGGGCGACGCTGCCGCCGATGGTGCCGCGATTGCGCACGGAACGATAGGCGATGCCGCCTGCGACACGCGCGAGCACCTCGGCGCCGCGCAAACGGGCGCCAGCGTCCTCGATCTCCGCATGGGTCACGCCGCCGCCGATCTCCCAATGGTCGTCGGCCTCGTGCATCCGGCGCAGCTCCGGCAGGCGCGAGATGTCCACCAGAAGGCGTGGCCGAGCCAACCGCAGATTCAGCATTGGGCCCAGCGACTGTCCACCCGCGAGCACCTTTGCCGCACCATTCCCGTCGGCGAGGAGAGCGACCGCTTCGTCGAGTGTTCGAGGCCGCGCGTAGTCGAATGCCGCCGCCTTCATGCGGGGGCCTTGGCGCGCTCAATCGCCGCGAGCAGTCGCTTCGGGCTTAGCGGTGTCTCCGTCATCTCGACACCGAGTCCGCGCAGCGCGTCGTTGACGGCGTTGAAGATCGCGGCCGGCGGCGCGATCGCGCCACCCTCGCCCATGCCCTTCATGCCGAAGGCGGTGTAGGGCGAGGGAGTCTCCAAATGGAAAATTCGCATTGCCGGTATTTCCGTTGCGCCCGGCAGCAGGTAATCGGCGAAGGTGGAGGCAAGCGGCTGGCCGTTCGCATCATAAGTGCTTTCCTCGTAAAGCGCGGTGCCGATCCCCTGTGCGGCCCCGCCGAGCATTTGCCCTTCGACGACCATAGGGTTCACGATGGTGCCGCAATCCTCGACGATGACGTAATCGAGGATCTCCACCTCGCCGAGCGCCGGATCGACCGCGACCACGGCGGTGTGCGAGGCATAGCTGAACGCACCGGTATCGACGGTCGGCCGGTACGCCATGGTCGCTTCGAGGCCGCCCAAATCGACATCGGGCGGCAAGCGATAGGGCAGGCGGTACCAGGCGTCGGCGATCTCCGCGACGGTGACCGAGGCCTGCGGTCCCGTCACAGCGCCCTTGGCATACCGAGCGGTGTTGGTGGCACACTGCATGAGATGCGCGCCGATCAGGGTCAGGCGCGGAATCAACGCCTCACAGGCGCGCGCCACCGCGCCTCCCGCCATCACCATGCTGCGCGACGCGTAGGTCCCCGTGGAATAGGGCGTGATGCCGGTGTCGCCCAAAACCACCTTGATGCGCGCGATGTCGATCCCGATCGCCTCGTGCGCGACCTGCGCGAGGGTTGTCTCCATGCCCTGTCCGTGCGAATGCACGCCCACGCGGATTTCGAGGCCGCCGCCGGGCGTGATCCGGACGGTTGCCTGGTCGTAGCCCGGCACGAGCGCCAGCCCCCAGGCCGCGAACACGCTGGTTCCGTGCGCCGATTGCTCGCAATAGCTGGCAAAGCCCACGCCGATCAGACGCCCGTCGTTCTCGCCGCGGCGCTGACGCGCGCGCCAACGGTCGAGATCGATCTTCTCGCGGGCGAGGTCGAGGGCGCGCTGATAGTCGCCGCTGTCGTAATGCTTGCGGGCAACATTGTCGTAGGGCATCGCCGCCGCGGGCACGAGATTGTCGCGGCGAACCTGCCAGGGCTCGCGCCCTACTTCGCGGGCAATCGCGTCGATCATCAACTCCATCGCAAAGCAGACACCGGTCCTCGCGACGCCGCGGTACGGGAGAAATCCCGGCTTGTTGGTGGCAACGCACGCGGTCTTGCAGCGATATCCCCGGAAATCATAGGGGCCCGGCAGGTTGCCGGTGGCCTGCCCGGTCTCAAGACCCACGGTGTAGGGCCACATGGAATATGCGCCGCCGTCGATGGTGATCTCGGCATCGAGCGCAAGCAGACGGCCGTTCTTGTCCGCATAGCCCGTCATGCGATAGTGATGCTGGCGCGCATTGGCGCCGGCGATCAGATGCTCGCGCCGGTCCTCCACATAGCGGAACGGACGCCGGAATTTTCGCGCGAGCCACGCGACGCAGATTTCCTCGGGCTGCAGGATGCACTTGTAGCCGAAAGCGCCGCCAACGTCGGGCGAGATCACGCGAACCATTGCGTCGTCGAGGCCCAAGGTTTCCGCAAGCCCGATTCGGATCATGTGCGGCGTCTGGGTCGAGGAATAGACCATGAGCTGGTCGGCGCGCTCATCCCAGTAAGCGAGCACCGCCTTTCCTTCCATCGGCACCATGGCTTGGCGCGAGAGCGCCGCTTCGCGCCGCACCACCACCGGCGCGGTGGCCGCGAGCGCATCGAACCCGTTCTCGTAGTTCATGGTAATGAAGAGATTGTCCGGCCACTCCTCATGCAGGCGAACGGTGGTGTCGGCGCGTGCTTGATGCGCGTCCACGAGCGCCGGCAGATCCTCGATCTCCAGCTCGATCGCTTCGGCGATGTCCTCGGCCTCGGCGCGCGACGACGCCGCCACCATCGCGATCGGCTCGCCGACAAAGCGGACCTTGCCGTGCGCCAGCGGATGTTGCTCGGATACGCGATAACCCGGAAGCGTCGAGCGCGCGACGATCGGAAGCACGTCATCCATATCCTCGCGCAAGAATACCGCGTGCTCGTATCCCCGCGGCTTGCGCACCTGCATGAGCCGGCCATGGGCAACCGGGCTGCGCAGGTAGGCGATCTCCTGCTGTCCCGGCAGGATCATGTCCGAGACGAAATTGCCGCGCCCGTGCAGGTGCCGCGCGTCTTCCTTGCGCGGCACGCGAGCGCCGATGCCTTGCTCGCTCATCAGAGGTCCTTCAGCAGCCGCAGCGCGTCGAACACGGCGGCGTGAATGTTGCGTGACGCCACCGCATCGCCAATGCGGAAGAGCTGGTACTTGCCGTCGGGATTTCGCTCGAGCCGCTGCGGGCGGTTGGCGACTAGCGCCGCGTGATCGAGCTCGCCGAGATTGCGCGAGTCCGGCTTCAGCTCGAAGTAGAGATCGTCCAGCGGCAAGGTTCCATGCTCCACCACCACCTGATCGACGCGACGCTCGCATCGCGAGCGGTCATACTCGCTGTAGAGCGTCGCCACCAGGCGGTTGCCCTCGCGCCGGATGCGCTCGAGGCGCAGGTTCAGGGAGACGGTGACCCCATGGCGTGCGAAGGCCCTGAAATAGCCGGGATAGTTGGTCCCGCCGACTTCCGGCGCAAGCACGCGCTCAGGTGTCACGATCTCCAGTGCCGATCCCGCCTCGGCGACGAACTCGGCAGCGGTCATTCCGGGATGCGCGCCATTGTCGTCGAAGAGCAGCACGGACTCCGCAGGCTTCGCGGCTCCCGACAAAATGTCCCAGCTCGTGGTGGCAAGCTCGCCCCCCGCGTCGAGGAATGACGTGTTGGGCAAGCCGCCGGTCGCGATCACCACCAGGTCCGGATTTTCGGCGAGCACGTGCGATTTCTCGGCGAGCGTGTTGAGCCGCAGCTCGACCCCGTCGCGCGCGCATTCCGCAAGCCGCCAATCGACGATGCCGAGCACCTCGCGGCGGCGCTTCAATCCTGCTGCCAGCAATAGCTGACCGCCCGCCCGGTCCGCCGCCTCTAGCAGCACCACGTTGTGTCCCCGCGCCGCGGCAACGCGCGCCGCCTCGAGCCCTCCCGGACCCGCCCCCACCACAACGACCTTCTTGCGCGGGCCCAAGCCGCGTTCGACCACGTGCGGCATGGTCGCTTCGCGTCCGGTCGCGGCGTTGTGGATGCAAAGCGCATCGCCGCCGGCGTAGATGCGGTCGATACAGTAAGCCATACCGACGCACGGGCGAATTTCGTGCTCACGACCCGCCATAACCTTGCGCGCGATGTGTGGATCGGCGAGGTGCGCCCGAGTCATACCGACCATATCGAGTTTGCCGCTCTCGATCGCATGACGGGCGGTCGCGACGTCTTGGATGCGCGCCGCATGGAACACCGGAAAGCGCGTGGCGCTGCGCACCTCGCCCGCGAAATCGAGATGCGGCGCTGAACGCGCGCCCGTGCCGGGGATCACGTGCGAAAGCGCCTCGTCGCTCTCGATATGGCCGCGGATCACATTGATGAAATCAATGAGTCCGCTCGCCGCGAGGCGGCGCGCGATTTCGACGCCCTCCTCCTTGGGGAGGCCGCGCTCCCAATCCTCGTCGCAGACCATTCGCACGCCCATGATGAAGGCGGGTCCGATCCGGGCGCGGATAGCGCGCAGCATCTCCAGCGAGAATCGCATTCGGTTCTGGAGGCTGCCGCCATACTCGTCGTCGCGCTTGTTGGTGGCGGGCGACCAGAACTGATCGGGAAGGTGGCCGTAGCATTCGATTTCGATACCGTCGAGACCCGCGCTCCGGCAACGCTCCGCGGCGTCGGCATAGTGGCGATGAATGCGCGCGATATCCCAATCCTCGATGGTCTTGGGGAAAGCGCGATGGGCGGGCTCGCGCACCGGCGAAGGCGCCACCACCGGAAGCCAGTCGTCCCTGCTCCAGACCGTGCGCCGACCCAGATGGGTTAGCTGAATCATGACCGCGGCACCTTCACCATGCACGTCGTCGGCGAGACGCCGGAGCCACGGCACCACCTCGTCTTTGTAGGCGAGGATATTACCGAACACCGCGGGACTGTCGGGGGCGATCACCGTCGAGCCGCCGATCATGGTGAGCGCAATGCCGCCGCGCGCTTTCTCCACGTGGTAGAGGCGATAGCGGTCCTTGGGCATGCCGTCTTCGGTGAAGAAGGGCTCGTGCGCGGTCGATAGGAAGCGATTGCGCAGGGTCAGGTGCTTCAGTCGATATTCCCGCAACAGCGGATCGTTCGTGGCCACTCCGCCAGCTCCTTTACCCCATGATCCAACCTTATTCGAAGCCTTGAGGGCAGGGCAGTCAACGTTCCGATTGAAAGGGCACCAGGCGATGATTGGGCGTGGAGAGGCGTGCGCGGCACACACGACATTTTCGTGTAACACATCCCCTCATCCCCGATCGGCCCCCCACAATCTCCTTCGGGGTTTTCTCCGTTAGTGCTGGCCTAGGGCGACTGGTGTACCATCCTATGGCGGCCGCAGGGGCCGCATGCCTGTAGGAGCCGGTCTTGGCCCGCGTCGGTGATATTCTCACTCCCGCGGCGATCGAGGCGATCAACCGCCCGACCGCCGAGGCGATCTGTCTCCCCAATGCCGCTTACACTTCGCCCGAGTTTCTCGAGGCCGAGCGTACGGCGCTGTTTCGCGAGCGCTGGACCTTCGCGGCACTGGGGGCCCAGATTCCCGATCCCGGCGATGCTCTGCCGGTCACCGTCTCGGGCCTGCCGATCCTGGTGCTCCGCGACCAGAAGGGCGGGATCAGAGCCTTCCACAATGTCTGCCGCCACCGTGGCACGCAGCTCGTAACCGAGCCGCAGAAGCGCCGCCCCAAGCTGGTCTGTCGCTATCATTCCTGGACCTACGAGTTGGACGGGAGGCTCGCGCTCACACCGTGCTTCAACGGACCCGAGGACCATTCGAGCCCTAGCATCGACCGCTCGCGCATGGGGATCGAGCCCGTGCGCGCGGAGACCTGGAATGACCTGGTGTTCGTCAACATCTCGGGCAACGCGCCGCCGCTCGTCGAGCACATGAAGCCCCTGACGAAACGCTGGGCTAAATACGACCTGGCACAGTTGCGGCATGGATATTCCTGCGAATTCGATCTCGCCGCCAATTGGAAGCTTGCGGTCGAGAATTTCCTTGAGAGCTATCACCTGCCCTTTGCGCATCCGACGCTCAACACGACCTCGCGCATGGAGGCGCATCTGAGCGTCGTCGAGGATCTGTTCCTCGGACAGGCCAGCACCAACTATGTGCCCGGTACCGCCGGACATTCCGATCTCCCGCGCTTTCCGGGACTCTCGGAGGCGGAGCAGCGCGTGGCCGATTATCCGACAGTGCTTCCGAATCTGATGTTCGGTCTGCACCCGGATTACCTCTTCTTGTTCAGCGTCGAACCGGTGGCGCCGGAGCGCACCAAGGAAACTTTCCACTTCTATTTCGTGGGTCAGCGCGCGCTCTCGAGCGAGTTTGCGCCGGCGCGCGGCAAGGTGGTGGAGCTTTGGACCAAGACCAACCTCGAGGACATCGGCGTGGTCCAGGGCATGCAGGTGGGCCGCCGCTCTCCCGGATACCACGACGCCCATTTCTCGCCCTATCATGAGACGACGACGCACGAATTCCAGCGCCGCGTCGCCAATGCGCTGGCCAATCGCGCCTGAGGCGACATCGGAAAGGCGAATGAGCGAGAGTGGCGAGCGGGAGATTGCGGCGCTCATCGAGGCGCAGCCGCCGAGGTCTTCGCTGCTGCAGCCGTTCTATCGCGATCCCGTGCTCTTCCGCCGCGACATAGAGCGGATTTTTCTACGCCATTGGCTCTGCGTCGGGCACGTCAGCGGCTTCAGGGCGGCGGGCGACTTCAAGACGGTCGAAATTGCCGGCGAATCCGCGATTATCCTTCGCGGCGAGGACGGGGATTTGCGGGCGTTCGTCAACGTCTGTCGACACCGCGGATCCCGAATTTGCGCCGAGGAAAGCGGCCGGACGGCCTCGCTGATCTGTCCCTATCATGGCTGGACTTACGGCCTCGACGGGAAGCTGGAGGCGGCGCGGCACATGCCCGGAGATTTCGATCTCGCGTCGCACGGGCTAAGACGGCTGCACCTCCGCGTCATCGAGGGACTGATTCTGATGTCCTTGGCAGAGGCTCCGCTCAGCCTCGACAATGCCGAAGCGACCTTGCAAACCTGCCTCGGTCCCTTTGACTGGGCCCGCGCGCGCGTCGCGCACCGCGAGCGTTATCCGATCGCCGCCAATTGGAAGCTCGCGGTCGAGAATTATCTCGAATGCTATCACTGCGCACCGGCGCATCCTGAATACTCGCGGCTGCATGCGCTCGAACAGCCGCCGGCGCGCATCGAGAGGATGAACCAGCAATTGCGGATGCGCGCGGCGGCGCTTGGGACCGACGCGCCGACGCGAAATCACTGGAAGTCCTCGGACTCGGGCGAAGAAGCAGTCTTCGGATTCCGGTATCCCCTCTATGAGGGCGTCGAGACCGGAAGCGAAGATGGCCGCCGCGTCGCTCCGTTGATGGGGAATCTGCGGGGACATGATGGCGGCGCCACCTCGGTGCACTTCGGCCCCGCCAGCTTCTTTCTCGCCTACGCCGATCACGGCGTGATCTATCGTTTTCTGCCGCGCGCAGTCGATCGGACGGAGATCGAAGTGATCTGGCTTGTGCGCGAGGACGCCCGGTCCGGTGCCGATTTTGACCCGGCGAAGCTCACCTGGCTGTGGCGCGTCACCAGCGAGGCCGATCAGCGCATCATCGAGCAGAACCAGTTGGGGGTCGCGTCCCGCTACTATGCGCCCGGCCCCTACGCGCCCATGGAGGCTAATACCAGCCGATACGTCGCCTGGTATCTCCACGAGATCAGTTCCCCAACACAAAACGAAGCGAGATAATCCCATGTCTACGAGTGACCTCATGACCGTTCCCGCGCGCAAAGGCCGCGCCGTGCGCCTGACCAAGGGCCAGGCGATCAAGATCATCAACACCGCGGGAACCCAGGTGGTTGATACCTGGGCCTTCGGCGCCGATTATTTGCCGGAGTTCATGTCCATGGAGCACACGCGACCGACCATCGGCACGATTTTTCCGCGCAAGGGGCACGACCTCTACACCAACCGGCGTCGACCGATTCTGCATTTCGAGGAGGATACCTCGCCCGGCATCCACGATACCTTGATGGCCGCCTGCGACGACTACCGGTACGGATTGCTCGGGTGCAAGGAGTATCACGACAACTGCACCGACAATCTGATCGCGGGGATGCGCCAACTCGGAATCGCCGCGCCTGAAGTGCCGGCGCCGCTCAATCTCTGGATGAACATACCCGTGGACCGCGAGGGCAAGACCTCCTGGGGCGAGCCGGTGTCGAAGCCCGGCGATTATGTGATCCTGCGGGCGAGGATGGACTGCATCGTCGCGATGTCGGCCTGTCCGCAGGACATCCTCCCGATCAACGGCAAGCTAGGCAAGATCACCGACGCACACTTCCAGGTGCTCGGTTAGCGCCCACGCGATGACGAGCCGCGACAGAGCGGCGGCGTTCCGCGAGCTTGTCGCGGGACGGCGCTCGATCCGGCGCTATCGCGCCGAGGCAATCCCCCCGGCGATCATCGCGCGCCTGCTCGATGCGGCACGCTGGGCGCCCTCCGCGCACAATCGCCAGCCCTGGCGCTTTGCGCTGATTGAGGATGCGTCCTGGAAAGACCGTCTTGCGCGAGCCATGGGCGACCGACTGCACGCCGATCGGCTTCGCGACGGAGATCCCGCAGCCGCGATCGAGCAGGACGTGGCGCGTTCCTACGCGCGGATCACCGGCGCCGCATCGGTGATCGTGGTGGCGGTAGACATGAGCGAGATGGACCGCTATCGCGATGCGCGCCAAGAAGCCGAGCACCTGATGGCCGTGCAGAGCACGGCCATGGCCGCGCAAAACCTGCTGTTGGCGGCCCATGTCGAGGGTCTCGGCGCCTGCTGGATGTGCGCGCCGCTGTTCTGCCCTGAAGTCGTGGCCGAGGCCTTGGGTTTGCCGAGCGGCTGGGAGCCACAGGCGCTGATCACCCTGGGATGGCCCGCGGACGGCGGCAAACCCGCGACGCGGCGGACCGTCGCGGACTTGCTTTGGAAGCCATCTCGATTGGGTTAGCGACGATCAGGCGATCTCGTAGACGCTCATCTCGTCCGTGATACCGGACAGCACTCGCTGCTGACGCTGTGGAATGAGGCCCTTGGTTTCGAGCAGCGCCGAGGTCTGTGGATAGTCGACAACCGGCTCGGTCGCGAAAATCGAGCGCGACGTCGCGAGCCCCTGTACCCGCGAGGCAATGTTCACGGTCTGGCCGAAGTAGTCCTGATGATCGTTGAGCACGACCGCGAGGCACGGTCCTTCGTGGATACCGATCTTGAGTAGCAAATCCTCGCGCCCGCGCTCGTCGTTGAGCCGGCGCATCGCCTCGCGCATCCGAAGCGCCGCAGCCACCGCGCGGTCGGGCGTCGGAAACGTCGCCATCACCGCATCGCCGATGGTCTTGACGACGGCGCCCGCCTCTGCGGCCACGATCTCGTTGAGCGCCTGAAAGTGGGTCCGCACGAGGTCGAAGGCGACCAAGTCGCCGACCCGCTCATAGAGTTCGGTCGAACCCTTGAGATCGGTGAACAGGAAAGTGAGACTGGTGATCTTGAGCCGCTGATCGACGTCCAGCGTGTCCGTGCGATAGATGTCGCGGAAGGTCTGGTTGGTGAGCAGACGCTTTGCGGTCAGGAACGCTTTACGCTTGCCGATGAATTCGTGAAGCTTGTCGCCGGCGATCCACACGCCGGGCAGCACACGTACGTCCGTGCGATTGTCGAGCGAGAGACGCAGGGGCCCCGGGCGAAGCTGAATGTTGCCCGTGGGTGCGCGCACCTTGTTGAAGATCATCGACAGATTCTGCCGCTCGCGCGTGGGCTCGCCCTTGACGTCGACGAATTGCGCCGCGTGAGTCACCGGATCGATGATGATAATGAATTGGGCCGGGAGCTGCAGGGAGACCAGCGCCTTTTCTCCTGGCGGCAGCTCGATTTGCTCCAGTGTCACTTCGTTGAACAAGTCGTCGAGCGATCCCTCGGGAAGGTCGAGAGCTGAGCTCCAGAAAATCTGGCGGAAATATTCGCTCGCCGGCAAGTCATGCGGAGAGTGCGCGGCGATGCGACGAACCCGCGGGCTCACGGTGAAAGTCACCTCGACCATTTCGTCGAGCGTCGGTCGATAACCCGCGGCACAAAGGGCGCAGGTGTATTCCTCGTGCTTAACGGTCTTGAGCGTGGCGCTGGCTTCCAAGACCCCGCCGCAGCCCGGGCAGAGGACGTTCCAGGAGAGCTCAAAAAGCCCAAGGCGAGCCGCGTGCAGAAAGGCCGCGATCGTCCGCTCTTCGTCAAGTCCCGCCTTGGCGGCGAAAGAGAGGACGTTCACGCGGTTGAGCTCGCGGTCGCTTCCGTCGCGCACCAACCGCTCGATCGCGGCGACAGCCTCGGCGTCAGCCGATTGGCGCAGGACGGAGAATAGGGATTGTGAGTCGTCCATGGCAGAAACCTATATCAGATATGGTAGCCAAGGTACGTCACGACCAATGCCCACAGGACATGGTAGGTGCTCGCCGGCACGATCGCCCGCCGCGCGAATTTCTGCGGCTGCATTGAACGCCTAAATTTCCCGTGCCATCCTATCGACCTCCGTGCCGCTCGTCGCTATAGAGCGTGGTCTCGAGCCGGATGCAGTCGCCGCGATAGGTGATGTCGGCCACATAAATCGCGATGCCGTGCCGATCGATCACAACGCAGTGCGCCTCCGCCGTCGGAGCATTGACCGGCAACTTGAGCAAGCGCGCGGTTTCCGGATCGGCACTGCCGATAACGAGTGTCTGATGCGCCGACGCAATTTTGACGTCGCGCATCCCGGCCACGATCGGTAGCGCGGCATGGCGGCGGAACGCTTCGGAATCACGCTCATAGACCTCTCTCGCCAATTGTACATTCACGAGCGCATAGGCGCGTGCGCCGCGATATTGCACGCTGCGCAAGTGGACATAATCGTCGGCAAGGTTGCCTTCGCCAGACCTTAGGCGCGGTTTTGCATCCGAGGCGCCGACCGCGAGGAATTTGGGCACGTTGTGCTTGATGGTGCCGATCAGCGACGACCAGCTCGCGTCAAGGGTCAGCCAGCGAGGATTTTCGACCGCTGCGGCAACGAAGGTGCCGCGGCCTTGTTCGCGCCGCACCAACCCTTCCTTCTCCAGGAGTTCAACCGCCTGCCGCACGGTTACGCGCGCCACGCCGAACTCCACTTGCAATTCCTCGATCGTGGAAATTTTTTCGCCGGCCGACCAGTGCCCATCCTCGATGCGCCGGCGCAGTACAGCCGCAACCTGGAGGTAGAGCGGCATCTGGCTCATGCGCAGCGTCTTCGCCAATTGGCTCATGGTCGCGCTCTCATGGCTCAGTGATCGAACACCACGCCGCTGATCAAATTGGCCTGGTGCAGTCGATCGAGATCGAGCCCGATCATCGGATGTGCCGGCACCGCAGTCGCGATCAAGGCGTCGAGCGCAGCGCGTTGTACGCGCCGCAGATTCTCGGCTTCCGCCACGTCGACAGCGGCGAAGCGAATGCGATCCCCGGGACGACGGCGGCCGACCAGCGGCAAGTCCGCCGAAATGACGGTGGCGATCTTGGGATAGCCGCCCGTGGTCTGATGATCGGCCAACAGCAGGATCGGCTGACCGGAGCCCGGGACTTGGATCGCGCCGGTGGCGATGCCGTCGGAGACGATATTGTAGTCGCCGCGGTGCGCGAGGGTGGCGCCATCGAGACGAAGCCCCATGCGGTCGGCCTGCTGCGAGACCCGAAATTTCGCGCTGAGCAACGTCTCGATCGCGGCACCCGTGAAATAATCTTGCTGCGGACCGAGCACCACGCGTATCGCCCGCTCGTCGTTGGTGTCGGGTGGCGTTGGCAGCGCCAGCTCTTGGCGATCTTCCGCGCTATCGCGGTTGAGCGGCAGGCGGTCGCCTGCTTGCAGCGCACGGCCGCGCCAACCACCGAATCCGCCGCGCACGAACGTCGACGCGCTGCCGAGCACCGGCGCCACTGGAAAGCCGCCGTCCACCGCGAGATAGGCACAGGCAGCAGCGGGGCCGCGCACACGAAATCGAGAGCCGCGCGCGAGCGTCACGCTGCGCCAGCCGCCGAGGCGGCGGCTCTGCTGACCCAGGAGCTCGATCTCCGCGCCGCTTCCCGCCACGGAGATTCGCACGGAGGTGGCCTCCACTTCCATCGTCGGACCTTGGTAAAAAATCTCCAGGCACGCCGCATCGGCGGCATTCCCGGAGAGGCGGTTGGCGATCTCGTGGCTTTCGCCGTCAAGCGCGCCCGAAACCGGGACGCCGAACGCCTGATAGCCGTAGCGGCCACGATCCTGGATCGTTGAGTGCAAGCCCGGCGCCAGGACCGAGAGCGCGCTCATTCGGCGATGTCGCTCGGCGCAAGGCGGTGTTCGCCGTTCTCAGCGGCGGCACGCAGGCGATCGAAGGCGGCGCGGCCGATCGCTTCGAATTCCACGGCGTCGCCCGGCGCAAACAGGGCCGGCGGCTGTACTCCCGGATCAAAAATGCGGATCGGCGTCGTACCGATCAGGTGCCATCCAGCCGGACTTTCGACCGGATAGATCGCCGTCATTCCGGTCGCGATTGCGACCGACCCCGGCGGTACGCGGACGCGGGGGTCCGCCCGCCGCGGAAGATGCAACGGGCGAGGCAAGTCTCCCATGTAGGGATAGCCCGGGAGGAAACCCACCATGTAGACGTGGTAGCGGGCGCTCGCATGCAGCGCCGCGACCTCGCTCGTTCCAAGCCCGGTCCGTTCCCCGACTTCGTCCAGGTCGGGTGCGAGTTCGCCTTCATAGCAGACCGGCACGCGCCAGAGCCGGCGCTTTTGATTGGGCGATACCGCACCCTCCAACAAGGTCTCGATCACGGCCTTGAGCCCCGCCGCGCCGACGCGCAGCGGATCGTAATGCACCATAAGTGAGCGGAAGGTCGGGACGGTCTCGATTACCCCCGCGATATCGGCCTGATCGACGCGGGCGCGCAGCGCCAACACACGTTCGCTGAGCGCGCGATCGATGCGGTCGCCGAATTCGACCACCAGCGCCGTGTCGCCGCTGCTCAACACTCTGACCGACACCGCTGCCTCCGCTCGGATCCGGCCGCCGGTCCATGACGGCGTTGCCGGGCGCGCAATGAATATCTTATCATCGTCCTGATGTTAGGACCATTCGATTGCGGGCGCCGGCGGTGGGCAATCGGGGTTGACCGCTGACCGCAACCGCCGCAGTCTTGCGATCCTCCGCCGATCGCCACAGAGAGAGGAGCCATGGCCAAGGAAGTCAACCTCAACGCCGACATGGGCGAATGCTTTGGCGCCTTCAAGATCGGCGACGACGACGCGCTGCTCGACATTATCGGCTCCGCCAGCATCGCCTGCGGCTTTCATGCCGGCGACCCCAACACGATGCATCGCGTGATCATGCGGGCGAAGGAAAAAGGCGTTAGCATCGGCGTCCATCCCGGCTTCAACGACCTCTGGGGCTTCGGCCGTCGCCGTATCGACATGAACAACCGCGACCTCGAATACATGATCGCCTACCAGATCGGGGCGTTGCAGGGGATGGCGGCCTATGCGGGCATGAAAGTGACGCATTTGAAGCCGCACGGCGCGCTCAACAACATGGCGGCCGAAGACATCGAGATTGCGCTCGCGATCGGCCGCGCGATGAAGACGATCGATCGCTCCATCATCTACGTGGCGCTCGCGGGTTCGGAGATGGAGGCCGCCGCGATCAAGCTGGAGCTGCCGCTGGCGCGCGAGGGATTCTGCGACCGCCTTTATGACGATGACGGCAATCTGACCTCGCGCAAGATCAAGGGCGCGGTGCTGCACGACCCCGAGGAGATCAAGAATCGCGTTGTGCACATGGTATTGAACGAAGAGATCGTATCGCGCAACGGGAAGCATCTACGGCGCAAGCTCGACAGCCTCTGCGTGCACGGCGACGAGCCGACGGCGGTGATCGCCGCGCGCGCCGTGCGCCATGGGCTCGAAGCCGCGGGGGTACGCGTGCTGCCGCTCACCGAGATGAGGCTTGGCTGAGCAGAGCCCTCATCGGCATCACCTAGCGCTATAGGGTGGACGGCGCCGGGATCGCCATCGCCGGCGCTTTCGACACCGAGGATTGACCGCGAGGCCGCATTATGGCTGCGAGCACCGTCGAACTGATCGCCTTGCGCGGATTACCGTTGGTCGAGCCCGGCGATGATTTGGCGGCGCTGCTTGTTGATGGCATCCGCACCAGCGGACTGACACCCCGTGCCCATGATGTGATTGTCGTCGCGCAGAAGATCGTCTCCAAGGCCGAAGACCGCTATTGCCGCATCGCCGATGTCGTTCCCTCCGAGCGCGCGAAGGAGCTCGCTGCGCAGTCCGGCAAGGACCCACGCCTCATCGAGGTCATCCTTGGCGAGACGACGGAGGTGATGCGCTGCACGCGCGGGGTCGTAATCACGCGGCATCGCAGCGGATTCGTGATGGCGAACGCCGGCGTCGATCAATCCAACATCGAGCATGAGGGCGTCGAGGACCGAGTGCTGCTGTTGCCGGCCGATCCCGATGCCAGCGCTGCGGCGTTGAAACACCGGCTCGATTCGGCGTTCAGCGTGCCGCTCGCCGTTATCATAAACGACAGCTTCGGCCGCGCATGGCGCAACGGCGTAACCGGCGTGGCGCTTGGAGCCGCGGGGTTGCCGGCACTCATCGACATGGTGGGCGAGCCCGATCTCTTCGGCCGTGCCTTGCGCGTGACGCAGATTGCCTTTGCCGACGAGATCGCGGCCGCGGCGTCGCTGCTGATGGGCCAGGCGGCGGAGCGTCAACCCGCGATCCTCGTGCGCGGCCTTGACTGGGGCGCGCGGCCCGCGAATCCGGCCGGAGCGCTGATCCGGCCGCGAGAGCTGGACCTCTTTCCCTGATGACCACGCGCACGCAACTTCGCGGCACGATCGTCGCCCTTTGCGGAGGCGTCGGCGGCGCCAAGCTCGCGCTGGGGCTTGCCCGCGTGCTGCCGCCGGGACGCCTCGTGCTCGTCGTCAACACCGGCGACGATTTCGAGCATCTGGGTTTGCACATCTCCCCCGACATCGACACCGTCCTCTACACCCTTGCCGGCCTCAACAATCCCGAGACCGGTTGGGGTCGGCGCGGCGAGACCTGGAATTTCATGGCTGCGATGGAAAGCCTGGGTAGCGAGACCTGGTTTCGCCTCGGTGATGCCGACCTCGCAATTCATGTGGAGCGAACGCGGCGGCTTGCGGCGGGCGAGAGTCTGACCCAAATCACGCGGGATTTCGCCGAACGTCTCGGCGTCGCGGCTGAGCTATTGCCCATGGCCGACGATCCCGTGCGAACGATGCTCGAGACCGATATGGGCGTGCTGCCATTCCAACACTATTTCGTTCGATTGCGCTGCGCCCCGAAGGTGCGACGGATTTGGTTCCAGGGTGCCGAGACCGCGCGCCCGAACTCCGCATTGATGCGGCTCTTCGCCGACGATTTAGTGGATGCGATCGTGATCTGTCCTTCGAACCCGTTCCTCAGCGTCGATCCGATTCTGTCGATGCCCCCGCTACGCGCGGCGCTCGAAAGCACGTCGGCACCGATCGTCGCGGTTTCGCCGCTGATCGCACGGCGAGCGGTCAAAGGACCGACTACGAAGATCATGGCCGAGTTCGGCTTCGAACCCACGCAGCGCAAGATCGTCGAGCACTATAGGGGCCTGATCGACGGGCTGGTGATCGACGATGCTGACCGTGACGAAGCGCATGGCCTCGGCCTCGCCGTCGAGGTGACCCGGACCTTGATGCTCGACCTGGACGACCGTGAGGCCCTGGCCCGACGCGCCCTTGCATTCGCCGCGCGGATCGGGCCTCGTGTGGGCGGGAGGGTCACGCATGCACGATAGTGGAATTTGGGCGGTGGTGCCGGCCAAGGACCTCGCCGACGCCAAGTCCCGGCTTGCACCGGCGCTGAACGCTAAGGAGCGCCGCGGCCTTGCAGTCGCGATGCTGGAGGACGTGCTCGCGGCTCTCGTCCGCGTCGAGGCTCTCGCCGGCGTCGTGGTGGTCACCCGCGATGCCGAGCTTGCCGCGTGCGCGCAGGCAGCCGGTGGCCGCGTGATCCCCGACCTTCGCCATGCCGGCCCCAATGGGGCGATTGAGCTCGCGGCGCGACACCTTGCCACAGAAGGCGCTGCGGGAATGATCGCAATCCCCGCCGATGTTCCGCTGCTGACGCCGGCCGCCGTCCGGCAAATCCTCGCGGCGATGGCACCGGCGCCGAGCGCCACCTTGGTTCCGGCGCTTGCGGATATGGGCACCAACGCGCTGGCACTGACGCCCGTCGATGCAGTCCCGCCGTCCTTTGGTCCGCAGAGCTTTTTTCGCCATCAGAAAGCTGCTCTCGCGCGCGGCCTCGCTCCGCGTATCCTGCGGCTGCCGGAGATCGGTTTCGATCTCGATCGGCCGGAAGATCTCGTGTCGTTTCTTGCGATGCCGACAAGCACCAAGAGCTGCGTCTATCTATGTGAACGCGGGATTGCCTCGCGGCTGCACGCTGGCGCCCGGCAATTCGCGCACGGAATTGAGTCATGAACACGGTCCCGTTCACCAACTCCAAGCCCCGCGAGGGGGTAGGTGAAGGCTCGCAGCTCGCGGCCGAAGATGCGCTCGTACTTGCCGATTGCAATGATCTTCCGGCGCTGATGCAGGCAGCGGCGGCGCTACGCGATCGGCATCACGGCAATGTAATCTCTTATTCGCGCAAAGTGTTCATTCCCCTGACCCGCCTCTGCCGTGACGTTTGCCATTACTGCACATTCGCTCATCCGCCGAAACGCGGCGAACGTGCCTATCTCAACGCCGAGGAAGTACTGGCGATCGCGCGTGCCGGCGCCGCTGCGGGCTGCAAGGAGGCACTCTTCACCCTGGGCGACAAGCCGGAGCTGCGCTACGCAATCGCGCGCGAGGAACTAGCGGCGCTGGGACACGATACGACGATCTCCCTTCTCGCCGCGATGGCGCGTCTCGTGTTCGAGGAGACCGGGCTGCTTCCGCACGCCAATCCCGGCGTTCTCACCGCGGCCGACGTCGCGGCATTGCGCGCGGTCTCGGTGTCGCAGGGCCTGATGCTGGAGAGCAGTGCCGAACGGCTTTGCGAGCGCGGCGGCCCGCACTTTGGTTCCCCCGATAAGCATCCGGCGGCGCGGCTCGAGACCATTCGGCTCGCGGGCGAGGCGCATGTCCCCTTCACCTCGGGACTGCTGATCGGCATCGGCGAGACACGGCGCGAGCGGATCGAGGGGCTGCTGGCGCTGCGCGAGTTGCACGAGCGCTACGGCCACCTGCAGGAAGTCATCATCCAGAATTTCCGCGCCAAACCTAGCACACTGATGGCCGACGCGCGCGACCCTGACCTCGAAGATCATCTCTGGACGATCGCCGTCGCGCGGTTGGTGTTGGGCGGTGCCATGAACATCCAGGCGCCGCCAAACCTGAATCCCGGAGCGCTCCGGCAATTGATCGCCGCAGGGATCAACGACTGGGGCGGCGTCTCGCCGGTAACGCCCGACCACGTAAATCCCGAGGCACCGTGGCCGAGCCTTATCCATCTCGAAACCGAGTCCGGCGCCACTGGCAAGGCGCTGACCGAGCGACTCGCGATCTATCCCGCCTATGTGCAACAGGCGGGGCGCTGGGTCGATCCGGGCCTCGTGCCGTCGGTTCTGCGCCTTGTCGATGCTCAGGGGTTCGCGCGCGTAGAGCGCTGGTCGCCCGGCAGTACCGAACCATTGCCCGAGCGCGATGTCCTCGCTCTATCGGCGCCACGACCAGCGGTACTCGAGGGCACGCTGGGGCGAGCGCTTGGTCGCGCCCAAGCCGGTTCCGAGCTGACCGAGCGCGAGATCGTGCATCTGTTCGCGGCGAGGGGGCGCGAAGCGAGAGCGGTGGCGGCCGCGGCCGACGAGCTGCGCCAGACCGTGAACGGCGATCGCGTGACCTACGTCGTCAACCGCAACATAAATTACACCAACGTCTGCTACTTCCGCTGCCAATTCTGCGCTTTCTCCAAGGGCAAGCTCAGCGAGAATTTGCGCGGTCGTCCCTACGCGCTCGATATCGAGGAAATCCAGCGGCGCACCCGCGAAGCCTGGGATCGCGGCGCCACCGAAGTCTGCATGCAGGGCGGCATCCATCCGGAATACACCGGCGCCACCTATCTTGAGATCTGCCGTGCAGTGAATGATGCAGCTCCCGGCATCCACGTGCACGCCTTCACCGCGCTGGAGGTGTGGCAGGGCGCCGAGACGCTCGGACTCTCGGTGCCGGAATTCCTCGCCGCGCTGAAGGAAGCGGGACTCGGCACCTTGCCGGGCACGGCGGCGGAAATTCTCGACGACGAAGTGCGCGCGATCATCTGTCCGGACAAGATCACGACCGGACAATGGTTCAGCGTCATGCAGGCGGCGCACGACTTGGGCCTCAAGAGCACGGCCACCATCATGTTCGGCCATGTGGAGCAGCCCGTGCATTGGGCACGCCACCTCTTGCGCGTCCGCCGACAGCAGGAGCGGAGCCGCGGCTTCACGGAATTCATTCCTCTGCCCTTCGTGCACATGGAAGCGCCGATTTATCTGAAGGGCCGTGCGCGACGCGGCCCCACCTTCCGCGAGAGCCTTTTGATGCATGCGGTGGCGCGGCTTGCACTCCACCCGCTGATTTCGAACATCCAGGCGTCCTGGGTGAAGCTCGGCCCCGACGGCATCGCCCAGTGCCTCGAAGCCGGGGTTAACGACCTCGGCGGCACGCTGATGAACGAGACGATCACGCGCTCGGCGGGGGCCCAGCACGGGCAAGAAATGTCGCCCGCGCGCATGGAGGCGATGATCCGGGCGGCCGGGCGCATCCCCGTGCAACGCACGACGCTCTATGGCTCGGTAACAGAGGAGCGGCATCAGACGTCGTTTGAGGTGCGACCGCTCGCCGAGATCGTCAACACTCCGGCGCGGCGGTATCAGCGGGAAGTCACCGCCGGAGCCGCGGAATAATCTCCTTGGCGATGACCTCGACCTGATCGGCGCGGTACTGATAGGGCACGAAGATGATCTTCTGCACGCCCACGTCGAGATGCGCCTGAAGCTGCGCCACGCATTCATCGACCGTGCCCATGATCGCTGACTCCCTAGTGGACTCGCTCCAGGAGGCGTAATCCCACTCCTTGGAGAGCCACTCGTTCATCGGGCCCTCGACCGCCGCGCGCGACTTCCCGACCATGATCGGGAGCTGGTTGCAATTGAGGAGCGCCGCCGGGTCCTTGCCCGCCTCGGCCGCGAAGTTGCAGACCTTCTTCCAGGATTTGGTGAAGCTCGCGGGCGTATAGAAATAGGTGAGCCAGCCGTCGCCCGCGACTCCCGCCCGCTTCAGCACGCGATCGACATAGCCGCCGATCAAGATCGGAGGCCGCGGCCGCTGATGGGGCTTTGGAAACATGACCGCGCCCTTCATGTGATAGGGCGGGTAATCACCCACCACCAAATCCTCGGTCCAAAGCCGGGTCATGATGGTGAGGTTCTCGTCCATGATCTTGCCGCGCTTCTCGAACGGCACGCCCACGGAATCGAATTCGCGCTTGTACCAGCCGGACGCCATCCCCAGCAGCAACCGCCCCTGCGAAAGCTGATCCATGCTGGAGAGCTGCTTTGCGAGCAGCAGCGGATTGCGCAGCGGCAGAATCAGCACTCCGGTGCCGAGCTTGATGCGCTTGGTTCGCGCCGCGACCGCGGTCAACAGCGACAGCGAATCGATGATCGGAAAATGCGGCTCCACCCCAAGCAGGATATGATCCCAGACCCAAAGCGAATCATATCCCAACGCTTCCATGCGCACGCCGTATTCGACGAGGTCCTGCGGGTCCGGCAGTTGCGGATAGGCCGTGAAATTCCGCATGGCGATGCCGAAGGTGTTGGAAAGTTCCGCCACCTGCCCCTCCCCTATTACGCGATATAGAGTTGCTCGGGATCGAGATGGCGCAGCACCGAAAGCTCGCGCTCGCTTGGCGGTTCGGTGGTCTCGACCTGATCCGCGACCAGAAGCTCGAAGCCGGTATTGTCCCGAACCTCCTCGAGGCCGACGCCCGGATGCAGCGCCAGCACCTGCATGCGCCGGCTTTTCTCTTCGAACCCCATGATCGCGAGATCGGTCACCACGCGGTACATGCCGCCGGTCACAAGGCCGCTGTCGCGTCGGCTGGTGCCGCCATGGACGAAACCGGGGCTGGTGATGAAATCGACCTTCTCCACGAAACGCCGCTTCTCGTGCTTCATCGCCACGATCATCTGCGTCAGGCTCGAGATGTCGTTTCCCCCGCCGGTGCCGGGAAGCCGCGTTGCGGGATGATCGGGATTTCCGATGAAGGAACTGTTGAGGTTGCCGTACTGGTCGATCTGCGCGCCACCCATGAACCCGATATCGACATAGCCCCGTTGCAGCAACAACAGCACGTCCGTGCTCCCCAGCACCATGTTGGCTCGGCGCGTGCAGCGCTGCTCGTTGGTGGAGGGCGGCAACTGCCCAGGCTCGACGAAAGCGCCGATGGTGCCGCCCTCGAACAGGATCGTAAGGCCGGGTCCGTGCAGGCGCTGCGCCAAAGTTGCCGCGAGCAGCGGGATGCCGACCCCCGCAAACACCACTTGGCCGTCTTGCAAGAGCCGCCCGGCCATGACCGCCAGCAACTCGCTCGCGGTGTAGTTCCGCGGCAGCGTGCGGCCCATGGTGTCAGTCGTCATAGATGCTTCTCCCGCGCCGCGCCGCATCGAGCACCTCGTCGAGGCCGATCAGACCGAGATACTCGGTCCAGCTCTTGGGCGCATAGAAATAGCGATTGAGATAATCCGCAATCCCCTTCACGGGATCCTTGCGGAGCAGGCCTGCATACATGTCGTGGTGGCGGAAGAACGGCTCGTAGACCCCGTAGCATTCGTGCGGCGCGCAACCGAAAGGCATCTCGACCACGGCTTCGACCGCGAGGAAGGGAATCTTGGTCTGGTCGGGCGCGCGGCGAATCTGATCGTTGGAGACGATGCGTTCGGTGGTGAGTATGACGCGGTTGGCCGCCATGGCGAGATCCATGTCCATGAACTGGAGCCCGTCCATCTGCGCGTTGCCAAAAGGGTCCGCTCGCTGCACATGGATCAGCGCCACGTCCGGATTGAGCGCGGGCACCAGCACCAGCTTCTCGCCGGTGAAGGGGCAGTCGATCTCGCGCACATCCGGGAGCCGCGCAATCACGTCCGAGCCCATCATCGAGCGCATCGGCAAGAACGGCACGCCCATGGCGCCGGCGCGGAAGCGCAAGCCCATCGCCATATGGCTCCATTCGTCGAAACGCGCGCGTCCCGATTCCGTGTAATGACGCATGACCTTGGAAACGCCCCAGACGATACCCTGGCTGAACCAGCTCGTGATCACGTGGTCGCTGGCGCCGGCCCCGAACAGCAACTCGCCTTCGCTCGACATGATGCCGCGCGCGCAGGTGAGCCGCTTGCGCCCGGCGCGGATCAGTGCCCACACCATCGCCATGGGCGTGCGCGAGAGCGTGCTGCCGCCGATCCCGACGACCTCGCCGTCCTTGACCAGCGCCGCCGCTTCCTCCAGCGACATCACCTTCTCGCGCAGGCTCCGGTCGCGCTCGACGGTCTTGCGGCGGAGTTCCAGGTATTTCTGCGTCACGCGTTCCCTTTCAGCCCGGCCGATTGAGCCCAACCTCGGCATTCATGTCCTCGATCAGGCGATCCCAGCGCGCGATTGCCGACTGCAGCTTTTGCCAAAACTCGGGGCTGCGTCGACGGTCGAACTCTTCGAGCGGCACACCCTGCTGCTCGACCCAGGTATAGTATCCCAGATTGAAGATGCGGTTGCGCTCGGCGTGGCCGAGTTCCAGCACGTGATCGATCCCAGCGCCGTCCAGATGCCGACCCGCGACCTCGCCGGCGGCGGTCGCGTCGAAACCTCCGGCGAAGGCCTTGGCCGCGTATTTGCGCCGCTCGCTGCCGTACATCGCGGCGCTATCGGTCGCAACCGTCATTATCGCATCGCCGGCGCCGAGATCGAGGCGCTTTGCGGTCTTAATCGCGGCCAGCATGTTGCAGATGCTCGAGAGGCCGAGACTGTCGAGTGCTGATACCAGCTCCGGATCGAGGCCGCGACGTGCCGTGAGATAGCGCCGCCCTGCCTCGCTGTTGAACAGGAGATCGAGCGCATCGGTGCCGCGGTCGGAGATCGCGACCACCACATCAGTGTTCAGGACATTGTGAATGAAGGGGATGTGCTTGTCGCCGATGCCCTGGATGTTGTGCTCGCCATAGCCGTTATAGAGCATGGTCGGACATTCCAGCGCTTCGGCCGCGACAATCTTGATGTCGTGCGCGCGTTTCAAGTAGTCGCCGGCTCCCAAGGTGCCAGCCGAGCCCGAGGCCGACACGAAGGCGGCCAATTTGAGCTGTGGCGCCCGGCTGCGCGCGTCCTCGAAAACTCTCTCCAGCGCGGGTCCCGTACAGACATAATGCGCGAGATAATTCCCGAATTCCGCGAACTGGTTCAGGATCACGTTTTGCGGGTCGCGCGCCAATTCGGCGCACTTGTCGTAGATCTCCTTGACGTTGCTTTCGGTGCCCGGCGTGCGGACGATATCGCCGGGATCGACGACCCAGCGGCTGAGCCAGTCGAACCGTTCCTCGCTCATGCCGGCGGGGAGCACCGCGACGCCGCGGCAGCCGAGGATGCGCGAGATCGCAACGCCGCCCCGGCAGTAATTCCCGGTCGACGGCCAAACCGCGCGGTGCCGGCCGGGATCGAATTGCCCCGTCACCAGGCGGGGCACGAGGCAGCCGTAGGCCGCCAGGACCTTGTGCGCCCCGATCATCGGGAAGTGGCGGCCGAGTGCCACCAGGATGCGCGCCTTGGTTCCGGTGAGCGCCTCCGGCAGGTCGAGATAGTGCGGTATTGGGCGAATACCGCGGCTTGCCGCGTCGTTGTACCAATGCACCCGGAACAGATTTCCCGGCGCCGGCGCGTCCGGATCGGTCTTGGCGAGATCGGCCACGATCGAGCGCGGCAGCTTCGCGGGATCGGCCAGCTCGGCGAAGGTCGGCAGCACCACGCGTGCCGCACGCAGATGACTAACCGCACGCGCGAGAATTCGCCGATCGACAACCTCGCTCGCAAGCTCGGTCCAGCTCATCTCCGTGTCTTCCTCCGGCGAGCGCGCAGTTTCCCGCGCGATCAATCGTCTTATCGTCCTAATCTCGATACCACTTGCGCGGACCGGCCTCAACCGATTCCCCGGCGAACACCTTCGCACCACCCGAGCGCGAATACGGCGACCGAGCCGCCATCCGATAACCGGGCGATCACGAAATAGTCATTAGCCGGATCAAGAAACAGGCAGACTGGTCGGATTCGCTGCAAGTCAGTCGCCGCGCCAGCAGAGCTCTTCGCCGGTAACGCCTCTATCCCGCTGGGAATTCGGTCGCTGGCCCGGAATTTGCGATTCCGGTCCGGGGCAAAACACACATGTGCGCCTCGCAGGCGCATGAAGGAGGTCATATGAGAACAGGGAAAGCGATCGCGGCGCTGGCGCTGGCCGCGGCGGTGCTGTTACCCGGCGCAATGTCGCCGGCGCGGGCGGAGGACACGATCAAGATCGGCGTACTGCACTCACTGTCTGGAACCATGGCGATCAGCGAAACCACCCTCAAGGACACTGTCCTCATGATGGTGGACGACCTGAACAAGCGTGGCGGTCTCCTCGGTAAAAAGGTCGAGGCGGTGGTGGTGGATCCCGCCTCAAATTGGCCGCTCTTCGCCGAGAAAGCGCGCGAGCTCTTGCAAAAAGACAAGGTCGCCGTGGTGTTCGGCTGCTGGACATCGGTCTCGCGCAAGTCGGTTCTGCCGGTATTCGAGGAGCTGAACGGGCTGCTGTTCTACCCCGTGCAGTACGAAGGCGAAGAAAGCTCCAACAACGTCTTCTATACGGGCGCCGCGCCCAATCAGCAGGCGATACCCGCGGTCGAGTATCTGATGAGCAAGGATGGCGGCGAAGTGAAGCGCTGGGTACTCGAAGGGACCGACTACGTTTATCCGCGCACCACCAATAAGATCCTGGAAGCGTTCCTAAAATCAAAGGGAGTCGCTGCCGCGGACATCAAGATCAACTACACGCCGTTCGGTTTCTCCGACTGGCAGACCGAAGTCGCGGCGATCAAGGCTTTCGCCGCCGCCGGCAAGAAGACGGCGGTCGTCTCGACCATCAATGGCGACGCCAACGTGCCCTTCTATAAGGAGCTCGCGAACGCCGGCATCAAGGCGTCGGACATTCCGGTGGTCGCCTTCTCCGTCGGCGAAGAGGAACTCTCGGGCATCGACACCAAGAACCTGGTCGGCCATCTCGCCGCCTGGAACTACTTCGAGTCCGTGAAGAACCCGACCAACGACGCGTTCATCAAGCAGTGGCACGCCTTCATCAAGAACGACAAGCGGGTCACCAACGACCCGATGGAAGCCACATACATCGGCTTCAAGATGTGGACGCAGGCCGTGGAGCAGGCTGGCACCACCGACGTCGACGCGGTGCGGCAGGCGATGTACGGCCAGAAAGTGAAGGCGCCCTCGGGCTTCGTCGAGGTCATGAACACCAATCATCACCTCTCAAAGCCCGTGATGATCGGCGAAATCCAGCCGAACGGGCAGTTCGACGTGGTCTGGCAGACCAAGGTGACGATCAAGGCGGACGCGTGGAGTCCGTATCTGCCCGAGGACAAGGGCAAGATCGCCGACTGGACCTATCCTTGGGTGTGCGGCAACTGCACGGCGCCCAAGTATCAGGCGGCGACAGAGTAAGCACGTGGCGAACGGGGCCGGTGCCATGAGCGCCGGCCCCTACTCTTGGTCCGGTCGATCGGGGATGCGCGCCATGCGTCGCTGCCATCGCCTGCTGCTCGCGCTCCTGCTGTTTCTCGTGCCACTCCGCGCCGGCGCCACCGACATCGAGGAATTGTTGGCGCAGCTCGGGAGCGGGGGCTTTGATGCCAAGATTGCGGCGGTTCGCGCGTTGGGAGCGCTGGGCGATCCGCGCGCCGTGCCGGTGCTGAAGGCCCTCGGCGATGGCGCCCTCTACACGACCGCCGATCATCGCGTTGTCATCGCGGAGGCGAGCGGTGACGCCTTCAAGATTTTCGATCCACTCGACCACAAACCGCTTGGCGAAGCGCCCGATTCGGCTCTCGATAAGATACTGGTCAACAACCGCGTCCGCGGCGTGATCGATGAGGCATTGTCGGGTTTGACGCTGTTCAGCCCGCGGCCGCAGGACCGCCTGAGCGCGGCGCAGGAGGCGCTGCGCCATCCGCCGGGCGACGGCGGCAAGGCGCTGGAAAAGGCACTTGAACAAGAGAAGGATGCGCAAGTGCGCCAAGCCTTGCGTCTGGCGCTAGCCGCGGCGCGGCTCGACAGCGGCGACAAAAATCAGCAACTCGCCGCCGTGAGCGAGCTTTCAAGCGCCAGCGACCCGCAGATCCGCAGTCTGCTACTGCAACGCCGTGACGCCGCCGCCGTCGATCCCGACCTGCGCCGCGCGCTCGACGCGGCGATCGGTTCGATCGATGGACGCCTGCGCCTGATCGGCATCGGCGTGACCCTGTTCGAGGGACTGAGTCTCGGCAGCGTGCTGCTGCTCGCTGCGATCGGGCTTGCCATCACCTTCGGCGTCATGGGCGTCATCAACATGGCGCACGGCGAGATGATCATGCTCGGCGCCTATGCGACATTCGTGGTGCAGGAAATCTTCCGCGCCTTCCTGCCGCCCGGATGGCTCGATGCATACCTGATCGCAGCCGTGCCGATCGCGTTCCTGGCGACGGCCACGGTCGGCATAGGGATTGAGCGCGGCATCATCCGTTTCCTCTATGGCCGTCCGCTCGAAACGCTGCTCGCAACCTGGGGCGTGAGCCTCGCCCTGCAACAGGCGGTACGCAGCATTTTCGGCGCTCCCAATCGCGAGGTCGCGAACCCCTCCTGGATGACCGGCGGCTTCGACATCGCCAACGGTGCCGCCACGCTCACCTGGAATCGCTTGGTGATCCTGGGCTTTGCATTTTTCGTGCTTGGCGTGCTGGCACTGGTGTTGCGAAAGACGACACTCGGGTTGCACATGCGCGCGGTGACGCAGAACCGCGAGATGGCTTCGGTGATGGGCATCGCGACCGCCAAGGTCGATGCCCTCACCTTCGGCCTGGGCTCCGGCATCGCCGGCATCGCCGGCGTGGCTCTTTCGCAGATCGGCAATGTGAGCCCCAACTTGGGCGGCATCTATATCGTCGATAGCTTCATGGTGGTGGTGTTCGGCGGCGTCGGTAATTTGCTGGGCACGCTCGCGGGAGCGATGAGCCTCGGCATCATCAACAAGTTGCTGGAGCCATTTGCCGGCGCCGTCCTCGGCAAGGTCGTGGTGCTGGTCGCGATCATCCTGTTCATTCAAAAGCGGCCGCGCGGACTCTTCGCGCTCAAGGGCCGCGCTGCCGAGAGCTGAGCCGTGCCGCGCGCATCAAGCTTGCTCTCGCCTCGAGGTTGGGCCTGGTTTCTGGGCACGGGCGCACTGCTCATTGTCGTGGTGCCCCTGTTGAACGCGCTCCCGAATGCTTCCTCGCCGGCGCAGATCCCCGACTATCTGATACCGCTCCTCGGAAAATACGCCTGCTACGCGCTGCTGGCGCTGAGCCTCGATCTGGTCTGGGGCTATGCAGGCATATTGAGCCTTGGGCATGGCGCCTTCTTCGCTCTCGGCGGCTACGCCATGGGCATGTACCTGATGCGCCAGATCGGAACCCGGGGCGTCTATGCCAACCCCGATCTGCCGGATTTCATGGTGTTCCTGAACTGGAAGGCGCTGCCGTGGTATTGGCACGGCTTCGATCATTTCGCCTTTGCAGCGGTGATGATCGTGTTGGCTCCCGGGCTGCTTGCCTTCGCGTTCGGCTGGTTCGCCTTCCGCTCCCGCGTTACCGGCGTCTATCTCTCGATCATCACCCAGGCATTGACCTACGCCCTGCTGCTGGTGTTTTTCCGCAACGACACCGGATTTGGCGGCAACAACGGCTTGACCGATTTCAAGGACATCCTGGGCTTCAACATCCAAGCGCCGGGAACGCGGCGCGCGCTCTATATCGCCTCCGTGGTGGCGCTGGGTCTTGGCTATCTCGCCTGCCGCGCCATTGTGGTCTCGAAACTGGGCCGATTGTTGCTCGCGCTGCGCGACGCCGAGGACCGCGTGCGCTTCCTCGGCTACTCCGTGGCGCACGCCAAGCTTTTCGTGTTCACGGCCTCCGCGGTACTCGCGGGCATCGCGGGCGCGCTCTACGTGCCGCAAGTCGGCATCATCAACCCCAGCGAATTTTCGCCCGGCAATTCGATCGAGATCGCGATCTGGGTCGCGGTTGGCGGGCGCGGCACGCTGTTGGGCGCATTGCTGGGGGCGGTCATCGTCAACGCCGCGAAGACCTGGCTCACGGGGTCGCTCCCGGAGATATGGCTCTTCGTCCTCGGCGGGCTTTTCATTCTGGTGACGCTCGCTTTCCCCCAGGGGCTGCTGGGCCTGCGCATGCAGCTTCGCTCCTGGCGAGGGGATGGCGGGCGGCCGCGGGGAGTGATTTCGGAGGAGAGCGCCCCATGACGCCCGCTCCAAACTCCGGTGCCACGACGGAATCGCTGCTGTATCTCGATGGCGTCACCGTAAGTTTCGACGGCTTTCGCGCCCTCAACGACCTCTCCTTCCTGGTCGAGGCCGGGGAAGTGCGCAGCGTCATCGGCCCCAATGGTGCCGGAAAAACCACGATGATGGACGTGATCACCGGCAAGACGCGGCCCGATCGCGGCAGCGTCGTTTTCGAGGGCAAGCACGATCTGACGAGGCTCGATGAAAGCGACATCGCCAATCTCGGGATCGGCCGCAAGTTCCAGAAGCCGACGGTGTTTGAAAACCTAAGCGTTTCAGAGAATCTGGAATTAGCGCGAAAATCGCCGCGCGGTGTCGCCCGCACCCTGTTGGCCGCGCCTTCGGAAGCTGAGCGCGCCGAGATCGCGGCGACGATCGAGCGTATCGGCCTCGTCGGGCGCGAGCACGCGCGCGCGGGGTCGCTCAGCCACGGGCAAAAACAATGGCTCGAAATCGGCATGCTGCTGATCCAGGACCAGCGCCTCCTGCTCCTCGACGAGCCCGTTGCCGGAATGACCGACCGCGAGACTGAGGCAACCGCGGAGCTTATCCTCTCGCTCGCCGGAGCACGGACGGTGGTAGTTGTCGAGCACGACATGGAATTCGTGCGCAGCCTCGCGGCCCGTGTAACGGTGCTGCACGAAGGCGCGGTGCTCGCGGAAGGTTCGGTCGATTTCGTGCAGAATCATCCCGCCGTGATCGACGTTTACCTGGGGCGCTGACGGCAATGCTGGTAGCCAAGGACATCGACCTTTACTACGGCGCGAGCCACATCCTGCGGCAGGTCAACCTGACCGCCGAAAAAGGCGCGGTGACCTGCGTGCTCGGCCGCAATGGCGTCGGCAAGACCAGCCTGATGCGGGCGCTGGTGGGCCTGCAATCGATCCGTGGCGGCCGGATACTCTGGGAGAACGTCGATATTACGACGCTCAAGCCGCACGAGCGTGCGCGCCGCGGTATCGCGCTGGTGCCGCAAGGACGCGAGATTTTCCCGCGCCTCACGGTGCAGGAGAATCTGGAGACCGGCCTCGCCTCGCTGCCGCCGCGCAAGCGGCGCATCTCCGACGAAATCTTCTCGCTGTTCCCGGTCCTGCGCGACATGCTGAAGCGGCGCGGCGGCGATCTCTCGGGCGGCCAGCAACAACAGCTTGCGATCGCTCGGGCGTTGGTGACCGAGCCGCGGTTGCTCATCCTCGATGAACCGACCGAAGGCATCCAGCCCTCCATCATCAAGGAGATCGAGCGCGTGATCCGCGACCTGGCGGTGCGCGGCGACATGGCGATCGTTCTGGTCGAGCAATATTTCGAGTTCGCGCGGGCGTTGGCCCGTCGCTATATCGTCATGGAGCGCGGGGAGGTGGTATTGTCGGGCGACGCCCACGAAATGGTGGAACGCGATGTCCGCCGCCACCTCACGGTATGAGCAACCGGTCGATCAGCAGGAGCCCGCCGCAACGCCGCGACTCCAGCGCGCCGATGGCGCCGCGGAGATCGGCTTCGTGCGGCGCGAGGGAGCCGCCGAGCTATGTCACCTCTATCAGCGCACGCCCTGCCGCGTGCTGTTTCCGCGGCCCGAGCCCGGCGACCTGCCGGTGGCGGCGCTGCTCACGACCTCCGGCGGACTCACCGGCGGCGATCGGCTGCGTTTGGCCATCCGCTCGGAAGCGGGGGCCTGTGCCGTCGTTACCACCGCCGCCGCCGAGAAAATCTATCGATCGCATAGCGGCGACGTGGCGGTCAACGTGACCCTCGATGTCGCGTCGGGCGGCTGGCTTGAGTGGCTGCCGCAGGAGACAATCCTGTTCGATCGCGCTCGATTGGTGCGCCGAACAGAAGCGCACCTTACGACCGATGCTCGGCTGCTGGCCGTGGAGATGCTGGTGTTCGGCCGAGCGGCGCATGGAGAGCGTTTCGCGCAGGGATTGCTGCACGAGGCCTGGCGCATCCGGGTCGACGGGGGGCTGCGGTGGGCCGAAGCGCTGCGCCTCGAAGGCGACATAGCGCGCACGCTCGACGCACCCGCTGCTTTCGGCGGCGCGCACGCCATGGCGACGGCGATACTCGTTACCCCCGACGCGGAGCGACACTTGTCTTTGGCCCGTGAACTGGCCGCGACCGGCAAAGCACGGGGAAGCGCCACCTTGGTCAATGGCGTACTGTTGATCCGGCTCCTCGCGGAACGGGCGGAACTTGTGCGCACAACCCTCGCACACACGGTCGCGGCGCTGCGCCATGCCGTGGCGGGATTGCCGGCGGCGATGCCGCGGCTTTGGGCGACTTGAGAGAGCGAGATCGATGAACCTTACGCCGCGCGAAAAAGACAAGCTGCTCCTATCCATGGCCGCGATGGTGGCGCGGCGCCGGCTCGAACGCGGCGTCAAGCTCAACCATCCAGAGGCGGTGGCGCTGATCACGGATTTCGTGCTGGAAGGCGCGCGCGACGGCCGCTCGGTCGCCGATCTCATGCGCGACGGCGCCAGCGTGTTGACGCGCGCGCAAGTGATGGAGGGAGTGCCGGAAATGATTCACGACGTGCAGGTGGAAGCGACATTCCCCGACGGCACCAAGCTCGTCACCGTGCATCAACCGATCCGCTGAGGAGACGACCATGATCCCCGGCGAAATCATTGCGCGCGACGGCGACATCGAACTGAACGCGGGCCGGTCCGCGGTCGAGATCTCCGTCGCCAACACCGGCGACCGGCCGATCCAAGTCGGTTCGCACTATCATTTCTTCGAGACCAACCAAGCACTCTCCTTCGACCGAGCCGTGGCGCGCGGCTGCCGCCTTGACATCCCTGCGGGGACGGCGGTGCGCTTCGAGCCGGGCCAGACCCGCACGGTTCGCCTTGTCCCCTACGCGGGCGCGCGGACCGTCCACGGCTTCAACGGCAAAATCGCCGGCAAGTTGGAGGGCTGATCCCATGCCGAGCCGCATTAGCCGCGCCACCTATGCTCATATGTTCGGCCCCACCGTCGGTGATCGCGTGCGGCTCGCCGACACCGAGCTTTTCATCGAGGTCGAGGAAGACCGCACGGTCTATGGCGAAGAAGTGAAGTTCGGCGGCGGAAAGGTGATCCGCGACGGCATGGGCCAGAGCCAGCGGAGCCGAGCCCAAGGCGCGGTCGATACCGTCATCACCAACGCCCTCATTCTCGATCACTGGGGCATCGTGAAGGCCGATATCGGAATCAAGGACGGCCGCATCGCCGCGATCGGCAAGGCCGGCAATCCCGACGTGCAGCCCGGCGTCGATATCGTCGTCGGCCCCGGGACCGAAGCAATCGCGGGCGAAGGCAAGATCGCGACCGCCGGCGGGATTGACGCGCACATCCACATGATCTGCCCGCAGCAGGTCGAGGAAGCGCTTTATTCCGGTGTCACAACCATGCTGGGCGGCGGCACGGGGCCCGCATCGGGCACCGCCGCCACCACCTGCACGCCGGGGCCCTGGCACATCGCGCGCATGCTGCAGGCGATCGAGGCTTTCCCCATGAACATCGGCCTCTTCGCCAAGGGCAATACGAGCCTTCCGCAAGGTCTTATCGAACAGATCGAGGCGGGCGCCTGCGCCATGAAGCTGCACGAGGATTGGGGTACGACCCCCGCCGCGATCGACAACTGCCTCGCCGTCGCCGACCGCTACGACGTGCAGGTCGCGATCCACACCGATACGCTCAATGAATCGGGCTTCGTCGAGGACACCATCGCCGCCTTCAAGGGACGCACGATTCACGCCTTCCACACCGAGGGTGCGGGCGGCGGTCACGCGCCCGACATCATCCGGGTTTGCGGCGAGACGAACGTGCTGCCCTCTTCGACCAATCCGACGCGACCCTATACCGTCAACACGCTCGATGAGCATCTCGACATGCTGATGGTCTGCCATCACCTCGACGAGCGTATCGCCGAGGACGTGGCATTCGCCGAGAGTCGTATCCGCCGCGAGACCATCGCCGCCGAGGATATCCTTCACGATCTGGGTGCGTTCTCGATGATCTCGTCCGACAGCCAGGCGATGGGCCGGGTCGGCGAGGTGATAATCCGCACGTGGCAGACTGCCGACAAGATGAAGCGTCAGCGCGGCCGTCTTCCCGAGGACAACGGCAACAACGATAATTTCCGCGCCAAGCGCTACGTCGCCAAATACACGATCAACCCCGCGATCGCGCACGGATTGAGCCGGCACGTAGGATCGGTCGAACCCGGAAAGCTCGCCGATCTCGTGCTGTGGTCGCCGGCGTTCTTTGGGGTCAAGCCGGACCTCGTATTGAAATGCGGCAGCATCGCAGCGGCACCCATGGGCGATCCGAACGCCTCAATCCCGACGCCGCAGCCGGTCCACTACCGGCCCATGTTCGCGGCCTTCGGCAAGAACATCGCAGCGAACGCGGTCACATTCGTAAGCGCCGCCGGCGCCGCGAGCAATCTCGCGGGACAGCTCGGCCTGCAAAAGAAGCTGCTCGCGGTCGCCAACACGCGCGGCGGAATCTCCAAGAAAAACATGATCCACAACGAAACGACGCCGCGCATCGAGGTCGATTCCGAGACCTATGAAGTACGCGCGGACGGCGTGCTGCTGACCTGCGAGCCCGCGCAATCGCTGCCGATGGCGCAGCGCTATTTCCTGTTCTAGCGCCCATGCTCCGCGCAACCGAAGTGCGGTCCGCCGGCCACTGGCCCCAGGGAGAAGCGCGAGGGACGGCGACTCTCGATTACGACGCGCGGCACCGCCGCCGGCTCACGCTCACGAGCGATGCCGGCGAGCCGTTCCTGCTGGATCTGCCGCGCACGGAAGTATTGCGTGAGGGCGACGGTCTCGCACTCTCCGACGGTACTTGGCTCGAAGTGAAGGCGGCGGCGGAGCCGCTGCTGGAAGTACGCGCAGCGACGCCTGCGTTGCTCATGCGCCTCGCCTGGCACCTCGGCAACCGTCATCTCCCGACGGCGATCGAGTCCGATCGTTTGCTGATCCGCGACGACCACGTGATCGCCGAGATGCTGGAGGGATTGGGCGCCGCTCTCCGGCGCATCGACGCGCCGTTTACGCCGGAGGGCGGCGCCTATCGCGGGGGGCCGGACCATCACCACGGGGATCATCACCATCACGACCATGACCATCGCTCGTGAAGCGGCTCTTTACCGGTTGCTGACCTGGCTCTCGCCCAGTTATCCCGTGGGCGGCTTCAGTTACAGCCACGGGCTCGAATACGCGATCGAAGCCGACTTGGTGCGGGACCGCGCGACCCTGGTCGATTGGATTGAGACGGTGTTGAGCAACGGGGCCGGCCGGAGCGACGGTGTGCTGTTCGCCGCCGCCTGGCGCGCCACTCACGCGAACGACACGGAGGCGCTCGACGAGATCGCCGAGCTGGCCGCCGCGTGGCGCAGCAGCGCGGAGATGGCGCTCGAAAGCAGCGCCCAAGGCGCGGCCTTCCTAGCAACGACGCGCGCAGCATGGCCGCATCCGCTTCTCGATCGCGTGGCGCTGCGCCATCGCGGCGCGCTTGCGCTCCCCGTCGCGGTCGCAATCGCTGCCGCAGCGCATCAGGTCCCGCTCGACGCCGCTCTCTGCGCTTATCTACATGCCTTTGCCAGCAATCTCGTCTCGGCGGGGCTGCGCGCCATTCCGCTCGGGCAATCGGACGGGCAGCGTGCACTCGCCGACCTCGAATCGGCCGTCGGCAGCGCGGCCGCGACAGCGCTCTCGGCATCGCTCGAAGACACGGGCACCGCGGCGCCCATCGTCGATTGGTGCTCGATGCGCCACGAAACGCAATACACGAGGCTATTCCGCTCATGACCCACTCACCCAACGGCCCGCTCCGCGTCGGCATCGGCGGTCCTGTCGGCTCCGGCAAGACGGCGCTCGTCGACCGGCTCTGCAAGCATCTGCGCGAGCGCTACGAGATCGCGGTTGTTACCAACGACATCTACACCAAGGAGGACGCGGAATTCCTGACGCGCTCCGGTGCGCTCAAACCCGAGCGCATCCTCGGCGTTGAGACCGGCGGATGCCCGCACACCGCGATTCGCGAGGATGCCTCGATCAACCTCGCGGCGGTTTCTGAGATGCGCCAGCGCTTCCCATCGCTCGATCTGGTATTCGTGGAATCAGGCGGCGACAACCTCGCCGCGACCTTCAGCCCGGAACTCGCGGACATCACGCTCTATGTGATCGACGTTTCCGCCGGCGACAAGATCCCGCGCAAGGGCGGGCCCGGCATCTGCCGCTCGGATCTGCTGGTCATCAACAAGATCGACTTGGCGCCGCTGGTGGGCGCAAGCCTGGAGGTGATGGAGCGCGACGCGCGGCGCATGCGCGGGGCCCGTCCGTTCCTCTTCACCAACCTCAAGGAGAATATCGGCGTCGAGGAGGTGAGCCGGTTCATCATCGCTTCTGGCGGTCTTGCGAGCTGACCGAATGCCCCGGCGATAGCGTCCGCCGCGAGAGGTGATATGCTGCGCCGAGCAGTATCGGCGGTTCGACCTCTCGGGGTACTTGATGCCTGTTTCACACCCGGCTTCCGACGGCCAGACGCACAGCAATCGCGGCCTGCGCATCCTGTGCCCGAATGGGCATCTGGGATTCGCGCCCACCAAGGTAGAGAGCTTTGAACTCGGCCTCAAGACCGAGCCGGACATGGTCTGCGGCGATTCCGGGAGCTGCGATTGCGGTCCGGTGCCGTTGGGCTCGGACACCTGCGCGAGCCCGCTCCGCTGGCAGGAGCACGATCTCGAATCAATGCTGTTGGGATCACGCAAGCTCGGGGTCCCCATGATCGTGGGCTCCGCCGGCGACACCGGAACCAACAGCCGGGTCGACATGTACGTGGGCATCATCAAGAAGGTCGCCGCAAAGCATAGGCTCTCGAAGTTCCACATCGGTTACTTTTATTCGGAATTGAAGCGCGACCAGGTACGGCGCCGCATCGAAGCGGGCGACGCCGTGCGCGGCCTCGACGGCCGCGCCGACCTCACTCTCGGCGAGCTGGACGCCACCAACCACGTCGTCGCCGTCGCCGGCGTTCATCCTTTCATCAAGCTTCTGGACATGGGCGCCGATGTGATCATCGGCGGACGTAGCAGCGACTGCGCCATCTTTGCGGCACCGGCGATCCGCGCGGGTTACCCCGAGGCGCTCGCCTATTATTACGGCAAGGTAATGGAGTGCGCCTCGTTCTGCGCCGAACCCTATGGCGCCAAGGAATCGGTGCTGGGCGAGATCACCCACGAAGACGTGCGCGTGACAGCGATGGCGCCGTGGCAGCGCTGTACGGTGGCATCGGTCTCGGCACATGCGATGTACGAGCGGTCGAATCCCTTCTACGAATATTTTTTGGGCGGTCACATCGACATGAGCGGGTGCCGCTACGAGCAGTTCGACGACCGCACCACGCGGGTCACCGGCCCGCGCTTTGTTCCCGCGAGTGAGTTGCGCGTCAAGCTCGAAGGCGCGGGCAAGGTGGGCGAACGCTATGTCGGCATGGTTGGCGTGCGCGATCCCTATACGATCGCCCATATCGACGACGTGATTGCCTGGGCGCGCGGCCAAGTGCGTGCGCGCTTCGGCGACAGCGGCTATCAGTTGACGTACAACGTCTATGGTCGCGACGGCGTGATGGGCGAGCTGGAACCGCTGCGTCATCGCCCTGCGCATGAGCTTTGCATCGTCGTGCAGGGCGTGGCACCCACCAAGGAGACGGCAGAGGAAGTTTGCATGATCGGCACGCGGCAGATGTTCTACGCACGCCTGCCGCAGGTGAAGGGAACGGCGGGCGGCGTCGCCTTCGCGCTCGACGAGGTCTTGCCGGCAAGCGCCGCCTATCGCTGGACCATCAATCACACCATGCGAATCGACGATCCGCTCGAGCTGTTCCCGTTGCACATGACCGTAGGGGGATGCTGAGCCATGAGCGACGGCGCAGGCAGGACCGTTCCGCTCGCCTCGCTCGCAAAAACGATCCGCAGCAAGAATGCCGGCGTCGACAAGATCACCTTTGACGTGATCTTCGAGCGGCGCGAGGACTTTGAGCGGGTGCGCCGTTCCGGTGCGCTGTCGCGCGCCGCTATCTGCAAGCTCTACGGCATCCCGGACCAGCGCCTCAGCGACTACGTCGAATTCGAGCCGGCGCTTGCGATCAAATTCACGATGTATCGCCCGAGGCCCAGCGGATCGGTCGGAGACCCCGACATTTTCGGCAGTCAGCAATATGGCCCGCTGCTGGACTTGCCTGTTCCGGTGAATTAGCGCCGGAGCGCGTAAATGCGTGAAACACCCCGCACTCGCTTGTTGTCACTCGCGGCTTTCCCCGCAAGGGCTGAGGCAGATGTTTGGTTGGGCTCCCAAATTTACCTCCCTCTCGATGGGGAAGGTCGGCGCGCGGCGCCGGGTCGGAATGATTCATCGAACTGCGATAGCGGGTACTGGTGGGAGAGAGCGCCATGAACAATCTGCGCCGCCGAGAGGTCTTGGGAGGGTTGCTCGCGAGCAGCCTAGTGATGCCCGCCAACCGCGCCTCGGCCGATGAGCACGACGCGATCGTGGAAGGCGCCAAGAAAGAAGGCGCTCTTGGCTTTGCGACTGCGATTTCCGCGGCCGGATTCCCGAAATTCATGGATGCGTTCAAGGCCAAGTATCCATTCCTGGATATCAGCAGCGGCTATTATTCGGCGCCGACGGGACGCGTCCTGGCACGCCTCAATGCCGAGATCGACGCGGGGAATCTGAGCTTCGACGTGCTGCATGTGGCGAGCCTCGCGCCCTACCTTACGATGGCGCGCAAGGGACAGTTGCTCGCCTATCATTCTCCCGAGCTTGCGGCCTTCCCTGATACCGCCCATGGCGGCGATCTCTGGACCACCGCGCGTATCATCGGGATCATCATGGCCTACAACAAGACCGTGCTCGCACCCGAGAAGGCCCCCAAGGCCTGGGTCGACATACTCAAGCCGGAATTCAAGGGCAAGAAACTGATCATCCAGGATTCAGCGGCGGGGACGGCGTTCAATCAAATGTACATCCTCGAAAAATTGCTCGGCGTCGATTTCATGAAAAAGTGGGGCGCGCAGGAGCCGGTGATTGTCGCGACTTCGGCGCAGCTCATCGACCTTCTCGTGCGCGGCGAGGCGCTGGTGGGCGCCACCGTCGACCACTTCACCGCTTTTACGCCAAACGCCATCAATGCCGGGATCGTCGGTGTCTACCCGACGGAGGGTATGCCTCTCGCGACGGCACCGATTGCGCTGCTGAAGGGTGCCCCCCATCCTAACGCCGGCAGGCTATTCATCGATTTCACGCTGTCGAAGGAGGGCAACACTCTCCTCGCCCACGACATCCTCGGCGTCTATTCGCCGCGGCGCGACGTGCCGCCACCCGGGGGTCAGAGGCCGCTGGCCGAAACCAAGCCGCTGCTGCCGCAAGACCTCGACGACTACGAACGCGCCGCCGCGAACTTCCCCGAGCATTTCGATTCGTTCTTCAAGGCGTGACGTGGCGCTGCCGAGCGCCTCCATCGAGTCGATCAAACACCGCATCGGTGCGCGGACCATTCCACTATCGAAGGAGAGCGTCGGCATAGCCGCTCTCTGCGGTTTCGTGTCGCTACTCGTGTTAGCACCGATGATGGCAGTGGTAATGGGTGCGCTGCGCGAGGGCGGCGGTCTGGGCGTCGGTCCATTCCTGACCGTTTTCAACAGCGTCGCGATCATTACCAACACTCTCCTCGTCGGCACCGGCACGACGGTCCTGGCGGTGCTTGCGGGCGGCGCGCTGGCCCTTATCCTCGCTCGGATCAATACGCCCGGCCGTGAACTCTTGTCGCGACTCGTGACTTTGCCGCTTTACGTGACGCCGCTGCTGACGGCCATCGCCTGGGCGTGGCTCGGCTCGCCGCGCGGCGGCCTCATCAATCTCTTTGCCCGCGACGTGTTCGGCATTCCGAGCTTGGTGAATTTGCAGACTCCCGGCGGCGTGATCTTCGTTTCCGCGCTCGCCTATGTCCCGCTGCCGTTCCTGCTGATCGGCGCGGCGCTCAAGAATATGGACCCAGCACTCGAGGAAAGCGCGCGGGTACACGGCGCCTCGCCCTGGGGAGCACTCCGGCGCGTCACCTTGCCGCTGGTTTTGCCGGCGGCTTTGGGCAGCGCTCTCCTGGTGTTCGTGCAGGCGATGGGGCTCTTCAGCGTGCCGGCGGTGCTGGGCATGCCCGGCGGCTTCAATGTGGCGGGGACCCAGATCTACCGCCTCCTCAACAATTATCCGCCGCGGGTCAGCGAAGCCGCCGCCTGGGGCGTGTTGCTGCTGGCGACGACCGCGGTGCTGGTGACCTTGCAAAGTGTCATACTCGGCCGGCGTTCCTTCGTAACCGTGACCGGCAAAGCGTTTCGGCCGCGCGTTCTTCACCTAGGCCCTGTTCGTCACCTGTTGGCCGCGGGCGCTTGGACCTACATCGTTGCTGCCGTGGTGCTTCCGGTTGCGACCCTCCTCTGGGCCGCCCTGGTCAATTTCATCACCGTCGATCCCGCGCTGATGCGGTTTGATCTGCGGCATTTCCGCTACGTCCTCTTCGAGTACCCCAAGACCTACCTCGCTTTCGAGAACAGCGTGCTGTTGGGCGCGGCGAGCGCGACATCGGTGTGCCTGCTGGGACTTTGCGTGAGCTGGGTCATCGTGCGGACACGCAGCGCGCTGCGCAGGTACCTCGATCACGTCAGCATGTTCCCCCTGGCGATGCCCTCGATGGTACTGGCCCTGGGCCTCCTCTGGACCTACGTCAGCCTGAAGCAGGTGCCGATTTACGGAACTATCTGGATTCTCCTGCTGGCCTATGTGACGCATTTCCTGCCGATCGGCGTCCGGGCCGGCTCAGCGGCGCTACGCCAGCTTCATTCCGAGCTGGAGGACGCCGCGCGCATGACCGGCGCCAATTGGACGAAGACGCTGCGCTGGATCGTTCTGCCGCTGACCCGGCCCACCTTGATCGCGACCTGGATGCTGCTGTTCATCCTCGCCATGCAGGAGGTCAGCTCCTCCATCCTGCTCTATACCAGCCGCAGCACCGTGCTCGCGGTCGCGGTCTTCGATCTCTGGGAGGCCGGCAATGTCAACGCGCTCGCGGCGCTGAGCGTTTTGCAGCTCGCGGTTACGTTCATCGCCTTGCTGCTTCTCCTCCGCACGCGCTCGCAGGAGGCGCTGGCGTGAGTTCGATCTTTCTCGCAGTCGAAGGCTTGTGCGTGCGCTACGGACCCGTGCTCGCGGTCGATCAAGTCGGGTTCCGCGTGGACCAAGGCGAGCACGTGACGTTGCTCGGCCCCTCCGGCTGCGGCAAGACCACGACTCTGCGGGCGATAGCCGGCCTCGAAACGCCGAGCGGCGGCCGCATCTTGATCGAGGGCGAGACCGTGGCCGACGCGGCCTCCGGGCGAAATATGCCGCCGGAGCGTCGCGGGCTCGCCATGGTATTTCAGTCCTACGCGATCTGGCCCCACATGACGGTCTTCGACAATGTCGGCTTTTCCTTCCGCGCACGCGGGATCGGGCGCGAAAAGGCGCGTGCGGCAGTTGAGCGAGCGCTGGCGCTGGTGGATCTCGCTGGTTTCGCCGACCGGCCGGCGACGCGCCTATCAGGCGGCCAACAGCAACGGGTCGCCCTTGCGCGTGCCATCGCTTGCGACAGCAAGATGATCCTGTTCGACGAACCGCTGTCGAATCTCGATGCGCAATTGCGCGTCTCGATGCGCGCCGAACTGAACGATCTGCGGCGGCGGTTGGGTTTCACCGCGGTTTATGTGACCCACGATCAGGAGGAAGCCTTCGCCCTTTCGGACCGCATCATTGTCATGCGCGCGGGACGCATCGACCAGCAGGGAACACCGGCGGAGGTTTACCGCGCGCCGCGCAGCCGCTTTGTCGCCAGCTTCCTTGGAATGACCAACATTCTCCCCGCCGAGATCGCCGCGAGCGACGGCTCTGGCCCGGCCGAGGCGCGGCTTGCAGGCGAGCTCGTATTGCGCGCGCTCGACCCCTGGCGTGATGGCGCGGCGAGCAGCACGGGGGCGGTCGGATTCAGACCGATCGATGTCCGGCTCGATACGGCACCCAGTGGAGCTGGTATCGCCGGCATCGTCACCCGCTCGCTCTATCTTGGCGATGTGGCGCACTATTATATTCACTCTGGCCCGATCTCGATCTGCGTGCATGACCGGCCGCACGCTCGGCTTGTCGAAGGCCAAACCGTGCGCTGGCATGTGGCGCCCGAGAACTGCCTGATCCTGCGCGAGTGAACCGATGACGCGGCGAGTCAAGATGGCCACGGATTTCTGCGCCGCGATCACACCCGAAGCGCGCATGGCACTCGCCGAGCGTCAACTCGCGGCGCTTGCGACGCGCGAGGCGACGGTGCGCGCTTTTGCCCGATACGACACGGCGGCGGCACGCCGGCAACTCGCCCTGGGCGCAACGGGACCGTTGAGTGGCGCCCTCATTGGCGTCAAGGACATCATCACGACCGCCGATTTTCCGACCCTCTATGGATCAAGCGACCCCGCAAACGCGGGTCCGCTGGTCGATGCCTGGTGCGTTCACGAAGCCAAGCGGCTGGGCGCGACGCTGCTGGGCAAGACGCACTGCACGGAGTTCGCCTATCCCCATCCCGGTCCAACCACCAACCCGCATGATCCCCTGCGCTCGCCGGGCGGCTCTTCAAGCGGATCGGCCGCGGCGGTGGCAGCGGGCTTCGTCTCCTTTGCCCTCGGTACGCAGACCGCGGGCTCGACCATCCGTCCTGCCAGCTACTGCGGCATAACCGGCATGAAGCCGAGCTACGGGTTGCTGCACCTCGAAGGCATCGAAGCCATCTCCACGACCTGCGATCACGTCGGCGTGTTCGCGCTTTCGCCGCGCGACGCGTGGTACCTGGTCAGCGCCATGACCATGCGGCGCGCCGAGGTGATCGCGGCACGGCGCCCGCATCGCCTTTTGTTCATTCGCTTGCCGGTGGAAATTCCGCAGGGCGATCATTACCCAGAGCGCTTGGCGGCGCTCGCGGCAAGCCTCGCCGCCGACGGCATCGATACGGAAACCATCGACCTGCCGTTTCCGCTCGCCGATTTCCGCGAGCTACAGAAGGAGCTTTGCTATTGGGAAGCGGCACGGCTCCTGCTGATGCCGAAGCGGAAGCGACTCGTCCCTGAACTCGAGGCGCTGCTCGGTCCCTATATCGAGCGCGACCTATCGGGATACGCGGAGGCGCGCCGGCGGCGCGAGGCATTTCAGGCGCAGTTCGCGGCGATTGTGACAAAAATGGACGCGGTGCTGTTGCCGGCAGCGACGGGAGTGGCACCGCCCCGCGCCAACACCGGCGATGCCGTGATGAGTCGCTTCTGGACCGCGCTTCACGTACCGGCGCTCAGCGTGCCGTTCTGGCGCGGTGACGATGGCTTGCCCCTGGGACTGCAGTTGCTCGGCGCACTTGGCAGCGATCGCGCGCTCGCCGCGGTCGGCCAATGGTTCCTTGAGCAAGCCTGACGAGTCGCCGCTTCTGGCCACTCGCTTCATCGGACGATTCGCCTCTGATTTGACATAGACGGCATTCAAAAAAGCAGGGATGCCGACAATCGGGCTGTCCTACATATTGAAGAACGCCGAAACGAAGGGGGCACAGGTTTCGGCGTCATCACGACCGAGTGAGGGAACCTGTCGATGGAGTCCATGCCCCCGGAACCGGCCAGCAATTGCGCGCCGCGCGGGATCGCCTTCGAACCCTTCCCCGGGAGTATTCTGGACACGATCATCGTCTCGGACCAAGGTCGATGACGGCGCCCGTACTCGTTCACTACCATATCTACAAGAACGCCGGATCCAGCATCGCGCGGCTGCTGCGCGAGTGTTTCGGCGACTGCTGGACCACGTTCGAAGGCGCCTCTGCAAGCGACATCATCGACAGCGCTCGACTGAGAGACTTCCTCAACGCACACCCGCATATACGTGCGGTGTCATCCCACCTTGCACGTCCACCGATTCCCATGCTGTCGGTTCGCCCGCTTTTGATGCTTCGCCATCCGATCGATCGCGCCCGTTCGGTTTATTACTTTGCATGCCGCGACGCGTCTCAGCCCGATCACGAAATCGCGAGCAATGGCAGCTTCCGCGATTACGTGAATTTTTATTTAGAGCAGGATGACGCCGGGGTAGTGATCCGCAATTATCAGGTGGTCCATCTATCCGAGGCGTCGTTCCGGTGCGAACACATACAGTTGGCCGAGGCGAGCCCCGTCGATCTGGAGCACGCGAAGGCGGTTCTCGCAGAGTGGGGCGTGTTCGGCCTGGTTCGCCGATTTGCCGATTCATGCAAGCTCTTTAGCGCATATTACGGCGGAGAATTTCCGGAGCTTGCCCTTCAGGAGATCGCCGAGAACGTCTCCACAAGCGCCTCGTTGAACGACGATGAGGCGCTGGCCCTGGCCCACACCGAACTGGGCGGGGCCGCTTTCGACAGGTTGATCGAGGCGAACAGCCTCGATCTGGAGCTCTACCGCTTTGCCCAACAGCGTTTTTCCGCACGTCTGGCCACCCTCGTCAACTGAGCCTCGGCTCCGCCTCTCGCTCAATCGCGGAGAGTGAAGCAGGCCCTCCGGTACCGGTTCAAACAGCGCCAAAATGAGGCTCGGCCGTGCTTAGCCGCGCCCTGGGAAATTTGCGTTTCCGGACCTGTTTTCACTGTGTTAGCGTCATCGGAGTCGGCCCTTGGGCAAGGGGAGCCAGTGGCACGATAAATGCATCTGCCCGGTTTGGGCAGAATAAAGATCAAACAGGGAGCAAGCCATGCAGGAACAAGAGTTGCGCGCGCTGATCGAGCAGGTCAAGGACGGCAGCCTTTCCCGTCGCGACTTCGTTCGGAGAATGATCACCCTCGGCCTCACGGCGCCAATGGCGGGAATGATGCTGACCCATTCCGGGGTTGCATGGGGACAGACCCAATCCGGCTACAAGCCCACGAAGGCCGGCGGCGGCGGCTTGCTCAAATTGCTGTTCTGGCAGGCACCAACTCTGCTCAACCCGCACTTCGCGGTCGGGACCAAGGACCAGGAGGCCTCGCGCATCTTCTATGAGCCGCTCGCGGCCTGGGATGGCGACGGCAATTTGATTCCGATCCTCGCCGCGGAAGCGCCGAGCCAGCAGAATGGCGGACTCGCCGACGACGGCAAGTCAGTGACCTGGAAACTGAAGCGCGACGTGAAATGGCACGATGGCCAGCCCCTCACCGCCGACGATTGCATATTCAACTGGCAGTACGCGGCCGACCCCGAGACCGCCGCGGTCACGATCGGGACGTACAAGGACATCAAGGTCGAGAAGATCGACGATTACACAGTCAAAGTGCTTTTCCAAAAGCCGACGCCGTTCTGGGCGGACGCCTTCGTCGGCACGCGCGGGATGCTGATTCCGAAACACCTGTTCGAAGCCTATAAAGGCGGCAAGTCCCGCGAGGCGCCGAACAACCTGACACCGGTCGGCACCGGCCCTTACAAGTTCGTCGATTTCAAGCCGGGCGACACGGTTCGCGGCGCGCTCAATCCTACCTATCACGTGCCGAAACGCCCCTTCTTCGATACCATCGAGATGAAAGGGGGCGGCGACGCCGTGTCCGCGGCGCGCACGGTGCTACAGACGGGCGAGTATGACTACGCCTGGAACCTGCAGGTCGAGGACGAGATCCTCAAGAAGCTTGAAGATGGCGGCAAGGGCCGCGTGGTGATCGTCGATGGCGGCAGCGTCGAGCACATCCAGCTCAACACCACCGACCCCTGGACGGAGGTCGATGGCGAGCGGTCAAGCACCAAGACCAAGCACCCGACGCTCAGCGACAAGGCGGTGCGCGACGCGCTCAACCTTCTGGTCGATCGCGGCTCGGTCGAGAAGTTCATCTATGGCCGCACTGGCATCGCCACCGCGAATTTCCTCAACAACCCCGAGCGGTTCCGCTCCAAGAGCACGAAGTGGGAATTCAACATCGAAAAGGCGAATCAGATTCTGGACGCCGCCGGCTGGAAGCGTGGCTCGGACGACATTCGCGAGAAGGACGGCAAGAAGCTCAAGTTCGTCTATCAGACCTCGATCAACGAGCCGCGCCAGAAGAACCAAGCGATCGTCAAGCAAGCCTGCCAGAAGGCGGGCATCAGCGTCGAACTGAAGTCGGTGACCGCGTCGGTGTTCTTCTCCTCCGATGTCGGCAACCCCGACACCTATCCGCATTTCTACACCGACCTGCAGATGTACACGACGACCATGACTCAGCCGGACCCCGCGCTGTTCATGAATCAGTTCACCTCCGCCGAGGTCGCGAGCAAAGACAACAAATGGCAGGGGCGCAACATCACGCGCTGGCGCAACGCCGAGTACGACCAGGCGTACAAGGCGTCCGAAGGCGAGCTCGATCCGGTGAAGCGCGCCGCGCTCTTCATCAAAATGAACGACCTCGTCATCGGCGACATCGTGGTCATTCCGGTGGTTTACCGGCCCGCAGTCCACGGCGCCGCGAAGAATCTGCAAGCGCCGTCGAGCGGCTGGGACAACGATCTGTGGCTGATCTCGGACTGGTATAGGGAAACCTGACGGCCGGCCCTCGGGACCCGATCTGCGGATCCGCCGATGGGACGCTACCTGCTCCGGCGCCTGCTGATCGCGGTCCCGAGTTTGCTCGGCATTAGCATCGTTTTGTTCACCGTCCTGGCGCTCGCGCCCGGCGACCCTTTCGGCGAGCTCGCGTCGAACCCCGCGGTTCCGCCGGAGGTCGCCGCGGCGCTGCGGCATAAATTCGGCATGGACGACCCCGTCATGGTGCGCTACCTGCGCTGGCTCTTGGCCATGCTGCAGGGCGATTGGGGGTTCTCCTTCGTCAGCCGCGTCGATGTCGATACCCTGATTTGGCAGCGGCTTCCCACCACCCTGCTGGTAATCGGCTCGTCGCAGATATTGGCGCTGCTGATCGCGCTTCCGGTTGGCGTCTTTTCGGCAACGCGGCCCTACTCGATCTTCGACCAGATCGCGAACACATTCGCCTTCATCGGCTTCTCGCTGCCGACGTTCTTCACGGGGCTGCTGTTTATCCTGTTGTTCAGCATCCATCTGGATTGGCTTCCCTTCGTGTTCCGCTCCGATCTGAGCGCCACGGGGTTGCGCTGGTATTGGGAGGAGTTCCGCCAATCGATCATGCCGATCGCCGTGCTCGGCATGTTCCAGGGCGCCTCCTGGACGCGCTATGTGCGGTCCGCGGTGCTCGACGTGATTCGCCTCGACTACGTCACCACGGCGCGCGCCAAGGGCCTTCGCGAAGGGAAGGTCGTGTTGCGGCACGTGGTGCGCAACGCCCTGATCCCGGTGGTCACTCTGGTGGCGCTGCAAATGCCGGCGATCTTCGGCGGTGCCATCGTCACCGAGCAGATCTTCCGCGTCCCGGGCATCGGTTCGCTGCTGATCAGCTCGATCCTCGCCAACGATACGCCGGTCATCATGGCCGTCGCCTTTGTCTTCTCCTGCCTGGTGATTCTGTTCAACCTCATTGCGGATGTCCTCTATGGCTGGCTCGACCCCCGCATCGCTTACCGCTGACGCAGCGGAAGTCGCGCGCGAGCGCGCAGCCAGGATATCGCCCTGGCTCGACTCTTGGCGGCGCTTTAGACGCCATCGTCTCGCAGTCGCCAGTTCGATCGCGCTGCTGGTGATAATCCTGGCGGTGCTGCTGGGGCCGTTCCTGTGGCATGTGGAGATCAACGAGATCGACTTCACCGCGCGATTGCAGCCACCGAGCGCGGAGCATCCTCTCGGCACCGACGATCTCGGGCAGGACGTGCTCGCGCGCATACTTTATGGTGGGCGCGTTTCGCTCTCGGTCGGCCTTGCGGCCATGATGGTCTCGCTCTTCGTCGGAACACTGATAGGCGCCGTCGCCGGAATCTCGCGCGGCAGCGTCGATGCGGCGCTGATGTGGCTCACCGACCTTTTCCTCTCCCTGCCGCAGCTACCGCTGCTGCTGGTGATCACCTATCTTTTCCGCGACCAACTGAAGCAGCTCATGGGAGCCGAGAGCGCGGTCTTCGTCCTCCTGGTCGCGGTCATCGGCGGCTTCAGTTGGATGCCGGTCGCGCGTCTGGTGCGGGCGCAGTTCCTTTCGTTGCGCGAAAAGGAATTCGTGGAGGCGGCGCGCGCGCTTGGAGCCTCGACCTTCCGTCAGGTCACGCGCCATATCCTGCCAAACGCGCTCGGACCCGTAATCGTCGCCGGCACCATCAACGTCGCCGCCGCCATCATCGCCGAATCAACGCTGTCATTCCTGGGATTGGGCTTCCCGCCGGACACGCCGACTTGGGGACGGCTGCTGTTCGATGCCAAGGACTATCTCGACATTGCGCCACATTGGGTGCTCTCGGCGGGCGGCGCGATGTTCCTCACCGTGCTCGCCATCAACTTCATTGGCGACGGCCTGCGCGACGTGCTTGATCCGCGCAAGGTAATGTGACCCGCATGGATGCCCGAGCCGCAACCCCCGGTGAGGCGCTGCTCGCGATCCGCGGCCTCAAGACCTATTTTGCCACCGATGACGGCGTCGTGCAGGCGGTGGACGGCGTCGACCTCGAGATCAAGCGCGGCGAGACCGTCTGCGTGGTGGGCGAATCCGGCTGCGGCAAGACCGTGACCGCGCTCTCCGTGCTGAAGTTGATCGCCTCGCCGCCCGGCCGCATCGCCGATGGGGCGATCCTGTGGCAGGGCCGCGATCTGGTGCCGCTGAACGCCGCAGCCATGAGCGCGATCCGCAGCAAGGAAATCGCGATCATCTTCCAGGAGCCGATGACCTCGCTAAACCCTGTCTACTCGGTGGGACAACAGATCGCAGAGGTGGTGGAGCTGCATGAGGGAATTTCGCGACGCGCGGCGATGGACCGGGCCGTGGAGATGCTGAAGCTCGTGCACATCCCCAACGCCGAGCGGCGGGTTAAGGACTACCCGCACCAATTCTCCGGCGGCATGCGCCAGCGCGTGATGATCGCCATGGCGCTCTCCTGCAATCCGAAGCTGCTGATCGCCGACGAACCCACGACCGCGCTCGACGTCACCATCCAAGCGCAAATCTTGGACCTGCTGCAGGAGATGAAGTCGCGCTTCGGCATGGCCATCATGCTGATTACCCACGCGATGGGCGTGGTGGCCGAAACCGCGCAGCGCGTCGTCGTGATGTACGCGGGCAAAGTGGTCGAGGAGGCCCGGGTCGAGCAGCTCTTCGAGGCACCGCGCCATCCCTACACCCAGGGGCTGATCCGCTCGATCCCGCGTATCGACATGGCTTCGGAACGAAAAACCCGGCTCGAGTCGATCCCCGGCGTGGTGCCGAGCTTGCTTAACCCGCCGCAGGGCTGCCGCTTCGCGGCGCGCTGTCGTTTCGCGACCGCCGCCTGTCTCAAGGAGACGCCGGCACTGCGCGAGGTGGCGCAGGGCCACCGCGTCGCCTGTATTCTCTATTGATCTGAGTCGAGCAAGAGATCAGGCCCGTGACAGAACCCCTTCTCCGCGTCGACGATCTCGTGAAGAACTTCCCTGTCAAAGGAGGGCTGCTCAAGCGCACGGTCGACATGGTGCATGCCGTCGATCATGTGAGTTTCGAGATCGCGGCAGGCGAGACCTTGGGCGTGGTCGGCGAGTCCGGCTGCGGCAAGTCCACCACCGGGCGCTGCGTGTTGCGGCTGATCGAGCCGACCGCGGGCGCGATCTGGTTCGAGGGCAAGGACGTAACCAAGCTCGAGTCCCATGCGCTGCGGTCGCTGCGCCGCGACATGCAGATCATTTTCCAGGATCCGTTTGCATCGCTCGACCCGCGCATGACCGTGGGCGCCATCATCGGCGAAGCCCTGGTGATCCACCGTCTCGCAGGCTCGTCGGGCGAGCATCGGGAGCGCGTGGTGCAGCTGCTCGAAACCGTTGGGCTCAAGGCCGACCACATGCGCCGCTACCCGCACGAATTCTCGGGCGGCCAGCGCCAACGCATCGGCATCGCCCGCGCGCTCGCGGTCGAGCCGAAGCTGATCATCTGCGACGAGCCGGTTTCGGCGCTCGACGTCTCGGTGCAGGCGCAGGTGATCAACCTGCTCGAAGACCTGCAACAACAATTCAGCCTCACTTACATCTTCATCGCGCATGATCTGTCGGTGGTCGAGCACATCAGCAACCGCGTCGCCGTGATGTACCTGGGTCGCATCGTCGAGCTCGCCTCGGCACGCGACCTCTACGCCAATCCGCTGCACCCCTACACCGAAGCGCTGCTCTCGGCGGTGCCGATCCCCGACCCCAAGGCGAAGCGCGCACGCATTCGACTAGAAGGCGAGGTGCCGAACCCGATCAGGCCGCCCAGCGGGTGCCACTTCCACCCGCGCTGTCCAATCAAGAAAATGCCGCTCTGTGCCACCGAGCGACCGGAGCTCAAGATCGGCGCCAATGGCCACGCGGTCGCGTGCCATCTCCGGGGGTGAGTGAAGCGCGAAAAAGTCGCTTCAGGCTAAATTTCATCTCCGCGCTTCGCAGTAACAAGCGCTCGTACTAGGATTTTACACGCTCCGGCCAATTGAATCGGGAACAGAGGTCATGGAGAAATCTATCCGCTTCTCGAATATCCACGCGGATTACCAGGCACGAGACGCCAAGTCCGTATTCGGATGGCGCTTCGCGCCCCGGCTCATCATCAAGGCTGGCCGAGGCACCAAGCTCGTCGACATGGACAACAACGAGTACTACGACCTCACATCCGGCATGATGTGCATGGTGCTGGGTCACTCCCATCCGGAATTGACCGAGGTGATGAGGGAGATGGCGGGGCAGATCGTCCACACCTCCTCTTGGTACTCCAACCCGTGGATCGTCGAATTCGCGGAACTCCTGGGCAGCACGCTGCCCGGAGATCTAAAGGTCGTCGACTTCGCCGTCACAGGCTCGGAAGCAAACGAAGTCGCCATGCGCATGGCGCTGGCAGCGACCGGAAAATACGACATCGTCTCGATGATTCGCGGGCTCCACGGCGGCTCGCTCGCCGTCGAAGCATTGACCACGGTGGGCGGCAACCGGCGCAAGAATCTGGGTCCCCTGATGTTCCCGGCGAAATCGAACGCGCTGCTGCCGCCGTTCTGCTATCGCTGCCCCGTCAGCAACACCTATCCCGGCTGCGACATCGCCTGCCTCAAGCAAAGCGAGGAGATGCTGGAGTTCGTCACCAGCCAGAACATCGCGGCGATCTTGCAGGAGACGATCCCGGTCGCGGGCGGCATGATCGTGCCGCCCAAGGAATGGCTGCCGCGGCTCTCGGAAATGGCAAAGCGTTGGGGGGCGCTGCTGATCCTCGACGAAGCGCAGCTCGCGCCGGCGCGGACCGGCAGGATGTGGGCGCTCGATCACTATGGGGTCACCCCCGACATCGTGACCTTCGGCAAGGGCTTGACCGCAGGCCTTTCCGTATGCGGGACGATCACGACGCCGGAGATAGCGGAGAAGGTACGCGGCGACGCGGGTTTGCCCTGGGCCGGAACATATTCGAGCGATCCATTCGTCTCGGCGGTGGCGCTGAAGCAATTGGAGATCGTGCTGCGCGACAAGCTCGCCGAGCGCGCCGAGCGGCTCGGTGAAGTCGCGATCGCCGAGCTCAATGCGCTCAAAGACAAGTACGAAGTGATCGGCGACGTTCGCGGCCTCGGCCTCTATCGCATGCTCGATATCGTTAAGGACCGAAAGACGCGCACGCCGGACCCGCTGATGGCCGAGCGCATCCGCTACAACGCCGTCATGGAGGGGATCGTCACGATAGCGGTGAAGCACTACGTGCGCTTTTGCCCGCCGCTCATCATTACCGAGGCCGAGATCAAAGACATCGCGGGCCGCCTCGACGCTGCGATCAAGCGCTCGATCGACGGTTACCCGAGGGATGTGGATTTCCGCCACTCGGGCTCTCTCGCGGTCGGCGATCGGCCGGTCGCGGCCCAATAGCGCGCGAGCGCACCCCCGCGAGGGTGCGCGCGCTCATCGTCCGATCTGCAGGAGTTGCGAGCAGTTATGCCGGTTCTGCATGATGCATTCCTCGATCAAACTCTCCTGGCGGAGAACACCCACGAGGAAGTAACCGAGCGCGAACAGGCCGAGGGCGATGGCGAGGCCGGCCCAGGTTGGAAATCCGCGATGGTATCCTTTGACAAGCCGGTCCGTGGCCTTGAGACGAACCTTGCGCGCAAGTCGCGCGTCGGCCTTCGCCGCCGCGTCGAATTCCGCCATCACTGCTTTCCAGCGCTGGCTTTCGCTGGCGCTTGGCCCGATGGTCGCGCTTCCTTGGGCGATGCGCGGCCGTCGGCTTGCCTCCTGGACGATCTCGAACTCACGATCGCTGAGCCACGCCCTCGCCCAGCCAAGAATGACAGTCCAGCCGACATTGCTGGGATAATTGACATGCTGATAGATGAAATTGCGCTGCTCGGCCGTGAGGTGTGGCGCGCGGGCAAGCTTGGCAAGCGCCTGGTCGCTCAGAAATTCGATCTCGTCATCGCCGAGCTCGCGAGGGTCGCGCCGTGAACCGCGGTCGAAAGTGTGCATCGACGGTGGGGCTGCTTCAAACCTAGACCTTAAAATCGGCCGACGATTCTACCGGTCGATGCTGGTCACAGGCAAATTGCGAAAACGGGTGCTGTCCGGTGGTCTCGATGGCGCGATTGATGCGGTCTTCTGTTCTTTCTCATGGGAAAGCAAGCGCGATGAAGTTTCTTATCATGTTCATGCTGGTCGGCGCCGTCACGGTTGCCGACGCTTGCGCGGATCCCGTCGGCGAAATGCATCGGATGACTTCGGACAAGACCGCGAGCTTGCGCGATGCGAAGCACCGAGACGACGTCCGGGTCACGATCTGGTATCCCGCCGCACCCGATGCCGTCGAACGTCCGCTCGTCCTCGGTCCGCCGGATCAACCGCTTCGCGATGTGGGTGCGGTCGCGGCAAATGCAGCGCTTGCTTCCGACAGAGAACGCTGGCCCGTCATCCTTTTCTCCCACGGCTTCGGTGGCACCGCGCGCCTCATGGGCTGGTTCGGAATCGCGATGGCGCGCGACGGCTACATCGTTATTGCCGTCGATCACCCCGGCAACAACGGGATCGATGAAATGACGGTCGCCGGCGCGATTCTCTTCTGGGACCGGGCGGACGACTTGCGGGCAGCCCTCGATACCATCGAACACGATCCCGTCATCGGCTCCCGTTTGGATTTGGCGCGTGTCGGTGTGGCCGGTTTCTCCGCCGGGGGATTCACCGCTCTGGTCGCGGGAGGGGCGCGTGTCGATCCCGCTCACCTCGCGCGATTCTGCGCGGCCAATCCCGATGACGGAGTCTGCCGACCGCAGCGAGAGTTTGCCATTACGCCTGAACAAATCGCCGAAACCTACAAGCAACCCGAGATCGCGGCGGAGTTGGCGCACGCAGGCGACGACCACTCGATACCGGCCGTGCGGGCCGTCTTCGCGATGGCACCGGTCCTGGTGCAGGCACTCGATCCGGCGAGCCTCGCTGATCTCCAAATTCCGGTTTACATCATCATCGGCGACGCGGATGTGGTGGCGCCTCCGGCCACCAACGCACTCGTGGCTGCCAAATTGATCCCGGGAGCGGAACTGCAGCAGCTGGCGAATGTAGGGCATTACGACTTTGCGGCGACCTGTACCGACGCCGGAAGGAAAATCATTCCGATCTGCGACGTCAGAGTTCCCCAACCCGAAACCCACGATCAGGCTGTGACCGCCGCGCGGGACTTCTTTGGCCGCACCCTCAAAATCCATCCGTAAGGCCGAAAAGGGCAGTCTATTATACCCGCGGTAGCAAAACGTACGACCGCCGGACAGATTTATGACACGTGCCCTAAGGAGTCGGCGCTTCGGTTGCGACCTAGGTCTGATTGCGTGGCCGATGGCACAACACTAATTTGCTGCACGTGCAGAGCGCTTACTGATCGACTTTTCTTCCACGATGGAGGGAAGACATGGAGCTGTACACGCAATCCGATGCCAGTTCCCCAGAAATCGCCGGGGCGGCCGAAGTTGAGGTTCCCTTCCTAAGCCCGTGGCAGAGCACCGCCGATCCCGCCGTCCGAGAGCCAGCGGCTCTGCGGTCCGCCATTCGGCTCCTTGGCGAGGCCGGCCGGGCGCTGTCCGTCAGCCAAGATGATGCGCGGAGGTTCATCGCGCGAGCGGCCGCTCTGCTGCAGGCGGAATCGGATTCCAGGGATCGCGCCGCCGACGGCGCGCCCGACCCCGCCGGATGCCGGCTTGCGCCTTGGCAGGTCAAACGGGTGATGCGCTTTATCGATACCAATCTGGGTGCCAAAGTCGGCCCCCAGAATTTGGCCGATCTCGCGCGCCTCAGCACGAGTCACTTCGCGCGCGCCTTTCGGCTGACGGTCGGCAAATCACCTTACGCCTATCTCATCCACCGGAGGATCGAGCGCGCGAAGGAGTTGATGCTCGAGACCGATTTACCGCTCGTGCAAATCGCGCTTGATTGTGGGCTCGCCGATCAAGCACATCTCACCAGGCTATTCACTCGTATCGTTGGCATAAGCCCAGCCGCTTGGCGACGCCTCCACGTCCCGCGACCGACGGGTCATAACCGGCAAAAGCCCATGGGCACACCCCTTTCTATGTAGGGGGCGCGAAGCATGGACTACTTGCCGAGTGATCGCGGCAGGATGAAGCGCTCTACTGCGTCGGCAAAGCCATCTGCGTCGTTCGAGCTCGTGATCGTGCTCGCCGCCTGCTTCGCAGCCGCGCTGCCATTCCCCATCGCGATGCTGAAGCCGCTTCGCTGAAACATCGGCACGTCATTGTCCATGTCACCGAGAGTGACGACATCGGCAAGATCGACCCCGCAGCGCAGCGCCAATGCAGCAAGTGCCGCGCCCTTGTTAATCTGTGGAGCAGTGATATCGAGATAATAGAGCTGCGAGCGTGATACGGTCGCCGAGTTTCCGAGCAGCGCCTTCCCCTTCGCGGCGCATTGCGTCAAACGATCGAAGTCCGCACTGACACCGACAAGCTTGATGGCGCTCTCGAGCAGCGGCGTGAAGTTTTCGACGATCACCGGCGGCGTTCGTACCGTGCGCACCTCGTGGTCGACATAAGCGCCCTTTGGGTCCCGAGCGTGCCAGTGCGCTTCGGTGAAGAGCCACACCTCGATACCACATTCCTCGAAGAACGCGAGCGCGGAGCCGGCCGTTTTGCCGCCGAGCGGTTGTCGCTCGATGATCGTCAGATCAGGCATGGCAAGGACGCCGCCATTGAACGCCGCCATCGGCAGGCGCAGCTTCAGGGGCTCGACCAGCATGCGTAGACCGAAGGGCGGCCGGCTGCTGATGATCGTGAATCGAATCCCGCGCTCAGCCAAACTCGACACGGCGGCCCGGTTTCGATCGGTCAGCCTCTTATCGGAAGTGACAAGCGTGCCGTCGACATCCGAGACGACAAGCGCGACCTTGCGTCCGTTCATCCAACGTCACGCGGCCGGACGGTTGGACGTTACAATTGATTTCTGAGCCATACGTCGATCCAAATTGCGTTCGATCTGTTCCAGGCTATAGCCCTTGGTCTCGGGAACCATGGCCGCAATGAATACCAAGGCCGCGATACTGAGAATGGCATAGATCAGGAAAGCCCCGGCGCTCCCAAACGCACCAACCAAATCCAGAAAAGTCACGGACACGATGAAGTTGAATCCCCAGTTGGCTACCGTAGCGAGGCTCATCGCTCTGCCTCTCACGGCAAGCGGGAAAATCTCGGAGATCAGCAGCCAAAACACGGGGCCAAGCCCGATCGCGAAAAAACCGACATAGATTGCGACCGATGCGACTGCAATCCATGCCAGCTGACCGGAGGTGCCGCCGTAGAAAGCGGCGGCGAGAATAAGCAGCGTCACCGTCATGCCTCCGAGGCTCCAGAAGAGCAGCTGTCGCCGCCCCAACCGGTCGATCAGTCGGATCGATACGATCGTCATGATCACGTTGACGGCGCCCACTCCTGCCGTGGCCAAAATCGAGGTTGCAGCAGAGGAGAGACCCGCGCTCTGGAAGATCTCCGGCGCGAAGTAAATTACGGTATTGATCCCGGTTATTTGCTGAAACATGGCGAGTCCGATGCCGATAATCAGGGGAACCCGCAATCTCGGCGATAGCAGCTCGGTCCAGTCCGCGTGCAGCCGGCCTTCGCGTGCAATATCGGTTCGCAGCTCGTTGAGCTCGCCGCTTACGTCCGCGCCGCCGCGGAGGCGCTTCAGGACACTGCCGGCGTCCTCGGTTCGACCGTGACCCGCGAGCCAGCGCGGGCTCTCCGGCAGAAGGAGCATGCCGACCCAGAGGATGACGCCGGGCAATGCTCCGATGCCCAGCATCCAACGCCACCCTTCGTTCATTTGCGCCAGCGCGAAGCCAACCAGATAGGACACCAGGATTCCCAGCGTGATGCAGAGCTGGTTAAGAGACACAACCGCACCCCGCTCGCCCGCCGGCGAAATCTCGGCGAGATAGAGAGGCGTGAGCATGGACGCGACGCCAATCGCGAGCCCGACGAGGAAGCGGCCCGCAAGAAGGAGCGTAAGTCCCGCGGCAGCAGCGGAAATGCAGGCGCCGATGGTGAAGAGCACCGCGGCGGTCAGAATGACGCGGCGGCGACCGAATCTGTCCGATAGGGAACCAGCCACGGCCGCACCGATCATGGCACCGGCAAGCACGATGCCCACAACAATGCCCTGGACGGTCGGAGAGAGCGCGAGGTCCTGCCGTATGAAGAGGAGAGCGCCCGAAATCACGCCCGTGTCGTAACCAAACAGCAGGCCGCCCAACGCAGCCACCGAAGCAATCAGGTAGAAGGGCATGGCATGTCTCCTGAAGCCGTTAGGCGCTCAAATGTGACAATTCGGGCTTGAGCCGGCGGATAGTGGTCGCCGAATGAGCAACGATCGCCTCGGTCGCCATGCCGACGAAAATCCCGCTATCGATCACGCCAACGATCTGGCGCAGTTCCACCGCAAGAGCCGCGGGATCCGTTCCGGGATCCACGTCATGGCAATCGTAAATGAGATTGCCGCCATCCGTGGAAATGGGCACGCGGTTCACATCGGCCCGCAGGACCGGCCGCAACCGAAATTTGGTTAGGCGGCGCGCAGTTGCCTCGTGCCCAAACGGAACAACCTCGACGGGAACGGGCGCTCGGGTGGCAAATTGCCGAGCGAGCTTCGAGCTATCGACGACCACGACGAAACGACGCGCAGCAGCAGCGACGATGCGCTCCCGAAGCAGCGCCCCACCAAGCCCCTTGATCAGCGTAAGCGATCCCGGCAGCAGCTCGTCGGCGCCATCGATCGCGAGATCGAGTGTCTCAGTCTCGGCAAAATCGGTGAGTGGAATTCCGAGCTGACGCGCCCGCGCCTCGGTACGAGACGAGGTCGGTATACCGACGACGCGCAGGCCCTCCTGTTGGATACGCCGCGCCAGTTCATCGAGTGCAAAGGCCATCGTGCTGCCGGTGCCGAGACCAAGCTTCATGCCGCTCTCGACCTCAGCTACCGCGGCAATCGCAGCCGCCCGCTTCCGCGTGTCTGATTCCGATTTCATGCGCCTGCCGCCGCGCGATCGGCGAGAAAGACGAGCTCGCCAAGCGGCTTCAATTGTGCCGCCGGCACGGAACTGCCGCCAGCAAGCACTTGTCGCAGCATGGCTCGCTTGCTCTCTCCGCTGACGAGGAACGCGATATGCCGGCTCGAATTGATTGCCGGGTAGGTCAGCGTGATTCGCGCTTCCGGCCGCCCGTGCGCGACGGCCGCAACCCACCGACGCTGCTCATGGAGCACCGGTTCTCCGGGAATGAGGGAGGCCGTATGCCCGTCGTCCCCCAGTCCCAGCAAGCAGACGTCGAACAATGGGCGGCTCGAATCGAGCGTCGCGCTGCCATAGGCGCGCTTCAATTCCGCTTCATAGGCCACTGCGGCGGCGTCGATGCTCACACCGACGGTTGGGATTGGGTGAATATTCGCCGGCGGAACGGGGGCCGCGTCCAGCATCGCCTCGCGCACCATCCGGAAATTACTCTCGGCATCGTCGGGCGAGACGAACCGCTCGTCGCCCCAGAACCAATGCACTCTGGGCCAGGGGAATCGGCCAACGAGCCGCGGACTTGCAAGCTCCTGGTAGGTGCGGCGCGGGGTTGATCCGCCCGAAAGCGCGATCCTTACTTCAGTGGCAGTTTCGGTCGCCCACGAAAGAATGTGATCTGACGCCTCCCGCGCGAGTGCCGCCGCATCAGCGGCAACCAGCAGCGTTCCGTAGCCTTTGGTTGGCTTCGCAGCTTTGCTCATCTTAGATTGGCTCCATCGCGCAGGGCTCTGATCGCCTCTCGATAGTCGGAGCTGGTGAAGATGGCCGAGCCCGCTACGAAAGCGTTGGCACCAGCCTCGCTTGCATGGCCGATCGTCTCCGGCGTAAGCCCGCCATCGACCTCGATCCAGGGGTCGAGCTTGCGCGCCACGCACATTTGACGAACCGAGCGTATCTTCGGCAGCACCTCCGAAAGAAAGGTCTGGCCTCCAAAGCCAGGATTTACCGTCATGATTAGCACGACGTCCACCATGTGCAGGACGTGCTCGATCATCGAAACCGGGGTTGCCGGATCGATGACGACGCCCGCCCTCTTTCCGAGCCCATGCACGTGCTGCAGCGTTCGATGCAGATGGTTGGTCGAGGTGGGTTCGGCGTGAACCAACAGATGGTCGGCGCCGGCCTTGGCAAAATCGTCGAGAAAACGTTCCGGCTCCATGATCATCAGATGAACATTGATGGGCTTGCTGGTCGCCTTGCGGACCGCCTTGAGCACGACCGGACCAAAGCTAATATTCGGAACGAAGCGGCCATCCATGACATCGACATGGAGCCAGTCCGCTCCCGCCTCGTCGACCGCCCGCACCTCATCGGCCAAACGACCGAAATCGGCTGAGAGGATCGAGGCCGCGACGATCGGACCCTTCACGCCGCGCTCCCTTCCAGCAGATAGCGCTCGACCGCCTTGGCGAAGCCTTCGTTATTGTAACTGTCGGTCACCGCGCTTGCCTGCGCCTTCACCTCCTCGCTCGCATTGCCCATGGCGATGCTGAAGCCGGAACGGCGGAACATCAGAACGTCGTTCGGCATGTCGCCGATCGTCGCCACTTCGTTGGCGGGAATGCCCAGGAATTTCACGAGTGCATCGACGACCGCGCCTTTGTTCGCCTCGGGATGGGTGACGTCCAAATAGTAGGGTTGCGATCGTTTGGCCGATGCGCGTGCACCGAGCGCGGCGGACACATCCGATTCACATCGCGCGACCAGCGCGTGATCATCGCTCACACCGACGACCTTCACCGCTTGATCGAGATCGGTCGCCGCAAATTGCGGGACGATGGTGGGTTTGAACTTGACCGTCCATGCCTCGCGAGCAACATGCGGCGCGTCTTCCCCGTGAATTTGCCAATCGGTGCCGGTATAGAGCCACGCGTCCATGCCGTGATGCAGAACGATGTCGATGACCTGCCGTGTCACGTCCGGAGCCAGCGTTCGGGTCTCGATCACGGACAGATCTGGACGCGTGAACACACCGCCGTTGAAACCGGCCATCGGCGAGTCAAGGCGCAGCGGCTCGATCAGCATCGCCATCCCGCGTGGCGGGCGACCGCTCGTGATCGCAAATCGGGTACCTCGCTTGCGCAACGCGGCAACCGCGGCCTGAGCACGTTCGGTCAGAACCTTCTCTTCGGTGACCAGGGTGCCGTCAACATCGGCGAGCAGCAGCGAGATGCGTGGCATGCAATCTCTTCAGACGGGGTTGTCAATCGGTCGCCAAGAGCGGCCATCGTGCGCCAGTAGATCATCAGCCGCTCTCGGTCCAGCGGTACCAGCTTCGTAATTCGGGAAGTCGGTGGGTGCGCTGGCCGCCCAGGCGTCGAGCACCGGATCGACGACGCGCCAACCCTCTTCCACCATGTCGGCGCGCTGGAAGAGCGTCGCATCGCCAATCATGCAGTCGTAGATCAGCGTTTCGTAGCCGACATTCGGCAGCGGCGGAAACCAATCCTTGTAAGCGAAACTCGTCTTCACGGAAGCGAGCGCCAGCGTTTGGCCGGGTCGCTTGACCTGAAACTGCAAGGAAATGCCTTCCTCCGGTTGAATTTGCAGAACGAGCCAGTTGGAGCCCATCTGCGCGACGTCGCCGCCCTTGAAGAGCGACAGCGGTGCGCGATGGAATCGAATTGCAATCTCGGTCCAGCGATTGGACATCCGCTTTCCCGTACGCAGATAGAAGGGAACCCCGGCCCATCGCCACGTATCGATCTCGAGCTTCAGCGCGACATAGGTCTCGGCTGCCGAATTCAAGTTCACGTCAGGCTCGTGCCGATAGTCGATGACGTCGTGACCCAGCACCTTGCCGCGACCATATTGACCCCGCACCGCGCGATCGAGATGCACCGGTGCGATCGCCTTGAGCACGTCGCTCTTGCGGTCACGCACTGCGTCGGGACCGAAACTCGAGGGTGGCTCCATCGCCGTCATCGTCAGAAGCTGGAACAGGTGATTTGGCACCATGTCGCGCAAGGCGCCCGTCTGCTCGTAGAATCGGCCGCGATGCTCAACGCCCACGGTCTCGGCGACGGAGATTTGCACGTGATCGATATGGTCGCGGTTCCAAACCGGCTCGAAGAAGCCATTCGCAAACCGGACGGCCATGATGCTTTGGACCGTTTCCTTCCCGAGGAAATGATCGATGCGATAAATCTGCTCTTCGTTGAGGGCCTTCAAAAGACGCGCGTTCAGGGCCTTGGCGGAAGCCAAGCTGTGACCAAAGGGCTTTTCAACAATGACGCGCCTCCAGCGCTTTCCGCCTTGCTCGTCACCAAGTCCGGTAGCGGCGATTTTTTCCACGACCGGTCCGAAGAATCGATCTGCGACGGCAAGATAAAACAGCGTGTTGCCGCCGGTTCCGCGGGTCCGCTCGGCGCCTTGAAGAACCTCGCCCAACTTACGGAAGGTTGCGTCGTCACCAAAGTCGCCTCGCAGATAGGTCATGCGCGCAAGGAGCGAGTTCCATGCGTCTTTGTCGATCGACGCGGCTTCGAATTCACTGCCGCCAGCCTTGAAGCTCTGCATCATTTCGGTGAGGCGTTGGCGCCACTGATCGCTGGACAAGTCGGCGATATCGACGCCCACCACGGCGAACTGGTCCGGCAGCAGCTTGCTTGTCGTGAGGTTATAGAGCGCCGGAACGACCAATCTTTTGGTGAGATCACCACCGGCGCCGAAAATCACGATCGCGCAGGGGCCGGCTGGTCTTGCCTGCGCGGACGGCTCCACAATCGCATCCTTGGCGGCCCTGTCGGTCGGCATTGCATGCTTTCCTTCAGTGGGCATGCCGCGCAACTTGTTCATGAGCGGCTTTCACCACGTGCTCCGGCGTAAATCCAAATTTCGTGAGTAGTCCTTTGAGCGGCGCGGAAGCGCCAAACGTGTGCATGCCGATCACGGATCCGTGCCGCCCCACATAACGCTCCCAACCAATCGTGGATGCCTGCTCGACGGCAACGCGGGCAGATATCGCATCGGGCAGTACTTGCTGACGATAACTGTCGTCCTGCTGTTCGAAGAGTTCCCAGGACGGCATACTGACGACGCGCGCGGAAACTCCCGACGACGCGAGCTGTTCGGCGGCCGCAATGCAGATCGAGACCTCGCTGCCGGTGCCGATCAAAATGACCTTCGGTGCCCCTACACCAAAATCCGCCAGCACATAGGCTCCGCGCGCGAGTCCCGAAGCGGCTGCAAATCGCCCGCGGTCCAGGGTCGGGAGCGCTTGCCGAGTCAGGATAAGGCAAGTTGGCCGGTGCTTGGCGCCGAGCGCAACTCGCCAGGCCTCCGCCACCTCATTGGCATCGCAAGGTCGAAGCGTGATCAGCCCAGGTATGGCGCGCAGCCCCGCAAGCTGCTCGACCGGCTGATGCGTGGGCCCGTCTTCGCCAAGGCCAATCGAGTCGTGCGTGAAGACGAAAAGCGACGGCAGCTCCATGAGGGCGGAGAGACGAATCGGATTGCGCATGTAGTCTGAAAAAATGAGGAAGCCGGCACCAAACGGACGAAGCTTCGCGAGCGCCATTCCATTGACCGCGGCACCCATCGCGTGCTCGCGGATGCCGAAATGCAAATTCCGGCCGAGGTAGTTGTCCGCCTCGAAGTCGCCGGCGCCTTCAAAGGTCATGCGCGTCTTAGTGGAGGGCGCCAAGTCCGCGGCACCGCCGATGAACCACGGCAGCCGCTTGGCGATTGCGTTCTCGACGGCACCCGACGCATCGCGGCTTGCCATCCCCTTGGGATCGGCCGGGAAAGTGGGTATGGCTTGATCCCACCCGGCAGGGAGGTCCCTCTTCTGCACGGCGTCGAATTGGTTCGCAAGGTCAGGATGAGACGCCCGGTAGCGGGTGAACAATTCGCGCCATTCGCGGTGCTTTGCCGCGCCACGTGTGCCAATCCCCTCGGCGAAATGCTGGTAGACGCCTTCCGGGACCAGAAACTGCGCATCCTCCGGCCAGCCGTAAAACTTCTTCGTGAGTCTGACCTCGTCCTCGCCCAGCGGCTCGCCGTGCGCCTCGGCGGTATCTTGCCTGTGCGGAGCACCGTAGCCGATATGACTTTCGACGATGATGAGCGTCGGACGACTACGCTCGCGCGCTGCAAGATCGAAGGCGCCGAGAACTTCTCTTTCGTCGTTGGCGTCGCGCACGTGCAGAACTTTCCAGCCAAAACCGAGGAATCGTGTCGCGACGTCTTCGGTGAAAGCGAGGTCGGTATGCCCCTCGATCGTCACGCGGTTGGAGTCGTAGATCCAACAGAGCTTGCTGAGTCCGAGATGGCCGGCGAGGGAGCCGGCCTCGCTCGAAATTCCCTCCATCATGCACCCGTCGCCGCAGAGAGCGTAGGTACGCCAGTCGACGATGGTAAAGCCCGGACGGTTGAAGTAGGCGGCGAGCCAGCGCTCGGCCATGGCCATGCCCACGCTCATCGCGATGCCCTGACCCAGAGGTCCCGTGGTCGCTTCCACGCCGGTCGTGAGGTGATATTCGGGATGGCCCGGGCAGGCGCTACCGAGTTGGCGAAACGACTTGATGTCGTCCAAGCTCACCGATGGACGGCCGATCGTCTCATACGCGGCGTCCGCGGCCTGCGTTCGGGTCAAGTGAAGCAGCGCGTACAACAGCATCGACGCGTGACCCGCCGAAAGGAGGAAGCGGTCGCGATTGGCCCACAGCGGCGAAGCCGGGTCGAAATTGAGCCGCTTTTGCCAAAGGCCGTAAGCCACGGGTGCCATGCCCATGGGCGTTCCGGGATGACCGGACTTGGCCTTCTGAATGGCATCGATCGCGAGCGTTCGGATCGTGTTGATGGAGAGACGGTCGAGATCGCTGCTGCTCATCGCCGCTCCGTCGGCAACTGATGTCATGACGATGCAACCTGTTGCTTGACGCGCGCCTCAGTGAATACACGAACCCATTCCATATAGCGGGCGGCAATCCGTTCGACGACCGCGGCGCGTTCGATCTTGCCGTCGCGCAAGCCCACGAGCGCATCCCAGAACGAGGTACGTCCGACGGCGAAGCCGATAAAGCCGGGAACCGCCGCCGCGGCGCGTAGCCAAGCGAGAATGCCGGCCTCATCGGAACCGCGTCCGAGGATGATGCACCCGACAGTATCACGCCCGCCCCGCCGCGCCGCCGCGACGATCGCCGCGCAATCGCCGCGATCCTCCAACCCCTCGACCTTCCACACGTCGGGCTCGACACCGGCCTGCTGCAACTCCTTGATGGCCGCGACCATCAAGGAGGGCCGCAGCTCGCGGTCATAGCGATTGGCATCGCCATGCAACCGGCCCGATTGCTCGGGCGTCATGGGCACGATCAGCTCGAACATGAAATGGCGGCCCGTGCCGCGGCAGTAGTCCGAGAGCTCCTTAAGGCGGCCCGCCTGCCGTTGGTTCATCGCCTCCTCGCCTTCCGGATTGTACCTAACAAGCACCTTGGCGAAGGTCGGGGAGAACTCGGCGATGTGCTCGCGCCATCGATCGCCATATTCGAACCCGAACTCTTCCTGTCCGCTCTTTTCGACCGCAGCACAGGTAATCACGCCAAGCTCTCGGGCGTCTCGAAGGATAGCGGCCCCGAACTGTTCGTCGACGAGGACGCCGGCGGCATCCCTTGGCACGCCCCGCTTCAGCGCGAGCTTGAACCCGTCGTAAATCACCTGCTTGCTGCGCGCGACGACCGCTGTTTGCCCCGAGGTGAGCGGCGACGTGAAACCGAACAGTCCTTTCTGGAAGCTCGAACGATGGTCGAATGGCAGAATGTAAAGCGGTCGATCGTAGCCGCCACCCATCACCGACCTCCGTCGCGGGGCGCGCGTGCGCGGCGATAGCGCTCGATGAGCGCGTTTGTGGAGCTGTCATGGGCGAGCTTGCTTGCTTGCTTTGGGTCAAGCTCCGGCACGATCCTCAGCGCTAGCACTTTGCCGAGCTCAACGCCCCACTGGTCAAAGCTGTCGATGTTCCAGATGACGCCTTGCGTGAATACGCTGTGCTCGTAAAGCGCGACAAGCGCACCGAGCGTGCGCGGGTCCAGGCGCTCGCCGAGGATCACGTTCGTCGGACGATTGCCCTCGAAGACCCGGAAGGGTACCTGCCAGTCGGGCACCCCCTCGGCGGCGACCTCCTTCTCGGTCTTGCCGAAGGCCAAGGCCTCGGCCTGGGCGAAGAGGTTCGCCATAAGAAGATCGTGCTGATGCGCGATCGGACTGAGCGGCTGCAGGAAGCCGATGAGATCGCAGGGGATGAGCTTGGTTCCCTGGTGGATCAGCTGATAGAACGAGTGCTGCCCGTCCGTGCCCGGCTCGCCCCAGATGATCGGACCGGTCTCGTACTCGACGCGGCCACCCCGCAAGTCGACGTGCTTGCCGTTGCTCTCCATCTGCAGCTGCTGCAGGTAGGCCGGAAAGCGGCCGAGATGCGCGGAATAGGGCATGATGCCCAGCGTCTGGGCTCCAAAGAAATTGTTGTACCAGACCGACAGCAAGCCCAGCAGCAGCGGCAGGTTCTGGTGCGCCGGCGCCGTGCGAAAATGCTCGTCCATGGCGTGGAAGCCGGCGAGCATATCGCGATAGTTGTCTGGTCCGATCGCGATCATGGTGGAGAGACCGATCGCGCTGTCCATCGAATACCGCCCACCAACCCAATCCCAGAAGCCGAACATGTTTTCGGGATCGATGCCGAACTTGCGCACGCCGTCGTCATTGGTGGAAACAGCGACGAAATGCTTTGCTGTCGCCGCTTTCGAGCCGAGATTGTCGACGACCCATCGCCGCGCCGTTTCGGCATTGGTCATGGTCTCCAGTGTCGTGAATGTCTTTGATGAGACGATGAACAATGTCTCCGCCGCATCGAGGTCCTGCGTCGCCTCGGCGAAAGCGGCGCCATCCACGTTCGCAACGAAGCGAAAATGCACGGAACGGTCGCTGAAGGGCGCGAGCGCTCGGTACGCCATTTCGGGGCCGAGGTAGGAACCGCCGATACCGATGTTCACGATATTCTTGATGCGCTTGCCCGTATGACCGGTCCACGCGCCTGAACGGACCTTGCCCGCAAAGGCGGCCATTCGATCGAGAACCTCGTGCACGTCGGCAACTACATCCTTTCCGTCCACCTCGATTCGCGCCCCGCGCGGTGCGCGCAACGCCACGTGAAGGACGGCACGCTTCTCGGTGCTGTTGATCTTATCGCCCCGGAACATGGCGTCTCGCCGTGTGGCGACGCCGCAGGCGTCCGCCAAATGCAAGAGCAACCGTACAGTTTCGGCGGTTATCCGATTCTTCGAATAATCGAGCACAAGTCCGGAGCCGCTTGCCGTGAAACGCTGCGCCCGTTCGGGGTCATCGGCGAACAGCCGTCGCAGATGGAGCCCCTTTATTTGTTCGTGATGCGCGACCAGCGCTTCCAAAGCTGAGCCGACATTTCTTGCCGTAGTCGCGTCCATTTCTGCACCGTGTGACTTTCCAACACGCATTAGACCAAGGTTTTGCTCTTGGCGTCGATGGCGCCGAGAAGATCGCGCCAGGACTTAACGAAGTCCGCGGCGCCGTCGTTCTGTAACCGCTCCGCGAGACCCGCGATCCCAACCCCGGCCTTCTCGAATTCGCCTAGGACGAGGGCTCCGTCACCGCCGTCTCGGCTTAGCGTGCCGCCCGCGGTAGCATGATCCGCAGTTGCCTTCAGCGTATTCTGCGGCATCGTGTTCACTGTGTTCGGTGCCGCGAGACCGTCGACATAGAGCACGTCCGAGGCCTTCGGATCCTTGGTACTGGTGCTTGCAAACAGCAGCCGTTGAGCTCGCGCACCCACGCTCGCGAGGCGCTGCCAGCGATCGCTGTCGAGATGGTCGCGATAAGCCTTGTACGCGACCTTTCCGATCGCAAGGCCGAGCCGGTTCTTTAGCTTGTCCGACACCGTGTCGGCCACCGCTCGGTCCCAGCGCGAGATGAATACCGAAGCGACCGACCGCACATCGGGCGGCAGCCTTCTTTCCACACGCCGTTCGAGACCGCGCAAGTATGCCTCCGACGCGGCGACGTATTGCTCCGGAGAAAAGAGCAGCGTGACATTTATGGGCACGCCGCGGAAGATCGCCTCCTCGATCGCCGGCAGCCCTTCCTTGGTGCCGGGAATTTTGATGAAGAGATTCGGCCTGTCCGCTTTAGCGAACAGCGACGCGGCCGATGCAACGGTCCGCTGCGTATCGTGCGCCAGCAGTGGCGAGACCTCGAGAGATACCCACCCATCAACCGTCGCGGTGCGTTGATGGATCGGACGAAAGAGATCGGCGGCGCGAGAAAGATCGAGGATCGCAAGCTCGAAGAACAGCTCCTCGCCCTTCGCGCCCTTGCCAAGCAGACGCGCGATATCACGGTCGTAGGACGCGGTATGGGTGATCGCGTGATCGAAGATACTTGGATTCGAGGTCAGGCCCGTCACGGACCATTTGGCGATGTAGCTCTCGAGCGTACCGCTGTCGAGCAGATCCCGCGTGATGTCGTCAAGCCAGAGGCTTTGACCGAGCCGATGGAGTCGCTCCGTGGCCAACACGTGAATGCTCCCTTGGATGACCTGCCAGCGCCGAAATTTCGGCAGTGCATTTCGCGAAGGGCTGCGACTGCCGTGTCGCAATCTCACTCACATCTGAGCCCGGCGTCGCGTCTTCCTCTTGTCTCTCTACGCGTCTATTTGTCGTTTCTCCGCAAACCAAGCGGGGATGGCCGGCATCATCCGGCGCCCTTCTCGACATGGCCGCCAAACTCTAATCGAAGTGCCGACAGCAACTTGTCTTCGTACTCGGCGTTACCTCTGGAACTGAATCGCGAGAACAACGCAGTCGCGATCACCGGCGCAGGCACACCCTCATCGATTGCGGCCTGCAGGGTCCAACGACCCTCACCCGAATCCGAGACTCGACCGGAGAAATTGGCAAGATCAGGGCTCTTGCGCAAGGCGCTTGCGGCGAGGTCCAGCAGCCAAGAGCTTACGACGCTGCCGCGGCGCCAAACTTCGGTGATCGCCGCAAGGTCGAACTCATAATTGTACAGCTTGGGGTCTCGCAGCGGCGTGGTCTCGGCGTCGACTGTGCTTTTGGCACGACCGACATTTGCCCGATGGAGAATCCCAAGGCCTTCGGCAAAAGACGCCATCAATCCGTACTCGATGCCGTTGTGCACCATCTTGACGAAGTGCCCGGCCCCGTTGGGGCCACAATGCAAGTAGCCGTGCTCGGCCTGGCCGGGTTCGCCGCTCGCTCCAGGCGTCCGAGGCGCGGTCTCAATCCCAGGCGCGAGAGAACGTAAGATTGGATCGAGGCGCCCAACGACGGCATTCTCGCCGCCGATCATCAGGCAATAGCCTCGCTCGCGCCCCCATACCCCGCCGCTGACACCCACATCCACGTAGTGGACTCCTTGGCTCCTCAGCTGCTCGGCACGGCGCAGATCATCGTGGTAGAAAGAGTTGCCGCCGTCGATCACGGTGTCGCCCGGCTTCAGCAGCGGCGCCAGCGAGGCCAAGACCGGATCAACGGCCGCAGCCGGCACCATGAGCCAGACGGCCCTCGGCGACGACAGTCCGCGGATAAAGGCTTCGAGACTGGTCGAGCCCTTTGCGCCTTTCGTGATCATCTCCCGCACAACGCCTTCGCTGTTGTCGTAGACGTGCAGCTCATGGCCCTCCTTAATCAGGCGAACGACCATGTTGGCGCCCATGCGTCCCAACCCGATCATGCCGAGTTGCATTCGCAAAGCTCCGAAATGAGCCAAATTTTGGATTCTCACTAGAGATGACTTCTTCGACGGTGACTTGTCGATGGCGCTCGTATTTGTTCGGATTCGACCGGCGAAGCATTTGGCGATTGGGGCACCAGCGAATCAAATTCGCGTGAATGGCGCGCGCCGCCACGACTGAGAGTGGCGTCTATCCTCGCTGTTGCTCTCCGCGCTCCATAAGCTCGGCCAATCCGAGAAAAGCCGGCACCGCGGCCGTCACGACGTAGGTCGGTATCGCGGCGAGATAGCTGCGGAAGCGGCCCTTGTTCTCAAACCGTTCGCGAAACGACGTCTCCGCAAAACGCGCACCGAACCGCGGAACGATGCCACCGGCAATGTAGACACCGCCCCGCGCACCAAGGGTGAGCGCGAGGTCTCCGGCCACTGCGCCAAGCATGGCGCAGAACATCGCAACGGCAGCGCGGCACATCGGCTCACGTTCGCCTATTTCGTGATCGGCGATCTGCGCCGGCGTGTAGGGTTCGGCGGGCACGCCCTCGATATCGGCAAGGGCATGGTACAGGTTGACCAGCCCCTGACCGGACAGCACTCGCTCAGCCGAAACATGGGTGAATCGCCGGCGCAATCGGGACAGTACTTCACTCTCCCTGTCGTCCGTCGCCGCCATAGTCGCATGTCCGCCTTCGCCGGCGAGCGCCACCCAGCCGCCTTGCGCGGGAACGAGGCCACTGACCCCGAGCCCGGTACCGGGTCCGAGCACGGCGATCGGCGCGCTCGGAACAGCCTCGCCTCGGCCAATCGCCACTCGTTCATCGGCATTCAGATGTCGCACGGCCAGTGCGAGCGCCGAAAAATCGTTGATCACGGTGAGTCGCTCGATTTGCAGATCGCGCTGCAGCGCCGAGATGGAAAACGACCATGGGTGATTTGTCATCGTTATGACGTCGCCGACGACCGGGGATGCAACGGCGAGCGCAGCCGCTCCCAAGGGTGGTTCCATCTGTTCCGCAGCCAGATAGGAGAGGATCGCTTCCGGGAGCGTGGGAAAACTATCCACCGGCATGATCCGTGCGCGCGACGCACGGCGGTCTTCGCCATAGATGGCGAAGCGCGCGTTCGTCGCTCCGATGTCGCCCAGGAGGCGAACGCGGCCGGTCATGAGCGAGCCTCTTCAAAAATTGATGACAGCTTTCAGGCCCAGGATGATGTCGTCCGTGTTTTGCGAGATTCCACCGGGGTTATGAACGTACTGCAGATTCGGCTGCAGGTAGAAGCCGTTTTGCACATGAAATTGGTAATAGATTTCGGACGCATATTCGGAATACTGGACGCCGACCGGCCCCAGGCCCGCCGCGTTCTGTGCCTCCTGCGACTGGGCCACACGACCATTGACGTGCGTACGACCGATGGCGACCCCGATTTGATCTATCGGGCGCGAATCAAAAGGTCCCGTGTAGAACAGTCCCATCGCGATCTGGCTGTCGAGCGTGGCGGTCCGATGATCCGCAAAGGTCATGTTGAGAAAGGCGCTGATGCCTCGGTCCGGGTCGGGGGAAACATTCATCAGCTTCTGCTGAAAATTAAGATACCATCCCCACGCTCCATTGTGCAGGAGCGGTTGGCCGCCCGCGATCGCCAAAAGCTGTCCTTGGGTGTTCTCGACGGGGTCCGCAGTTTCGGATGAATTGTACCACGCGCCGAGCTTGTAGCTGCCCTGCAGTTGTTCGCTGCCGCCGAAGGTCGGGAGCCACGCGACCTCAACGGGAATCAGCGCACCCGTGGTGCCCGGCGGATTGCCAAGATTGAACGAGCCGGCTGGGGTCAAATAGGTCGGATTGACTTGGTAAACACCGATCTGGGCATATCCGAAATCGGGAAACGAGGCTTTGACCCGCGTTGCCCACTGGCTCACGGGCCAATTGTACCAATAACTCCCGACGATGTTTCCGGGCGGCGCTCCGCAGAAAGTCAAATTCATGAATTCGCACGAAAAGGAGGCAAAATCCTCTCCCTCCGTCAGCCGCCCAAGTTTCAAATCCAGAGCGCCATCGAGGTATGACTGTTCGTACCAGAACTGCGTGGTACGCCAGGTCTGCCCGCGGCCAAATACCTCTTGAACCTGCTGAAGCGAGTCCAGATGCAGATCGCTGCTCAAATTGCGGCCATTGCGATCCGTTATCGTGAACTGGAACTGCGCGTGGTTCAGGCTAAGGAGCTTGTCGAGGTCGAGCGTCGTGCCAAAAGTAAATTGATCGGTATACCGCGTGCCTTGCATTGGACCGCCCTGCACGTTAGACGCGGTTTCGGAAACATAACCGAAGTTGAAGTCAATGCCGGCGTTGTGCAGGTCTGTGCGCCACCCTCCCCAATCTCCGGTCAGCGTGTCACTGAACGGCGATGCCTGGTCAGCATCCGCAAGGACAGGAATCGCGGCGAGGCCAATCGCCAAAAGTGCGCATTTCATTCGGATCATTGGCCAGGGGGTGGAAGGCGCCAACAGCCGTCAGCCTGATCCGATCGCGAGGGGGCAGGTACCCGTAGCGTCACGCTGTCGGTCGGAGGGCAGTTCATGGCCGCACATCCTTGCCGTGATCGCTTAGTATTCCTCACGGCCAAGCGGCACTCTTGGAGGTTGCCGCCACTTTTTGTGCGTTACGATGCTCGCCTAGGGGAGCCATTGGAATGAAACCTTGAATGCGACAGCGCACGGACGCAAGTAATATAAGCGACACTTTAGTCCAATGGATTCGACTTCAGCCCGGTGGCATCTCTCTCGCACCGGCTAAAATGCGAATGCGCGTCCAATGGAGGAGCGACATGAAAGAGGCAGGTACTGCGGGCGAAATACGTACGACTCGGCGTTCAGACGCATATTGGAGGGTTACGTTCGATATTCCGCCTCTCAATATATTCGGTCCTTCGAATATTCCTCAGCTTGAAAAAGTCGTGTCGTCGATTGAAACCGATGACCGGGTGAAGGTGGTGGTGTTTGACAGTGCCGTCGAGGGATTTTTCCTGACGCACTATGACTTCCTGGCAAAACTAGAAGAATCTACGAAGTTTCCGGCCGGTCGAACCGGCCTGCAACCTTTGCCTGACATGCTTGCACGGTTGAGTCGAGCGCCGGTCGTGTCCATCGCGATGATTCGCGGACGCGCGACGGGCGTCGGCAGCGAACTGGCCCTCGCAAGCGACATGCGCTTTGCCAGTCGGGAAAAGGCCATCCTGTCGCAATGGGAGGTGGGAGCAGCTTTGGTCCCCGGTGGCGGCCCCATGACCCGATTGCCCCGCTTGATCGGACGCGGAAGAGCTTTGGAAGTCTTGTTGGGAGCAGACGACGTCGATGGCGAGCAGGCTGAATTGTACGGCTACGTCAATCGGTCCTTCCCGGACGACAAACTCGACGACTTCGTAGACAAGCTTGCCAAGCGCATAGCATCGTTCGACAAGCAAGCAATCGCAAAAACCAAACATCTCGTGAATATTGCCAGTCTGCCGCCGGATTCGGAGATCGCGCCGGAGTGGGATGCATTTCTGGATTCGCTGGGCCGCACGGCCGCTCAGGAGCGAATCAAGAAGCTAATGGATCTCGGCTTTCACAAGCCAGGAGACGTCGAGAAAAGGCTTGGACATTACGTGGGACAGTTGGCGACTTAGGAAAGTCGTTGCTCAGCGACAGTCGCCGCTTCGGACTCACGCGCCGATGTCACGTGCCCCAATTGAGAAAGAGACCAATGTCCCCGGGCATCCCCCTCGGGAAATCAAGTACCCGGGCCGAGAGGTGGAAACCATGCGGCCTTAGATCACGTTCCCAACGCAGGTAGACCTCGGCGGCCTCGCCTTTAAGGGTTGCAGGCCACGTCGGATCGGCAAGATTGATGGCCCGTCCGCCATCGCTGCATAGCTCACTCGGAAAGCGGAGCACCATGAACTCCTTGGCGCCACTCTGGGCAGCCTGCTTCGCATTATGGAGAACACCACGCCAGGTCTCGTCGGAGACATGCCGATCGATCAATTCCGCGATTTTTTGGCGACGCTGTTCCAACGCTACCTCGCGCGCCTCCTGTCTCTGTTCAGCCTGGCCATGCGCGAACTCTGCGACCAAGTTCCGAAACTGCGAGGCCAGTGGTTCCCCTTCCATGGGCTGACCGCTTCTCGGCCGTTGGGGCTCTTTGGGATGACGCTTGGGAAGGAACCGCTCGTCGAGACTTGCGATAGCGCCAGACCAGAATCCTTCCGTCGGTGCCTCGGCGCCGCGCGGCGGCTGCTGCGCGAGCTCACGCAATAGATCGGCGCGACTGACGATGCCGATCACGCGACCATGGCTCACCACGGGAACGCGCTTTATGCGGTGAGTCGCGAGAATGCGCGCGATCTCGTTGGTCTCCGTGTTCTCACTGACGCAGATTACCGGTCTCGACATGACGTCGCCGGCAACGCGTTCCGCCTTGCGTATGGTGGGCACAATGTCGGGGCCGAGCTTCTCGCTCTGCGATAGCAAGGCAAGCCACCAGTCTCCGCGGGTCTCTCGATCGGCATCTTCACGACCGAGCAGGTCACCTTCACTAACCATGCCGATTGGCGCGCCGCTGTCGTCGACGACCGGTACCGCGCTGATATGCCGTTCGAAGAGAAGCTTGGCTATCTCACGGATCGGCGCGTCGGAGCGCACCGATGCGACGTTTGATGTCATTACCTCGCGTGCTTTCATCATGGCCTTCTTGTCCGAACCTCGATGGTGATGGCTGCCATGAGCCGAAACCCAATCTCAATTTCGCTGACTCTCGAGGAGCGCCTCGACCGCAGCCAAGGTAGGTGCCGCTTCCGCTCCTCCTTTCCCGGTGGTTGCCAACGCACCGCATGCTGCCGCGAACCTCACGGCTTTCGGTAAATCGGCACCGCGGGCAAGAGCGACGGCGAGACCACCGTTGAAGCAATCGCCGGCCCCGACACTATTGATTGCTTTCACCGTGAACGGTGGAACGAAGCCTTCGGCGTCCCGGCCTCGGTAATATGCACCGCGTCGGCCGAGCTTGATGACGACGGCGGTGGCCCCTCGAGACTGCAATAGTTTCGATGCTGCCGCCGCGTCCGCGCTGCTCTCCGGTCTGACGCCCACCAGTGCCTCGGTCTCGGTTTCGTTGGGCGTGACGATGTCGACGGCGGAAAGTACATCGGACGAAAGTCCGCCGCTGGGTGCCGGCGCCGGATCGAGGATCACTAGTCCTCCGTTTCCGCGGATTTTTGCTGCCGCGGTCATGCTGGCGACCAGGGGCACTTCTAGCTGCGCCAGAAGTATCGGCGCTTCGCGCAGAGCTGCCGCCGCGTGATCGATCACGGTCTGGTCGACGGCCGCATTGGCACCGGCGATCACGACGATGCTGTTCTCGGCGTGTGCGTCGACGTTGATCAGGGCGACCCCCGTGGACGCTTTTTCGCTGGCTACCAGATGATCGCGTCCCACGCCGAGCGAGCCGAGACTTGTGCGAGCCATCAGGCCGAAGCTGTCGTTTCCGATGCAGCCGATCATTTGCACGGGATAGTCTAGGCGCGCAACAGCGGCGGCCTGGTTGGCCCCCTTACCGCCGAGCGCTATGGAGTAACGCGTCCCGGGTACCGTTTCGCCAGGCTTCGGGAGACGATCGCAAAAGCCCGTCACGTCGGCGTTGACGCTGCCGAATACTGCAATCGCGCGAGTTTTCGAGCTGGCCATGGAAGTCCCCGCAATCAGGATGGACCAAGGGACTTGCGATCGATCGCGGTCAGCGGCACCGGAATGCTGGACGGGACCGACTGACCCTTGATCACCTTATCGGCCGTCTCAACCCCAAGGCTGCCGATGAGAGCCGGCTGCTGGGCGATGGTCGCGAACATGGTTCCGTCCTTGACCGCCGCGATGCCGTCGGGCGTGCCATCGAAGCCGACCACCACGATTTTGCGTTTACTGGCTTGTATCGCCTTGATGGCGCCCAGCGCCATTTCATCGTTGGCTGCAAAGACCGCATCGATATTGGGATGTGCCTGGAGAAGATTCTCCATGACGTTGAGGCCTTGAGTGCGGTCGAAATTCGCGGGCTGGCTGGCAACGAGCTTGATGCCCGGCGAGGCGGCGATCGCTTGCCGAAATCCTTGGCCGCGATCACGGGCCGCATCGGTTCCCGGCTGACCTTCAAGCTCGACGACATTGCCCTTCCCATTTAGCTGCTGAACAATCAGGCTACCGGCCATTTTGCCGCCCGCCACATTGTCAGAAGCGATATGCGAGGCGACCTTGGCGCCTTTGGCGGTCCGGTCGAGCGTTAGGACGGGAACGTGCTGCACCGTGGCGGCACGAACCGCCGCTCTCGCTGCGTCGGAGTCGACGGGATTGAGCAACAGCGCCTTCACGTTCTGGTCAAGCACGTCCTCGACGTTGGACAATTCCCTGGCCGGATCGTTCTCGCTGTCAAGAACGATGAGGTCGTACCCCAGTTCCTTGGCCTTTGCCTTTGCCCCATCGGACAAAGCCACAAAGAACGGATTGTTGAGAGTCGAGATGACAAGGGCAATTTTGCCTGCGGCCTGCGCCATGCTCGTCGACACGACGAACAGCGCGATCGCGAGGACTATCGGGAGCGCTTTTCGAGTCACGGGGGTTCCTTTCCTGCAACATCGCGTGCCTATGACTAACTCGTCCTCCCCTGCCGGTCGGCGAGAACGGCAAGCAAGATGACGCAACCCTTTGCGATCATCTGATAGTAGGAAGACACATCCAAAAGATTGAGCGCGTTATTGAGAACGCCAATGATCAGCGCACCAATCAGCGTGCCGGACATGCTGCCGATACCGCCGGCGAGGCTCGTACCGCCGACGACGACCGCGGCAATCGCGTCGAGTTCGTAGCCCGCCCCGGCGGTCGGCTGCGCACTTTCAAGACGCGCGGTAAGAATGATCCCGGCAAGTGCCGATAGGAATCCGGATACCGCATAGACGCTGACCTTGACCAAGGTCACATTGATGCCAGAAAGGCGGGCCACATTCTCGTTGCCGCCGATGGCATAGACGTGGCGGCCGAAGCGTGTCTGGCCGAGGGCGATCCAACAGCCGACAAAGACTATGGCTGCGATCACGACCGGGATTGGCACTCCGAGCACATAGCCTTCGCCGATATTCCCAAAGGCATCGGACGCAGGCCCTCCGCTCGCGTCGATGGGCGTTCCGTTGCTGTAAACGAGCACGGCGCCTCGCAACACCGTCATGCTGACCAAGGTCGCAATGAATGGCTGCACGGCGCCGTAAGTTATGACCAGCCCCGACAAAGCGCCCAGCACAATTCCCGCCAAGAGCGCGACGGGTATCGCGATTGCGAGCCCATGACCGCCCGCAATCAGGCTCGCCGCGAATGCGCCGGTGAGCGCGAGAACGGAACCAACGGAAAGATCGATGCCGGCCGTGAGAATAACAAACGTCCCGCCCATCGCGATCACCGCATTGATCGAGGTTTGACGCAGGACATTGAGGAGATTGCCGACCGCGAGGAAATCCGGGCTTGCAAATGAAACGGCGGCGATCAGGATCACCAATCCGATGAGTGATTTGTTTTGCGACAAAATGCGCAGTAGCAGGGGCATCTGGTACGATCTCCTCAGGCCACGGCGCGCCGCAAAATTGCGTCCTGGGTCGCGTCCTTCCGGTCGAAGGCGCCGTTCAGGCGGCCCCGGGACAGAACAAAGATGCGGTCGGAGATGCCGAGCAATTCCGGCATGTCCGACGAAATGAGGAGAATGGCGAGGCCCTGGGTTTTGATTTCGTTGATGAGACTGTAGATCTCGCGGCGTGCACCGACGTCGACCCCGCGCGTTGGCTCGTCGAGAACAAGCACCTTCGGTTCGGTCATCAGAGCCTTGGCCAGAGACACCTTTTGCTGATTGCCGCCGCTCAGCGTCGCGACCAGCGCATCCTTGCTTGGAGTGCGGATCGCGAACGCCTGCATGTAGCTGGAAACAACCTGATCTTCGCGCCGATGTGCAACAAATCCGCCCACCGTGGAAAGGCGCCGCAAGGCCGTAAGCGACATGTTGGTCTTGACGGAATCGATCTGGATCAGTCCTTCGGATTTGCGGTCCTCGGGAACATAGGCGATCCCGGCGCGCACGCCGTCTCGGGGCGAGCGCAGCGACAACTGTCGGCCGTCGAGTTCGATCGACCCGGCGCGGGCGGAAAGAGCCCCATAAAGCGCCCTGCCCAGCTCGGTCCCGCCCGACCCCACCAACCCGGTGAAGCCCACGACCTCGCCTCGGTGGGCTTCGAACGAGATACCCTCGATTCCCGGCGCTGACAGACCCGTGACACGCAGACGCACAGGCCCGGTTGCGACGGCCACATGCGGGTATTTGTCGCCGATCTCATGGCCCACCATGTGATGGACCAGCTTTGCCTCATCGAAATCGGCGACCGGCCCGGAAACGACCGCATGCCCGTCGCGCAAAACCGTCACGGCGTCGCAGATTTTGAAAATCTCGCCCAGTCGGTGCGAAATGTAGACAATCCCCTTGCCCTGATTGCGAAGCTGACGGATGGCATCAAACAGTATGCCTGTTTCGACGTCGCTCAGCGCGTCGGTAGGCTCGTCCATGATAATGAGCTGTGCACTCAGCGACAGCGCTCGGGCGATCTCGACCATCTGCCGGTGTCCGACACCCAAACGGCCGACGGGAATGCCGGGGTCTATCGTTTGACGCAGGGCGTCGAGTTGCTTGCGTGATTCGGACTTCAGGGCTGGCCAAGCGATCAAACCCAGTGAATTCAGCGGCTCGCGGCCAAGATAGATATTTTCGGCGGCGCTCAGCCCGGGGATCAGATTCTGATCCTGATGGATCATGGCGATGCCGGCAGAGATGGCTTGGCGCGGATTGGTGAAGCGAATCTCGGTCCCGTTCAGTCGGATCGTGCCGCCTGGGTCGGCCTCATAGATGCCGGTCACGATCTTCATCAGGGTCGACTTGCCGGCACCGTTCTCTCCGAGCAAGGCCATCACCTCGCCGGGGCGCACGGCAAACTCGACCTGATTCAGCACCCTTACGCCATGAAAGGTCTTGCTGACCCCCCGCAATTCAAGGATTGGCGTGGATGTCGTCGCGGTTTCAGCGGCCATTGGTAGATGAAATATCCGATGCCTTTCACGGTATTGGACAGAACATTGCTGAATTGTACTTGCCGTTCATTCCGCCGTACCCACAGTCCCGCAGAACCGATTGTTCTTTCGACGAGATTCGCGACTTCGCGAAAACGGCGGTGGTCTTACGTGACACGACCGCGGCGCAGAAGACCATCTTTATTCAATCACATCGTCGGCGGCTGCCTGAAGTGTCAGCGACACCTCGAGGCCAAGCGCTTTGGCAGTAGCGGGCTGCTGAACCGGAAGGTTTTCTGGCTTTTCGCCCTTGCAGCGCAGGTCTGAAACGCGACGGCCTATGTCTCAGTCGCCGCGATCAGCTAGGTTCCATGATGTTCATGACGCAGGTGCGGCCGCGGCTGATTCACACCATCACGAATTTCTCGACGGTCATCGTTGCCAGCCGCTCGTGCATGCCGCACCCGGCAAGCGCAAACGCGAGCACGTCGCCCCTCTCGGGGACCTATCGCCTCGCCTACCCGCGGACTTCGGACTCGTCTGTAGATCAGTTGAGGTAGTCGGACTCTTTGCGATCAAGCATCCGCTTCAGCGCGTCGAAGTGGTGCTCGGCGGCGGGTTTCCCACCATAGACATTTCCGGTCTTAAACTGCGCGAGAGTCTTTTCGACCACTGCGTCGGAGACGCGCTTCAGTGCCTTGCCCGTCCACATCGCGTAGAGCTGAACCTGGCAGGCACGCTCGAGGTAATAAAGCCGGTCATAGGCCCTCGCGACGGTCTCGCCACAGACAAGCACGCCGTGATTGGCCATGAACAGGATCGACTTGTCGCCGAGTACGCCCGCGAGGCGTTCGCCTTCGGCGGGATCATAGGCGAGGCCCGCGTATTCCCTGTCATAGGCGACCTCGTTGAGGAACCCGATCTCGGTCTGGCCGATCGGCTGGAGCTCCGGCTCATCGAGGCGCGTGAGCGCGCTCGCATAAGGCATGTGCGTGTGGAAGACGCAGGCCAGCCGGGGCTTGAGTCGATGGATCGGCGCATGGATGCAGTAGGCTGAGCGCTCGATTTCGCCGCTTCCCGCGATCAGCTTGCCGTCGTAGCCGACGGTCATGAACGAGCTCGCCGAGACCTCCGACCAATGCATGCCGAAGGGGATCTGGAAGTAGCGGTCGCTCGTGCCCGGCACCGCCAGGGTCAAGTGGTTGAAAATCCCCTCGCTGAAGCCTTGATGAACCGCGAGGCGATGCGCCGCTGCGAGGTCAATGCGCGCCTGCCGCTCGGCGGATTCCGGCACAGTCATTCTCTTCGGCGAAACTAAATTCATGGCGAGCGTCCTTCGAGTGGCCCGGAAAGCTATGGGTCCAATTTACCCGTCAAACCGCAAGAAATCCACGCAATCCAGCCATGCAGAAGGTGCGCGGTGAGCCGGAGTGCGGAGGGCCGTCGACCATGTTCCCTGCATTGCCATCGGCATGATTTGTCGGCCGTTCAAACTTTGATAGGCTCACCCATTGCTGGCGCTGTCACGGGACGAGACCGATCATGCGCTTCTCAATACTCGCGGTACCCTACATGCGTGAGCGTGGCGAGAGCGTTGCATTGGCCGGATCCGACCGCAAGCGTTTCCAAATCCTCATGCACAAGCTGCGCGAGCAAATGCAGTTCGCCGAGACTCTCGGCTACGACGGGTTCTGCATGACCGAGCAGCACATGCAGATCGAAGGCATCGAGACCACCACCAATCCGCTGTTCTGGGACTATTTCGTGGCGCAGCACACCAAGACAATGCGGGTCGGTCAGCTCGGCATGAACCTGACGGTGGTCAACCCCATCCAGCTTGCCGAGAACATCGCGATGCTCGACCACTTCACGGGCGGGCGAGCGTTCTGCGGCTTCTCGCGCGGGAACACGCCGCGTTGGACCGCGACCTTCGGTCAGCATGTCGACGTCATGTCGACCGATTCCGACAAGTCGGATGCCGACCGTCGGAACCGAGCCATCTTTTACGAGAACTGGAAGATCGTGAAGGCGCTGTGGACGCAGGAGACGGTGCGCATCGAGGGCGAGTTCTGGAAGGTACCCAAGGAGATCGAGTGGCATTTCCATCCCACCGACGATTGGGCCCCGGATACGATCGGCCCGGACAAGACGCTGAGAAAGATCGGTATCGTCCCGCGTCCTCTGCAGGAACCCCATCCGCCGGTCTATGCGCCCTTCAGCTACAGCATGGAGACCGTGCGCTTCTGGGCGCGCGAGGGTGGAAAGATGGTCTCCTTCGTCTCAGAAGATAAGGAGAAATTCATCCCGATCATGCTGGATTCGTACCTGAAGGAGGCCGAGGCTGCGGGCCGGGCGAGCCGGCCGCGAGACGCGCTGGCGATCGGAGGCCACCTGCTAATGGGGCGGAACCCGGCCGAGACGAAGGACATCCACGAGGGCTTCGTCGAGCTTTTCAACTACGCCTACAATGCACCGCCCTACAATGTGCCCGTGGGGAGGCTATGGATGGGCTCGCGCCAGCAGGTCCTCGATCATGTCGCTCGTCTCGCTCGGCAATACGACGTCGAGGAGTTCTTCCTCTGGCATCACATCGGCTATTTCCCGCAGGACGTCGAAATGGCCATGCTGCGAGAATTCGCCGAAAGTGTGATCGAGCCGATGGGAGTGTGATCAGCGCGGGCCAATAGGGCGGAGACAGGGTCTATGCTGACATTCGGTGAGCTCGCAAGGCGAAACGGCCGCACCTGCGGCGACAAGGACGCCTTCGTCGAGCTCGACCGACGCGTCAGCTGGGGTGAGTTCGACGCGCGTACCGACGCGCTTGGACACGCGCTCCGAGCGCTCGGCGTCCGGCCCGGCGATCGCGTCGCCATGCTGGCGCCTGATTGCATCGAGACTGCCGAGCTCTTCATCGCCTGCGCCAAGATCGGCGCCATTCGCGTCGGCCTCAACGTGCGTCTGGCGGCGCCCGAAATCGCGGCCCTCGTCAGCGACAGCGAGCCGCATCTTCTGTTCGTGCGGAGCGACCATCGCCGCTCATTGACGCCGGTCGAGAGCGGCAGACCCACGCTGATCGGCTTCGGCGGAAGTCATGGGCTCGACACGGACTATGAGGAGCTCATCGCGCGCCACCGACGCGACGGCGAGCTCGCGCAGACGCCGGCCGATATCGTCATGATCGCCTACACGACCGGCTCGACTGGACTGCCCAAGGGCGCGATTTATTTGCACGACCGGTTTCTCGCGTCGATTCTCTACACTGCCCTCTATGAGGGCATCATGCAGGATTCGATTTGGTTGCACGCGATGCCGGCGGCGGGCATTCCGATCATGCACATGCTGCGCAACGTGTTTCACGGTGCGACCACGGTGATCGTCGGTCCCTGGGATCCCGATCGGGCACTGCTCCTGCTCGAGCGCGAGCGGTCGACCAACTGCGTGCTCGTGCCCACGATGCTTAACTCGCTGCTGGCCTGCGAGAGCCTGGGCAAGCGGGACGTGAGCTCGATGCGGATCCTGGGTTACGGCGCCTCCCCGCTGCCGGCAGCAACCATCCGCGAGGCGATGAAGGCGTTCCGCCGACCCTTCCTCCAGATGTATGGCACGACCGAGCTCATGGGGATGTCCATGATGCTCCTGCCGTCCGACCACGAGCGCGGCCTCGCTTCGCACTCCGAAATCCTGGCCTCCGCTGGAAAGCCGCTGTCGTTTGTCGATATCCGCATCGTCGACGACGAGCGGCGCGAGGTGGCTCCCGGGGAGGTCGGCGAGCTCATCGTCAAGAGCGAGACGCAATTCCCGGGATATTGGCGGGCGCCGGACAAGTATGCGGAGACCGTGATCGACGGCTGGCTCTTCACCGGCGACATGGCGCGCCGGGACCGCGACGGCTACGTCTACCTCAGCGACCGCGCCAAGTTCCGGATCAAGACGGGGGGCTACAACGTGTTTCCGACCGAGATCGAGAACGTTCTCGCGCAGCATCCCGCCGTCGACGAGGTAGCCGTAGTGGGCTTGCCGGATGCCACTTGGGGTGAGCGCATCCAGGCTGTCATTACTTTGAGACCGCGCGCCAATGCTACGCCCGAGGAGCTCCGCGAGTTCTGCCGCGGAAAGATCGCCGACTTCAAAGTCCCCAAATCCATCGATATCTGGAGCCAGATGCCCAAGGGCCCGACTGGCAAGATCCAGAAGCGCGCGATCATCGAGCTTTTAGCGGCGGACGGTACGGGACGCTGATTTTCCTGGCGAGCCTCAATGCAACAGTTTTGGCACGCTTGGGCCTTCCTTTGCGCCGCGGCCGTCAATGTCGGCTCCGGGTCTTGGCTGTGTGAAAACCCTGGACCTGCAGGAACGCCTCGATGACCTCACGAGACGGAAGACCGAGCTCGAGGCGCTGTTCACGCCGGCGCATCCTCCCTTGCCCCGCCTACATCCAAGGCTGGCCGACGTGTATCGGCAAAAGGTCGAGCAAGTTCACGATGCTCTAAAACAGTCAGAGGCGCGTGAGGAAGCGATGGAGATCATGCGTGATCTCCTCGAAAAGGTGGTAGTTCGAAACAGCGAGATTGGCTTCGAGATCGAACTGTTTGGGGAGCTAGCCAACATGCTTGCGCTGTCAGGGGCCCCGAAAACTGCTGAATTCGACTGTTCGGTAACGATGGTAGCGGGGGAGGGATTTGAACCCCCGACCTTGGGATTATGATTCCCCTGCTCTAACCAACTGAGCTACCCCGCCACAGGGAGCGCACGCATATAGGAGATCGGGGGCGGGGCGTCAAGCCGAGGTGCCGCCGCGGACCGGACTATTGCAGCCGCCTATTTCAACTTGCTGTTGACGAGCTCGGTCTCCTTAGCGACTTCGGCCGAGGCCTGCGTGACCCAATCGGCCGCGCCCGGCGGCCAGGCGGCGACCCGGTCGTTGTTCTTGATGCGGTCGCGGAGGAAGCCGAGGTTCCGCTCGGCGTAATTGAGTCCATCCTTCGCGGCGGCCCAATCCTGCTTGTCGATCGCAGTCTTCGCGTAGTTGACGTTGACGTAGGCCTCCTTGTAGTTGCCCTCGTTCCAGAGGCAGCCGGGCTTGAACTCGGCGCGGCGATCGGCGTCGGGATCGATCTTCGCTTTGATCTCGTCCGCGCGCGCCTTCCATTTCTTCAGTTCCGCGTCGTTCGGATATTTCTTGATGAGCTCGTCGAGGAGCTGGATCTGGCCGATCACCGCGATGAGGATCGCGCCCTCGGGCTGGCGCTCCTTGAGGGCATCCTCGAGCCGCATCGAATCCCAACTCGCGCGCCAATAGTCGCGATCGAGGATCGGGCCGCCGGTGATCGAGGTCGCGTCGTCGCTGTAGAGCGCAGCGAAGGCGCTCGGCATCCCCAGAGGAGGGCCCGCAACGATGGCGCACGCCAGCACGGCAGTCACGATCCCGCCTGCGCGGGCCCAAGCGATCTTCATGGTGTTTGCTCCCTCCGGCGGATCTTTGCACAAGGATATAGCTGCCAACGGTTGCGTGGCTACCGCGGATAGAAATCTAAGCGACCGTCGCGAGCGACTGCCGATCCGATGCGCCATCCGCGGCCGCACGCTGGATCCAGCCGCCGCCGAGGAGACGCGATCCCCGATAGAAGACGCAAGCCTGCCCCGGCGCGACGCCCGCGACGGGCTCGTCGAGGATCGCCTCGCCGGCGCCGCGGCCGTCGAGCGTCACGCTCGCAGCCACCGGAGGCTGCGCCGAGCGCAGTTTCACCTCCGCGCGGATTTCGTTTGCGCCGGGAAAATCGCCACCGAGCCAGTTGATGCCGGCGAGCGGAACGCGCACCGCCGCAAGCGCCGCGCGCGGGCCCACGACGACCCGCCGCTGCTCGGGCTCGAGACGCAGGACGAAGAGCGGCTCAGGGCCTGCCACGCCTAGGCCCTTGCGCTGGCCCACGGTGAAATGGATCACGCCGCCGTGGCGCCCGAGCACGCGGCCCGCGAGGTCGACGATCTCGCCGGGCTCGGCGGCGCCGGGCTTCAAGCGCTCGACGAGCGAGGCGTAATCGCCGCTGGGGACGAAGCAGATGTCCTGGCTGTCGGGCTTCGCTGCGACCGGGAGCGCGAAACGCTCCGCGAGCGCGCGCGTCTCGTCCTTGGTCAGCGCACCCAGGGGAAAACGCAGGAACTCGAGCTGCTCGCGCGTGGTCGCGAAGAGAAAATAGCTCTGGTCGCGCGCGGGATCGACGGCGCGGTGAAGCTCCGGCCCCGCCTCGCCCGCGATACGCCGCGCATAGTGGCCAGTTGCGAGCGCGGCAGCGCCGAGATCTCGCGCGATCCCCAGGAGGTCGCGGAACTTCACGCGCTCGTTGCAGCGAATGCAGGGGATCGGCGTCTCACCCCGCGCGTAGCTATCGACGAAATCCCCAATCACATCCGTGCGGAAGCGGCTCTCATAGTCGAGGACATAATGCGGGATGCCCAGCACCTCCGCGACGCGCGCGGCGTCGTGGATATCCTGGCCGGCGCAACAGGCGCCCTTGCGCCCCGTCGCCGCGCCATGATCGTAGAGCTGGAGCGTTATCCCCACGACCTCGTAGCCCTCGCTCTCGAGGAGAGCAGCGGTCACGGAGCTGTCGACGCCGCCGGACATCGCCACCACCACGCGCGTCTCCGCGGGTGGTCGCGGCAGGCCCAACGAATTGAGCGGCTCCGTCATGGCTCAGCCGTTCATCATGTTGCGTGAACCCGCCGGCAGCGACACAGTGAGCCCGTCCAGCTCCTCCGTGATGATGATCTGGCAGCCGAGCCGTGAGGTCCGCGTGAGGCCGAAGGCGAGGTCGAGCATGTCCTCCTCGTCCTCCGTCGCGTCCTTCAGGAGGTCGTACCACTCGGGATCGACGACGACATGGCAGGTCGAGCAGGCGAGCGAGCCCTCGCAGGCGCCCTCGAGATCGATGCCGTTGCGATGCGCGATCTCCAGCACCGAGAGCCCGAGGGGTGCCTCCACCTCCTTGCGGGTCCCGTCGCGCTCAATGAAAATCATCTTCGGCATCGTTACGATCCCAGCTCCTCATTAGCCATTTCTTCTGCGCAGATCGCCGCGCCCAGCGCCGCCGCCTCCTGCGGCGCCGCGCCGGACGCGAGCGCCGCTGCGTCCTTGCGCAGCATCAGCCGCAGCACCGTCAATCCCACCACCTGCGCCGCCGCGGGAAGCATCGCATCTGCTTCCTCCGCCGCGATTACCGCGTGCGTCACCGGCTGCGCGAGGCTCCGCTCCGCCCGCGCCTTGAGGGCGCCGAGCCGCTCCGCCAGCGCTGTTGGAAGCGCACCCTCACTCCCCTCGCGTCCCCGGAGAATTTCGGCGTTGCCGCCGACAGCGATGGCCACGGCACCCGCGAGGTCGATGCCGACCGCCGCCCCCGGACCCTGCGCCGCATCGGCGGGCGAGCCGTCCGGCTCCTCGATCTGGAAGAGCTTCATCCCCGGCGGAGACGCCCGCTCAGACGTGGAAGGATTCGCCGCACCCGCAGCGACCCTTCTCGTTGGGATTGCGGAAGGTGAAGCCGGATTGCAGGTTGTCCTCGACGTAATCCATCTCGGTGCCGATGATGAACATCGACGCCTTGGGATCGATGAGGACGGTGACGCCCTTGTCCTCGACAATCTCGTCGAATTTGCCCTTCTCGTCCGCGTATTCGAGCGTGTAGGTGAGGCCCGAGCAGCCGCGCGAGCGCACGCCCACGCGAATGCCAACCGCGGGCTTGCCGCGCTTTGCCAGCAGCGCCCGGATCCGCTCCGCCGCCGCCTCCGTCACCGTCATCGCCTGCCGCAACGCCATAGCTGGAACTCCTTCAACCGGACCCTTGATACAACCCATAGGCTCAAACCCGCAACCGCGCTGCAGGACGGCCCATCTTCTATATGAGCCTCCGAACCGCAGAACCCAAGCTATCCACCGCGAACTCCACGTCTTTCTCCGTCGTGAACCGGCCCAGGCCAATGCGGAGGCTGGAGCGGGCGTCGGCATCAGAGACGCCGATCGCGCGCAGCACGTAGGAGGGCTCGACCTCCGCTGCGGTGCAGGCGGAGCCCGTCGAGAGTGCCAAGCCCGGGCACGCCTCCATGAGCTCCAGCGCGCCGATACCCGGAAAAGTCACATTGAGATTGCCGGGGAGCCGGAGCTGAGAATCACCGTTGACCTTGATCCCCGGCATCGTCCGGCGAAGACCTGTGGCGAGCCGGTCGCGCAGCCCACCGATCCGTTCAGCTTCCGCCGCCATCTCCTGCTCGGCCAGCGCCGCAGCCTCGCCGAGGCCGACGCAAAGCGGCGTCGCGAGCGTACCCGAACGCAGGCCACGCTCCTGCCCGCCGCCGTCGAAGAGCGGCGTGATCCGCGCTCGGGGCCGGCGCCGCACGTAGAGCGCGCCGATACCCTTGGGTCCGTAAACCTTGTGGCCGGAGATCGAGAGGAGATCGACGCCGAGCGCCTCCACGTCGAG
>DATIYT010000102.1:0-2848 GCA_035517495.1 Allostellaceae bacterium | reverse complement strand
GTCGCGTTGTTCGCGCCTCTACCCGTCTACTGGCTGAAGATTCGCACAGGGATCGATCGCGAGGCGGAATTTCTGGAACTGATCGAGAGGCGGCTAGGCGCACGCCATCGCGACAGCCGGGCCGGGCATGGGTGAATTTGCGAGCCAGCCTTCCGGCTGGCTGGCCGAAAGGCCTGCCCCACTTTCTACTCCGCGCCGATCAGATAATCCCACTCGGTAGCGCTGTGCTCGACGACGGCCGGCACGTCGGCATCGAGAAGGTAGCCGCCGGAGACCATGCGGCGGGCGGCGGCCTCGACTTTTTCGAGATACTGCGCACGGCTGGAGTAGCGTTCTTCGATGGAGGGGCGCGGGTCGTGGCGGAGCTCGCGCTCGGCTTTCGTGCGGGCGAAAGGAATGAATGAGCCTGCCATGCTGAACATCTCTTCGGGTGCGCCGATGTCGGGAGCGCGCAGATTCCATCCGGTGTAAGTGGCGAGGGGCACCTCGACCTCCGGCATGCGAAGTCCCGAAATGTCGTTGCCATCACGGTCGACCTGCGGCAGAAGCATGGCAAACGCATTGCCGACTTTCGGCGGCTCGATAGTGATGATTCCGTGAGTCCGAAATTCCGGCCCGTAATCCACGCGGTAGGCCTTCTCGATATGGACTGGCAGTTTCACGCCGGGGATTTTGGGGAACTGCACGGCGCCGAGAGGAACGAGCGTGTCCTGCGCGATGCGCGGATAGAGCGATGGAGGCGGCTCGACGCCCTCACTCACCCAGCGGTCCATGGCCATCAGCAGCGCTCTCATGGCCCAGCGGAAATCGTTCGGGTTGGTGAGATTCTGCGCGTGATTCTTGGGCGGAGGAAACGGCGCCGGGCCGTGCTGCCCGCCGGTGAGGAAATACATCCGCGTGGTCTCGTGCAGCGGCGCGTCCTTCTGACCGTCGATGGCGGTGGTGATCAGGGATGCTGAGCGGCCCCAGTATTCATAAGAAGTATCGGAATAGAAAATCTTTGGAACCACGTGATCTTTCATGGCGCGCGAGAGCAGGCCGTCGGTGAGGCCGGTTTCGGGATCGGTCTGCTCGACATCGGTGAAGGGAAAAATGTCGGTCGGATAAAACGTGTTGTAGAAGGGATGGGCGTCGCGTGAGGGCTGAGCGAAGCGGTAATTAAAGCTGCCGAGCGCCGCGCCGGAGACGTGGCAGAGCACGCCGTCGAAGACGCGGCGGTTCTGTTCGTCGCGGTTGAAGCCGTCGTGGAGGAACGTGCGCAGAAAACGGCCGCTCTGCGAAATGCCGAAACCGTAGGCGCGCTTGATGTGATCGCTCTGGTCGCCGAGCATGGTCTCGGCGCCACCGTACTTGAGGAACGAGATCAGATCGCGGATTGCGGTGGGGCCGAGCCCGACGACGACGGGGTCCTGCGCGGTGTAGACCAGCTCGTAGATCTTGCCGGGCTCGAATCCCGCGGGCATGACGATGCGCGTGCGGTCTTCGATGTGCCAGTCGGCGCGCGGCACAGTGCGGCGGGGATCGTCGCGCCAGTCGCGGACGGTAAGCGTCAGCTTGGGATCATCGGGATTGAGCGCCGGGTAGGGGATGTGTTCGCGATCGGCGAGCGAGTAACTGGTTTGCTTGCGATCGAGCACCAGCTCGGAGCGCACCAGGCCGGTGATGGGCCGGTCGCCGTCGCGGGCAATCGGCGCGTAGAGCCGCATCAGCCCTTCGCGTTGCGGGACGTCGAACTGCCAGCCGAGCCAGACGAGCGTGAAGCCGCGTTCGAGGAGGAAATCGTCGCCGAACTGCTCGGGAGTGCGGGGGTCGGTGGATCCGGCGGCGCGGTTGTACATGCCGAGCATGCCTTTGCCGCCGCGGTTCGAGACTTCGAACAGCACGGCGTGATTGCCGTGAGCGGGATCTCGAGGCTTGAGGACGTAGAGGTCGGCGGAAAATTCGACGAGACCTTTTTCGTTGCGCGGTGCTTTATCGATGTCGATGATGATGCGGTTGGTTGCGTTCGCGGGATCGACGGCAAAGTAGGCTTTGCCGATGAGGCGCTCGTAAGGACCAGCGGAGCCGAACGGTTTTCCGGCGAGGACGTCGGAGCGCTCCGAGATTTCGACGTGGAGGAGCGCGGCGGGGGAGAGGGTGGTGAGGGAGAGGGCAAGGAGGCAGGCACGTTTCAGCATGGGAGGGATTGTATCGCAGGGGGCGAGAAGCGTGAACGGCCTCTCGCACTCCGCTGGCCACAGGCACAAAAATCCGCCTGCACGGAAAGTTTTTACGCCCATAGGCGCTGATGGCACGTGCGAATTCTACCGTGCCTGCGATACCAAGCTCGGGCTTGATATAGCTTGGGAAGCGATGTCTGAGGATTACTGGCGATCCCCATGTAATAAAGAATGCGGCGGATGTTAGTTAGTAAGTTTTCTTCTGCCGTGAGCGGGTTTCACGAGACGAATGCCGATTACTGTTGCAAACCGGTGGGCAGGCCCCGTTTGTAGAAGCGATGAGGCCATCACCAGCCGAGGGCCGCGATACCGACGTTAATAAGCACTTTGCTGATGGAACTTCGCCGTCTTCAGGCTGGCGCCGTATGCCAGATTCAGCGGTAACGTCCACCATAGCTGAACCGGCGATCGCGACAGTCGCTTTGCCACACTGCGCAGAGAATAGAAGCGCTCATTCGCATATAAGAACCCCGCCAACAGCTCGGATCTGCTCAATCGCTTCGGCTGATAGACGACGTCGGCCCGGCTATTGTATTTGCGCCAGTCTTTAGTCAGGATGCGCCCTTCCGCTTCCAGCCTTTGAAACAGAGGCGTTCCCGGATAGGGTGTCAGAATGTTGAAAGTCGCAT
>DATIYT010000101.1:0-2778 GCA_035517495.1 Allostellaceae bacterium | reverse complement strand
AGACCGGGTGACTCCCGATACTCGTCGAATGTTGTTAACGAATGCCCGCTAATGTGTTGAGTCGTCGGAACGCATGCTTGAGCCGCGTCGCCGACGAAAAACGCCACCGATTCCCCCGAGGTCTGCTGGCGTGCCGAGCCCCCGAAAAGGCTTGGCCCGAGTGCAACTTCTTTTTGGAGCAGATCGAAACTGCTCATCCGAGAAACGGAGACCGAGATGCCAGAACGCGAGCACAAACACATGAGTAGCGACGTTTTCCAGGAACCTCTCATCGTAGGCCCAGACGGACTCAGGCGTCTCGGCGTTCCTTTCAGCAATCAGCATCTGCTCCGATTGGAAGCGCAGGGGAAGTGGCCGCGCCGGCTCAGTCTGGGCGCTCGCAGAGTCTGCTGGCAACTGGAGGAGATCAAGGGAGCCATCGCTCGACGAGCGGCGGAACGTGAAACCGCCGCTGCGGAGCGCAGCCGTGCCGCACGGCAAGGCGTCACCACGCGGGAAGGCAAGCGGAAGCGAGTAGCGATCCCGGCCTGATCTCGCGGTCCTCTCGCGCGATATGAGTGTACGAGGCGATGCGACCACCTCGCACTGCCTCTCAGAAACAGCATCAGTCCGCTCTAACGCTCCATATGTCGCGTTTCGTTTTACAGGTGCCCTTATGAAGCAGACCCCTGAGACGCTCCAGCAGCCCAACTCCGATTCTGATTCTGAGCTGACGGAGGAGATGATCATCGGCGCTATAGAGCACGCGGTAGAATTATTCCCCACTCTCACGTCGCACGGATTTGGGCTTGTCAGAATAGGGCAATGGAAGGTGGACTATGGAAATGAGGAGTTCTTGCAGGCCCGCGCGGACCTGTACGCCTCCAAAGATCAGTTTAGGGCAGCCTATGGGTGGTTGAGGCGACAGCCGCGAACGAAAAATGTCAGTCCCGATGCAGTCACGAGCTATGGCATCAAGCACGTGGCAGAACCAGAAATCGGTTACGTCACGAATGGCGTTTTCATTGCGGCGGCGATTGCGTGTGGCTTCAAGGTCCAACCCTGCTCCCCCGGCAACGTGAACGCCGTGTTTAACATGAGCAGCAAGGTCTGGCGCGAAAGACGCGCCTCGAAGCGGTAAGCTGAAATGCGACTTTTTTGAACTTTGTGCGCTTACTTGGGACGCTGACGGTGAATCCGCGGAGCAAGCAAATCCGGGCTGTTCTCACCAAAAAACGTTGGCGCACTTCATGCCACGACGCGGCGACATTATTATCTCAGAGATATGTATCATGACGCCCGTCGCCTCACGCGAAGCCCGACCCATGTCGGCGTGGCATCGGTGCGGGGAGCGCTTCGGAACCCTGGGGGAACCCCACGATCCGTGCACGTCGACTAAGCGGCTGAACACCATTGCGTTTGGCAACATGGGCTCGTCAGGGCTGAACGTGTGCTCCGCATCGCGACGTTAAATGCACTCGATTCTGCGGGTGGCGAGATCACCCAGGGCTCCGCCTCGACCGTCCGCCTTTCGTTAGTTTAGAGGGTCGATTTCAAAATGGGTGGTGCGGCCTTGAAAAAGACCGAGATTCTGCCAGTCGCCCCCCGCGCCATCAATTAGTCTGGCTGGGTCCCTCCCATGGTGCGCAAGCGCGCCGCTACGGGTGTGCATTGGATTTCAATAGGTTAAGGCGGGACAAGAGCGTTTATTAGCACATTGTAATCATCAAGAGCTCGCGTCCGACTAGGTTGAGAGGATGCGCGAGCCCGACGGTCTCGCCATATCCTCGCGCAATGCCTATCTCTCGGCTGAAAAGCGTGCATGCAGTGGCCCCGGTGATCTACCGAACGCTCCGCAGCGTTGCGGGGCACCTGCGCGCTGGGGGGGCGCCCGGCGAGGCTCTTTCCCGCGGTCGGCACGCTCTTGCTGATGCAGGCATCGCCCAGATTGACCATCTGTAACCGCTCGGTGACGGCGCCTGTTTAGCGGGCGTGCTTTGCGGCGGCGCGTTTGCGGCGAACGGCGATGCGAGCGAGGGCGTTGCGGATGCGGTTGATGTCGAAGTCGGCGGGATCGAAGGTGTGCCGCCGTACCACTCGAGCCGATCCCCGTGGTCAGGATGCTTCGGATCGGCGATGGCTTCGAGGAACTCGTAGAATCCCGGAACACCGCCGATGTCCTCGAGAGGGCAACACCCGGCACCATCGACGAGCCGCGGGTAGCTCGCCACCGGATCGACGAGGAGCACCTTCTCGATCTGGAGCCGATGCTCCCAGCCGTCACCCATGTCGTAAAGGTAGGCGAAGCGCTTGATGCCGCGAGCGAGATCGTCGAGACGGACGCGTCCGGCGCTGGTGGGGCGCGGCCTGCCGAACCCTGCATCGCCCATGCCGGGCCCGGCGACCGTCTCGCGGCCGACTTGGAACTGCTCCTCGTTGCCGGCTCCGACCTCGGCGGCGCCAGGGCGGCAGCGATCTACTCCCTGATCGAGACGGCCAAGCTTAATGGTCTCGATCCGCAGTCTTATCTCGCCGCCGTGCTCGCCCGGCTGCCAGATCATCCGATGCGGCGAGTGGCCGAGCTTCTGCCCTGGAAAGCCCGAGCCCGCCAATCTCGCAGCATGAGCGACGCCGTCCTCCGCCCGAAGATCACGCTCGTCGGTACCGAGCCGCCGATCTGGCGCCGGGTCGAGGTGCCGGCCGAACTGACGCTCAAAGACCTGCACAGCGTGATCCAAGCGGCCATGGGCTGGGAGAATGCACTGAAGGCATGGATCGATCTGCGTGTCGATAGCTTCG
>DATIYT010000100.1:0-2862 GCA_035517495.1 Allostellaceae bacterium | reverse complement strand
TCGGGATAGCGTTGGCGTCCGATCCGCGCGATCCAGGTGCGGATCGAAGTGACCGCGAACTCGGCGGTGTCGTGGGTGATGCCGATGCTGACCCAGCCGGCATTGGCGGTGGGATCGTAGATGCCGTGTGGAACGATCTTGCCTTTCTCCTTGTCCTTGAAGTCGTGCATGTTGACGTCGATCGGGCAGCCCTTGGGCCGATAGTCCGAGCCGCTGTTCCTGAAGTTGCCGATCAGCTCCTTCTTCTTCGTGTCGACGGAGATCACCGGCTGGCCGGCCACCTGCGCCGTCTTCACCTGCGCGTTGATGTGCTCGAATTGCGCGTTTCGATCGGGATGGCTCGATCCCTCGTGCGTCTTGCGATTGACCTGGCGTGAGTACGCAAGCTCGTCGACGAGCAGCCTGCCCACCGTGTTCGGGCTCACGTCGTGGCCTAGCGCCACGAGTTCGTCTGCAAGCTTCTCCTGGCTCTTGGAGACCCACATCAGTGGACGCATCGGATCGCCCATCGTCACTGGCTCGACAAGGTGTTTGAGGTGCTCGACGATCGTGCCGTCGGTCTCGGTGATCGGACGGCGACCGCCTCCCTTGCGACGAACGCGACCGGGATCGAGCGGCGGTGCGGCGAGGTCCCTCAGGCCGGCGGTAATGCGCTTGCGCGAGACTCCGGTGATCTTTGCCACCGCCGCGACGCCTCCCCAACCCGCGGCCCGCGCCTCGCTCGCCGCGAACAGGCGCTGCCCACGCTCGTCCCGCTTCGAGCCGTCCGCCTCCCACCGCATGCGAATCGCCCGAGTGTCGATCATGCAACGCGGTTAGCGAACGCCCGCAGCCTCGGGAATCCACCCGAGTCAATTCGACGCACGCGCTTTCACGCGCAACTCGATTCGCTTATTTTTGAGGGTCGCCTAAGGCAGGCAAGCCGGATTTCTGAAGGGGCGTCATCGAATGTAAGCAATTGAAATAACGTATTTAGATTCTAATCTGCGTACGTATAAGAGGCTGCGCCCTGCCTCGCCGCGGCCGATATACCTCAGTAAGCGCACGCAGTCCGTCCATCCGGCCGGGATGGGCCGGATGGCGGACAGAGAATTGGTGTGACGCGTGGCGTTTTCTCGTGCCGACAGCAGGCACGTCGTTACGCGTGCCGACGGCTGTGCCGGGGCGCCGGCGGCGCCCCGTGGTAATAGGGGCTTCGGATGCAGACCCCCCCGATGCCGGACAAGGTGGTCATACACTGTTGATAGCTCGTGTAATAGCAGGAGGTCACCCCGAACATCCAGCTGTCGTAATACTTGGCGCACCATGGATAGCTGGTCGGCGATTGCGCCGAGGCGGCCTGGATTGCGCCGAGCAGCGCTGCAGCGATCAGGAAAAGCGATAGGATTGGCAAGCGCATGAAAACCTCCCGGAGCGGATTGCTGGTCCCCACCCGACCTCGACCTTATCGGATTGCTGCACGAAAGTCTCGCGGCGCGCGAACCCGTCGAATTGCGTTCTCGAGCCGCGACGCCCGGCATCGGGCCGGCATGAGATTGGGGACTTCACCAGTTGCGACTCGTCCGAGGGACGTTGCAATGAAATTTCACTCGAGCCGCAGCTCCGACCCCGTTGAGTGCTACTGGAGTGTTTCCAAAGTTCGAATCATACCGACATCAACCTCGTCCAGAGGAGCGCGCTGTTGCGCGCGTCTCGAAGGACGGCCACAGGCGAGGTCGTGCCACCGGCCATCCTTCGAGACGCGCGCCGAGAGGCGCGCTCCTCAGGATGAGGTCCGTCGGGTCTGAATTTCGTCCATCGATCTGATTGATTTCCGCGCAATACGGCACTCGCGCAGGCTCAGGACGGCGGGTCTTCGCCAGCGACGAGAGAAGCGGGAAACTGTGCAGCGTATCGCCGGCGCCGCGGTTTCGGCGCGATGGACTCATCCTTTTGCGGATTTGCGTTTGGCTCCACCACCTTGCGATACAAGTGCCAGCTCGAATGCCCGAGCACAGGCATCACGACCGCAAGTCCGATGAACAGCGGCAGCGAGCCGATCAACAACAGCCCTGCGATGATCAGTCCCCACACGGCCATCGTCACCGGGTTCTTGAGCACCACTCTCGCGGATGTCAGCATCGCTGTTCCCGCACCCACGTTGCGGTCGAGCAGCAGCGGAAACGAGACGACGCCGATCATCAACACCACCACTGCGAACAGAAAGCCGACGCCATTACCGACGACGATCAGTGTCCACCCCTCGCGCGTGGTGAAGACCTGGCGGAGGAAATTCGGGATGGACTCCGGAGGCGCAGGGCCGAAAGTCGCAATGTAGATTGCATGTGCGGCGGCAATCCAGAGCAGGAAGATGACGATCAGCAACACGCCCAGGGTAACGATACCGCGGACCGACCTCGAATGCCGCACGTCGAAGGCATGCGTCCAGAAGAGATCAAGTCCCAGCTCCCGCCGCCGGCTCAATTCATAGAGGCCGATGGCGGCAACGGGGCCGATCAGCGCGAAGCCGGCGGCGAGCGGAAAGAACAGGTGGGCGAGGTCGTTCAGGGTCAATTGGGCCACGATGAGAGCGCCGACCGGATAGATGAGGCTGAGAAAAATCACATGGGTCGGAATCTCCCGGAAGTCTTCGATGCCCTTGGCCAGCGCGTCCCTGAGATCCGTCATCCCGATCTTCCGGACCATCGGAAGGGGGTGGTTCAAGTCCGAGCCGACCGTCATGGCGAGGTGGGTCATGGCTCTGCCTCCGTGATTGCTCTACCTCGGTGTTTCCTCGTGTTTCGTCATATTTCGTCGCGCCAAATCTCGTACAGCATCGAACGAATGCAGCGCCGGTCATTTGATCCGGCCACTAAATCGGCC
>DATIYT010000099.1:0-5601 GCA_035517495.1 Allostellaceae bacterium | reverse complement strand
GTGCGTGATTGCGTAAGAAGGTCTTCCACCCTTGTGACGGAGGTCCGTGCCGGCGCTCCATATACTTGGCGACGGTCGATTGGGCGATCTCAATGCCGAGCATCAGTAACTCGCCGTGAATCCGCGGCGCGCCCCAGAGAGAATTCTCTCGGCTCATCTGCCGAACCAGGCTACGGATGGCGGTCGGTACCGCGGGGCGGCCGGTTGGCCGCCGTGACTTCCAGCGCCAGAACAGGCGAAAGCCGCCGCGATGCCAGCGCACCAGCGTCTCCGGCTTGAAGATGATTGTTGAATCGAGCAGGGAGGGGAACAGCCGGTAAAGCCAGACGAAGATCAGTCTGTCGGTGTTCCTCAGTCTGAGCTTTGCCGGTGCTGTGCGTCTCAGGACGAGCAGCTGCTGCCGCAGAAAGAGAATCTCCGCGTCACGCGAGACGCGTGACCGACGCACCGATGCGAGCAGAGCGCTGAACAAGGTCAGAACCGTAGACATCCAGCCAAGACATTAACCGATCGACAGGCAAGCGCCAGCTCGGATGAGATTTTTGGTAGCGACAGGTGTATATCGTCGGACATAGCCGTAGCCGCTGGTCAGCGCACACTGAGCCGGCTTAGGCACAAGCTTTCTACATTCCGCACGTGGCAGAACGACAGCTCGGCGCGGTACCTATCGATCTAGGGCGTGGGTCCGCTGTTGGAGGATGAACGGACTCTAAGCGGACCTCGCGTTTTGGACCGGGTTTGACCCAAAGCCGTCATTAGCGCCGGCCTGGCGAGTGCCCGAAAGCGGGTCTATTATAAAAAGAGATGGCCGGAGAAACCTGAAATGTCACAGAAGGCGAAGTCACCTAGACACGTCCGCTACGGGTTCGACGCCGCCGGCAACGAGAATGCGGAGCAACAGCCCATTTTCCGTGAAATCTTCGTTTTATTTCTGATTTACACCACCGCATCCGAACGCGGTGTTCGGCGATGGCGAACTGGCTAGGATTCTTTTCACTAGGAGGACGTCGGCTCTCAAGCTGACGCGCCAGTGATTAGGACACACGTCACGTCCGCGAAATCCGGGCACCGGGTGTTGTGAGCCTTACATCTAGCGGACTCCACGGTGCGCAATGGGGCAATTCCAATGGCGGCACACGATCAGGAGAAACTCGGCGCCATAACAGCAGTGGTCTCTGTGGGAGAACGGCAATGGGCATCGACGCGAACGTTGAGGTGCTGCGTCGCGGCGATCATTCTGTCGTTGGCTGTGTTGTCGGGGGCTGCTGCAGCACCGGCTAAGGGATCGGACAAAGAGGTAACTACACCGACGAAAATCGACGAGCTGATGGGATTGCTCGCCGATCCGGCGGTGCGCGACTGGCTGGAGCGACAGCACGCCGCCGAAGCCGCCCACGAAGCGGCGCCGAGCGCCGAGACGACCCCCCTCTCATACTTCGATTCCCGAGTCAGCGCGACCCGCGAGCACATCGTTGCCCTCTTTGGCGCCCTCCCCGATCTCCCCAACCAATTCGAGCGAGCCGTCGGCCTGCTTCAGGCGGACATTCCGCAACGGGGGACTGTCCTGCTCATGGTCATCGTTTTTGGGGCTTTGGGTTCCGGCGTCGAGTGGCTGTACCGCAAGACCACGCAGAAGATACGCCAGCGCCTCGACGCGCTCCCAATGGAGACCGTGCACGATCGCCTGCGTCTCGTCGCTGCGCGCTTTGCCTTTGCCTTCGGCGTCGTCGTGGCCTTCGCCATCGGCAGCATCGGCCCGTTCTTGGCGCTCGATTGGCCGCCGCTCCTTCGCGAGATCGTAATCGGCTATCTCGTCGCCTTGCTCGTCACGCGTATCGCGGTGGTCGTCGGCCGTTTCCTGCTCGCCCCCGATGCCGAGCGCTTCCGCCTCTTTCCTACGGATACCGTGGCCGCTCGGTTCTGGTGCCGGCGGCTCGCCGTATTCGTGGGCTGGTTTGCTTTCGGCTGGGTCACCGTGGACTTGCTGAGCAGTCTCGGCTTCTCGGTGGAAGGGCGCCAGCTCGTCGCCTACGTACTGGGCCTCGGTCTCCTCGCCATCGCATTGGAATCGACTTGGCGCCGGCCCGTCCTGCCGGACCAGGGCGTGGAAGCACCGGCACCGCACAGGCATCACCTGGGTCGAGGCGGGCAGAACGCGCTCCTGTCGATCGGCATCGTGTTGTTGTGGACGCTTTGGGTGGCGCGAGTGATGCCGAGCTTCTGGCTGGTTCTGGTTATCATCGTCCTGCCGCTTGCCAACCGCATCACTCGGCGCGCGGTTGCGCACCTGCTACAGCCACCCGGTTCACCCCGGGTTGCAGACGCCACCCCCAGTGTCATCACCGTGTGCCTCGAACGCGGATTGCGGGCGCTACTGATCATCGGTGCCGCAGCGGTGCTCGCCTGGGGGTGGGGTATCGACCTTGTGCACCTCGCCGGGCAGGACTCGGTGTTCGCCCGCCTTGTGCACGGCGTGCTGAGCGCCGTCATTATCCTCCTTATCGCCGATGTTCTATGGCAAGCGACGAGGGCGGCGATCGATCGCAAGCTCGCCAGTGTCAAGGACCTCGGTCAGCCGAACACTGAGGAGGCGCGACGGGGGGCGCGACTGCGCACGCTGCTTCCCATTTTCCGAAATGTGCTGTTCGTCGTGGTCATCGTGTTGGCGGTGATGATGGCGCTCGCGGCGATGGGTGTCGAGATCGGCCCTCTGATCGCCGGTCTGGGCGTCCTCGGCGTCGCGGTCGGCTTTGGCGCCCAATCTCTCGTTCGCGACGTGATCGCCGGCATGTTCTATCTCCTCGATGACGCCTTCCGGGTCGGCGAGTACATCCAAAGCGGCAACTACAAAGGCACGGTCGAATCCTTCAGTTTCCGCTCGGTCAGGCTGCGGCATCAGCGCGGCGCTCTCTACACCGTGCCGTTCGGCGTGTTGGGAGCCGTTCAGAACCAGAGCCGCGACTGGGTGATCGACAAAATGATGGTGGGCATCACCTACGACAGCGATATTGATCTCGCCAAAAAACTGATTAAGCAAATTGGGCAGGAGCTGGCCAAGGACCCCGAATTTGCGCCCAAAATCCTCGAGCCGCTGAAGATGCAGGGCGTCGACGCGTTCGGCGATTTCGCGGTCCAGCTGCGAATGAAGATGATGACCCTGCCCGGCGAGAATTTCGTCATCCGGCGGAAGGCCCTTGCCATGATCAAGAAGGCCTTCGATGCCAATGGCATCAAATTCGCGTTTCCGACGGTGCAAATCGCCGGTGACGGCGAGGCCTCCGCCGCCGCTACCGCCGGCGCCGCACAGCGAGCGCTGGAGCTGGTCAAGCCCGCAGTGCCGTAGCCAGGAAATAGACAGATGGAGAGCAAGTCTCGAACAATGATGACGTGATGATGAAGGACGCCAATCTTTGGCCGTCATCCGTTCAACATTGAACAACGTCCGATATCCCGTGTCGGTTCGCTCAACAAGCCCGTGGTTCGCCAACACCTTGCTGGGTATCCTCTTGGTGATTTCTTCGTAGTACTCAAGCTGGCTCTCATCCCGTGAGAGGAATGCCGCGGCGATCGCGCGCAAGCTTGCTAGGCCGCCGCCCTCAATGAGGGTTTTGAGCATTACCGGCTGATAAATGTGGGACATGCGCATCCGCGTCGTGATGAAATCCCGAAGTGCGATATAGGCAGAGGTGGTTGAGAGAAGCAGCTCGCTTCTGAATGCAGTGTCGGCAACCTGATCCGTGCACCAGTCCGCATCGGCCCAGAACCCGGAGAGGCTCAGATTTCTGCGGTTTTGGGGTCTCGCCATGCCTCACCTTCGCGCGCGGTAGACGGCTCGACGCGCAGCGCCCTCAGCGTTGCACGCAGCGTTCCATGTTCCGAGCACCTACGCGCTAACTACGCCGGCTGACCTGCGCACCGTCGATCTTTCAGTTTGCGCCTCGCGTCTCTAACGTAAACCCAAACGACTTCGGGCCGAAGCCTGTCACGCTCCATAAGCATTCGCGCAATCGGATCATTCAACAGCTCGTCAATGGTCGGTTCAGCAGGCGTCTTGGGCTGCACTATTTTCGCTCCTCGTCCCGAGACGCGGAAGGTACGGTGGGACGATGACACTCCGATTACGGCGGCCCGCGGCGGATGGTCCCATAGGCCGGCCTAGGGGACACTCCCCGGCCAGACGCTGGGACCTACGCATGTGCACGTCGAGGCTCAGACGCCCTGGGGGAAACCTACCCGATATCGCGGCGACGAGCCTGGTAGCGAATTTCGGAAATCCTGATGACGCCTGGGAGGTTCGCGCTTAGGGGAACAGCAGACAACGGCGTGTAAATTTTTGCGCAGCCAGCCGTTCAGGCCGTTTGCAGCAACGACCGTTCAGTCCGATCTTCTTCAGTTCGAGGAGCCGCTAGGCCTCTGGCGGCACCCCAAAGCGCTGCTTGCGTTCGGTTGGATACGTGAATCTTATGAAGAATGCGCTTCACATGGACCTTAACAGTCGATTCCGCGATACCGCGCGTGTCAGCAATGACTTTATTTGACTGGCCGGTCGCTAGGCCTCGGAGAATGTCTATCTCTCTATTTGAAAGCTTATCGAATCCGCCTCTCTTGGCTGTTGGCCGCCAAGACACGCTGATACGGTGAATCACTGTGGCCAGCCCGGAGGGAAGTACCTTCTCGCCAGCCAGTACGAGTCGTATCGATTCCCTGAATGCATCCGCTGAAATGTTCTTGAGAAGATAACCACTCGCGCCTGCGGCAAAATATTCGGACAACAGCCCGAGATCGAGATCGGCTGCGAGCAGCACGACCTTGGTAATCGGCGCCCAATCTCTCACATTGCTCTCTGAAATCCCTGTATCCGACAAGTCAATGAGCAGCAGCTCGGGGCGGATGTGCTCATCCTCGTCGAGTTGGCGCCGCAATTCTTTGGCATCCCCGGCCACTTTGACCGGATCAAACCCCATTGCGTGCAGCAGGCCGCGAAGGCCAGCGCGAAAGAGCGGATGAGAGGCCAGGACGGCTACAGACCCCATGCTCGCCTCCGCGAACGTCCAACAGGCCAGTCGCCGGATCGGGCCGGCCCGAGGTAGGAAAGTGCACCTAGGACCGGACCCGACACCTGACGGAGGAGTGCACCGTCGGGTTTCCCGCGCGTTGGAGGAAGTTAAACGACAGCGCGGGCGCACCGGGCGCACGAACCATTCACGCCCGGAAGCTCGAAGCCGTTCCCGACTTCACCGGCTCACTCTGCCCCCCGACCGACATGAGCGCAGGGGCTCATGATGTTCGATGGGCGTAATGACCTACTTGCCCGAGGACGGTGGGAGTAACGCCTCGCGCTGCAACGCGAAGCGTCACCCCGTCATCCAAACACTGCCACGCGGCCTTTACGGTGAGAATCCCGGCCCGAACGCCGCGAACAACTGGAAGGAGTTCACGCCACTCGGGTAGGGCGTGCCTGAAATCGAAACGAAACATGTCGAGCAGCTCGCGCCGGGAGGCAGGGCCGGCGTTATGTTGACCAGGACCATGGTCGCGCCGACGTTGTTGACGTCCATTTCCGCGAAATCGAAACCGGCGGAGACCTTATCCATCTGCTGG
>DATIYT010000098.1:0-14066 GCA_035517495.1 Allostellaceae bacterium | reverse complement strand
ATCGTCCCGTGCCCGCAAAAACCGACCCAACCTTGCTGAAGGAAATCATCCGGGCGCATCGCTGCTTCGATGCACTGCGCACCGGTAAAGCATCGATCGCCCAATTGGCCAAGCGCGAAGGGGTCGACGATCGCTATGTCAGCTGCGTGCTACCCTTGGCTTTCCTGGCGCCGGAGATCGTCGAGGCGATCACCCAGGGGACGCAGCCGGCAGATCTCAATGCCACGAAGCTGGTCAGGCGTATCGACCTGGCCCTCGACTGGAACGTGCAAAAGCGTCAACTCGGCTTCGAATAACGCGAACCCGCCGGCCGATTCACCGCGCAATCCTTTCCCCAAACCGGAGCAGGTAAAGTTCCGACAGAGAGAAACGGGTCGCTCGCCCCCTGTTTCGTCCGGTTCTGCCTTCTCCGGTGTGGCTCACGTCGTCATAAAGGCACCGTTCCGAGGCCTTTTACAGCATCGAGCGGAGAACACTGGAAACCGCGGACTGGCTGGCTGTGGATGCAGTCGCGAGCGAACCCGTCTCTAACGCAAATTCCCTGCTATCAGGGAAAAATACAGGGAATATTGAGCCTCGAAGGGCTTTTGGTCTCGGCAGGATCGCTTAGAAATGCCTACCGGCTCGGGCATTTCTGGCTCAGCGAGCGAGGCGCCGCGAGAAAATTAACAGGGATTTTCCGAAGGGGTATCAGGGAACGATCAGGAGTTATCAGGGAATTTACAGGGCGCATCAGGGAACAGTAGGTAACCGTTGCCTGTCCCTTCCGTTTATTGGATTCGAACGAATGCGTGGTGTAACCCGCCGACATGCGGCACGCGCCTAATGGCGCCGACGCGCTGTATGCCGCGCTCGACCGGCGCATCTTTGCGCAAGGCGAGGTGTGTTCGAATGGTGTTGTAGTACGTGCCATAGGTGCTCAGCGCGCGGCGCAAATACCGTAATCGGGACCTAAAGCACGATCGTGCCGCCGCGATGAGCAATCTCAGGACCATAATCATCACGGCCGATCGTTACATGATCGGGCGCCGCAGCGCGAGCCCCCACGAATCTATTTTTCGGAAAGGACAGTTGTCGATCGCGAGAGTGCACTGGATCGTGGGCTTAACGCGTCGCTCGCGATACCTGCTGGCGATGCGCTCGGCCGTCTCCGTGTCCGTATCGGAAGCTTTATCCGAGCTGGATCACGTGGGTAGATCGGGTAATCTGATACGGAATGATCGCTGGCCTGAGGCTGGTAACGTACTTCCTGATCTCGCTGCTCAAGTCGAAGGTACGGCTTGAGGCCGAGGTTGTCGTTCTCCGGCACCAGTTGAATGTGCTGAGACGGGCCGCGCCGCCGCGGCTTCGCTTCACATCCATGGACCGATTGATCTTCGTTTGGCTTTATCGGCTATGTCCCTCACTCCTGCATGCGGTCAGCATCATAAAGCCTGCTACGATGCTGCGGTGGCATCGTGGGGGCTTCCGGCTGTATTGGCGCTGGAAGTCGCGGTCACCTGGCGGCCGACCGAAGATCTCTCGGGAGACACGCCAACTGATCCGAGCGATGAGCTTGGCGAATCCACTCTGGGGCGCGCCGCGCATCCATGGCGAACTGCTCAAGCTCGGCATAGACGTAGGCGAGACCACCGTTGCCAAATACATGGTCAAGGGCGGGCGACCGTCCTGCCAGACGTGGAAGACCTTTCTCCGCAATCACGCCGCGGGGATCGCGTCAATGGATTTCCTGGTCGTGCCCACTATCGGGTTTCGGCTGCTGTACGCTCTGGTGATCCTGCGCCATGAGCGGCGGCACATTGTTTCGATCAGCGTAACCGATCATCCGACAGCGCCGTGGATCGCCCGACAGATTGCTAACGCCTTCCCGTGGGATGAAGTGCCGCGTTACCTGATCCGAGACCGCGATGCGGCCTATGGTCATGCCGTGCGTCGGCGGTTGCAGGCCATGGGCATTCGCGATCGTCCCACCGCGCCTCGATCGCCCTGGCAAAACGCGTATGCGGAGCGGTTGGTCGGTTCCATCCGCCGGGAATGCCTCGATCATATCATTGTGCTCGGCGAGCCTCACCTTCGCCGTATCCTTAAAGCTTATGCCGGCTATTACAACGACGCGCGGACCCATTTATCGTTAAAGAAAGACGCTCCCTTCCCCCGCTCCATCGAGCGGACTGGGCGCATCACTTCGATACCGATCCTCGGTGGCCTGCACCATAAGTACTGCCGGACATAGTTTCGGATAGGCACAGGTGTTAGGTGAGAGCGGCGTCGATCAGCTTTAGAAGTTTGTTCTGGTCTTCCTTTGAGATCGCCACATCACGGGCCGGAACGCCCCAGCCCTGAATGTGGATGTTCCCACCCGCGGGCTTTGCTTTGTCCTTGCCTTTCGGTTTTTCGGCGGGATGGCAGCTGACCGAGAAGCTATGGTTCTTGTCCACCAGGAATGCGATGCTTCCTGTGTCGTCAGGGAACGGAGGCACCTTTGGCGTCGGAGGCGGCCCCTTTTCCTCGGGATGAAACGGCCATTTTTCCGGACCATTTTTCTTCTCAATAGTTGCCGTTGTCATCTTTTCCCAACTCTTCGGAACTGGCTTACCTGGGTCGATCGTAACCGTCTTCGGCTTCTCGCCCTCGCTCGGTTTCTTCTCAAATATCAACGTGACTTCAGTGCCATCCTGATCTTTGCCTTTCACTACAATCTTGTCGTCGTCGGCCATGTCTTTCTCCTCTTTACTCGGTGCGACAAAGAAGGACTGTGTAGGATAAGAGCCATTCGCTCTCTCGAAACACTACTGCAGCTTCATGCAACGAACTAGGGTGACTGAGACTGGTGATTCGTCCCGACCCAGAGAGACACATCATCAGTCGCGCGCCCTACCAGGTGCGGGCGACCGTCGGGGCAGACTTGGTGGACCTTCCTTCGGAACCGCGCCGAGGGGATTGCCTCGATTGACCTCTTCGTCGTCCCGACCATCACGTTCAAGCTGCTTTTCGGCCTTGTCGTTCTGCGACACGGCCGACGCGAAATCGTGTCATTCGCGATCACCACCCACCCGACCGCGGAATGGCTGGCGCATCGAATCTCCGAGGCATTCCCTTGGGATTCAGCTCCGCGCTATCTCATTCGCGATCGCGACCGCTCCTACGGCGAAGTATTTCAGCGCCGCGTCAAATCGATGGGCTCATGCTCACCGTCAAACCATCGCGGATTGCTCGGGATCCATGTTGCGGCCGGGTCCGGGCGGGGGGCCGCCGCGACGGCAATGCCTCCGGTGATCGCGTAGGCCATCGGACCCGAGAAGATCGTCGGCACATGTCGGATTAATCGCCCGCGGTCGCGTGGGCTATTGGCTTGCCTTTCGGTTTCCGCTGTGTCGCTTCCCGAAGCTTTTCAAATACGACGTAAAGCATCGGGATCAGGAATATTCCGACGGTGCTCGAAGCGAGCATCCCAAAAAACACCGGAGTGCTGACGCTGCGGCGGGCAATCTCCGACGCGCCCGCCGCCCAGACCAGCGGCGCGAGCCCTACGATGAACGCGATCGAGGTCATCATCACGGCGCGGAAACGCAGTTTTGCGCCGAGCTCCGCCGCTTCCGCGATGCCCATGCCGTGCTCCCGCTGTTCCTTGGCAAACTCGACGATGAGGATCGCGTTCTTTGCCGCCATCGCGATTAGCACGACGAGACCGATCTGGCCGTAGAGATTGAGCGGCAACTTGGCCACCACGATCCCCGCGAAAGCTCCCAGCACGCCCGTCACCACCGACAACAGAACGGGGACGGGGATCATCCAGCTTTCGTATAAGCCAACGAGGAACAGGAAGGCGAACAGCATTGCCATCCCAAGGACGATGCCGGTCTGCCCGCCCGCCCTTTGTTCCTGAAACGCTGTGCCGGTCCATTCAAAGCCAAAGCCGGGCGGCAGCGTCTTCGCGGAGATGTCGGTCATAGCGGCGAGCGCTGTTTCCGAAGCGACACCCGGCGCCGGAATGCCATTGACGGTGACCGAGCGATAGTTGTTGTAGCGCGTGATGACCTGAGGACCGGTCACGTAGCGCAAAGAGGCGATCGCTTGCAGCGGTACCATGGTGCCCTTGCTGTTGCGGATATAAATCCGCCAGAGAGCGGGTATGTCGCGCCGGTTCGCCGCCTCGCCCTCGAGATTGACTTGCCAGGTTCGGCCGAACAAATTGAAATTGTTCACGTAGTAACTGCCGAGCGTCGCCTGCAGGGTGGTGAAGACGTCGCTGATCGTGAGGCCCAGCGACTCGGCCTTTGCGCGGTCGATGTCGAGATAAAGCGAGGGCGCGGACGCACCATAGGTCGTGAACACCAAGGCGAAATCGCGGTCCTCCTTGGTGGCATCTAGGAGACCCTGGACCACGCTTCCGAGGGTGGCGGGATCGGCGCCCTCAAAACTTTCGAGCTGATATTCAAAACCGCCGGTGGTGCCGAGCCCAATCACCGGGGGCAGGTTGAACGGAAGAACGACGGCCGTGCGAATCTGCATGCCGGCACCAAACGTCTTGCCGATCAAAGCCTGAACGGAATCCGCGACTTGCCTGCGGTCCTCGAACGGCTGCAACACGGCCACCATGAAGGCAGTGTTGCTAGAGGAGAATGAATCGAGGAACGAGTAGCCGATGATCGAGACCGTGTCCCGCACCTGCGGCATGGACTTAAGAATCGCTTCGACCTGTCCGACCACCTCACTGGTGCGGGCAACCGAGGCACTTTCCGGCAGCTGCACCTGAACGAAGAAGGCGCCCTGGTCCTCCTCGGGCAGGAAGCTCGTGGGTGTCACGCGCGCGATGCCGCCCACGCCCACCCCGAACGCAACAATGACCAGGATCGCGAGCACCGAGAACCGCACGAGTTTGCGGACGATCAGGGCATAGCCGTCGCGCATCCCGTCAATTCCCCGACTTATCAGGCCCATGAGTCCCCGGCGGGGGCCGGAATGGCGCAGGAAGAGCGCGCACAAGGCGGGCGAGAGCGTAAGCGCGTTGAATGCCGAGATCAGCATGGTGGCGATGATCGTCACCGCGAATTGCCGAAATAGCGTGCCGGAGATGCCGGCAATGAAGGCGACCGGGACAAAGACCGATAGCAGCACGAGCGTGATGGCGATGATCGGCGCCGTGACCTGACCCATCGCCTTTTTCGCCGCAGCCGCCGGCGAGAGATCCGGCTCCTCTTCCATCACGCGCTCGACGTTTTCCACGACGACGATGGCGTCGTCGACCACGATGCCGATCGCCAGCACCATGGCTAGGAGGGAGACCGTGTTGGCCGTATAGCCGAGTGCTACCAGCACCATGAATGCGCCGATTAAGCTCACCGGAACCGCAACGACCGGAATGATCGTGGCGCGTAGCTGTCCGAGAAAGACGAAAACCACGAGTGCCACGAGAACGAACGCCTCGAGCAAGGTCTTGAGCACCTCATGCACAGTGTCCTTGACGAACACCGTTGTGTCGTAAGTGGCCCGCGCCTTCACTCCCTCAGGGAAGCGAGCGCGCACCTTTTCGAGCGTTGCTTCCACGGCCTTTGCGGTCGCAAGGGCGTTTGCGCCCGGGGCCAGGAAAATCCCTATCGTGACGGCGGGCTTGCCGTTGAGCCGGCTGAAGTTGTCGTCGTTCATCCCGCCCAGTTCCACCCGCGCCACATCCTTGATGCGCAACGTCGACCCGTCGGGGTTAGCGCGTAGCACGATGTCCCCGAACTGTTCACGACTGATCAGCCGCCCCTGTGTCTGCACATTCACCTGGAACTGCTGATTTTCAGGTACCGGACGCGCGCCAATCCGCCCTACCGAAGCCTGAACATTCTGGCTTCGGATGGCCTCGATAACGTCGGATGGCGCAAGATTAAGGCTCGTCATACGCGCCGTGTCGAACCAGATCCGCATCGAGTAATTGAGGCCGCCGAACAGCTTGGCCTCGCCGACGCCGGGCGTACGCGATAGCTCGTCGAGGACATTAATTATTACGAAATTGGTGAGGAAAAGTGAGTCGTATTTCCCGCTTTCGTCATAAAGATTGATGAACTGCAATATCGATGACGATTTCTTCTGAACGTTGATGCCCTGGAGCTGGACCTCCTGCGGCAGCTGAGCAATTGCCGTCTGGACGCGGTTATTGACGTTGACCGTGTCGATGTCGGGATCGGTGCCTAGCTCGAAGCTCACCGTGAGCGTATACGTGCCGTCATTCCCGCTCGTGCTCTTCATATAGATCATCTTGTCGACGCCGATGATCTTCGACTCCAGCGGCTGGGCCACCGTCGCCTCGAGCACCTCGGCAGACGCGCCCGGATACATCGCCGTGACCTGGACCTGGGGCGGCACAATATCGGGGAGCTGCGAAACTGGGATCCGCGTGAGCGCCAGGAGGCCGCCCAGCGCTATTACGATCGAGATGACGATCGCAAGGCGTGGTCGGTCGATGAAGACCGAGGAGATCATGGCTGTCAGCTCCGGCCGTTGAGGGGCGCTGCGGGCACGGGGGTCACCGCCGCGTTTGGTCGCGCCCGCTGGATTCCGTCCACGATGACTTGTTCTCCCTCCTTCAGGCCATCGGCAATGCCGGCCCTTTCCGGAGTCAATTCGCCGAGACGCACGCGGCGCTGGCGCGCAATATTGTGATCATCGACCACATAAACGTAGCTGCCCTCCTGATCGGAGAGAATCGCGGCGCGCGGTACCGTTATGACCGCTCTGGGATTGACGGATTCCAAGAGGACCGTAACGAATTCGTCTGCGATCAGCTCGCGAAGGTTGACACCACCCGCCGTCTGGGACCCGAGGACCGGATTCGGAATGACTGCCCGGAAAGTGACCGTGTCAGTGTCTTGCGCGATCGCGTTGTTGATGAAGTCCAGCGTTCCCATCTGGTCATAGAGTCTCCCGTCCGGAAGGCGAATCCGTACCTTGACGGCATTGAATCCGCCGCTTTGGGCATATTCCTCGCGCAATTCGATGGCGCGGCGCGTCGGCACGGGAAAAAGCACGTACATCGGGTCCTGGCTGACCACCGTGGTCAATGTACCGGAAGAGGGGCTGACGACATTGCCAATGGTCACCGACGTGCGCCCGATCCGGCCGTCGATCGGGGATCGAATCTCCGTATAGCCGAGATCGATCTGTGCAGTCTCGAGCTGGGCCTTGTTCATGTTCAATTGAGCCGTCGCGCTGCGCTGCGTCGCCAAGGCCGTGTCCGCCGCCTGTTGGGTTCCGGCTTGTGTCCGCACCAGATTCTGCGCCCGCCAGAGGTTGATGTTGTCGTTTTCAAGCTGCGCTTCAGCCTGCGCCACCGCCGCCTTCCGTTCGTCCACGGCCGCTTGATACGGCGGGCGCTCCAAGACGTAGAGCAGATCGCCCTTCTTGACGTCAGTGCCCTCGGTGAACAGCTGCTGTTCCAAGAAAGCGCTGACGCGGGCGACGATATTGACGCTGTTGATCGCCTGAATACGGCCGTTGAATTCGTAGGTCTCGGTCATCGGCTGACGTTGCACTGCGACTACGCCGACCGGCGGGGGACCGGAAGGCGGGGCCTGCGCCACTGCGGACGTGGCCAAGATGATACCGGCTAAGGAAAGCGCAAACCGCTTCATGAGACTCCCCGTTACTGTCAGCGCACTCGGTGAGTTCATCACTGGCCCGCGGAAAAGACACGGAAGTGGTCGCTTCACAGCATTGATTGCAGGCAAACTCTGAGAGCTCATGGCAACCCCTCGCATTCATTCCATCTTCTCTGGAAAGACCGTCTCGGAGCCGTGTGTTTCGGGCCCTTTTTCATCTACCGGAGCATCATCGGTCTCTGCCGAGCGGCTAAGGACCGTGCGCCGCGCGTCTCGACGGAATTCGAGAGCGCGCGATGATTTCGCCTGAGCGGCAAATGTTCGGGCGGAAGCCTTCTCGAACAGGCGCTCGACGCGCGCCAACCGGGTCGCTTGTTCGCCAGAAAGAGCCCCGGTGGCCTTCGAGACGCGAGTCAGTATCGCGAGCACCTCTGGAATTCGTTCGGGCTCGCGCATCGCGAGACTATGGATCGCACTTATCGCAGCCTCCTCGTCGACGCGAAGCATGAAGAATTGCTCGCGCAGCAGCGCCTTGAGTTCGGAAAGGGACATATCGTAGCCTTGCTCCGCGCGAATCTGTCGTAGGACGGAGAACATCCTCTCGTCGGCCGTGACGTCTGCACCGGCCACGTAGAGCATCGCGCGGATCGCCGCTTCGCGGATTCCGCCTTGCGCCATACGCGCCTTCAGTTCTGCGATCTGTCGCTCGATCAAACCTTGATGCATTGGCTCCTTTAGGTGCCGACGACGCGGAGGCGCCTCGGACGTCCCTTCCCCGACCGCCGCTTGCAAGGCTGGAAAGCTGTACATCCCAAAAAAGGTTTGCTCGTAAATCCGGTCGCGCATGTCACGCCAGGCATTCAAACTTTCGATGATCCGATTCGAGACCTCCTCTTGCCATTTCAGAAAGATATTTTCCGGCGCCGCAGGTCGACGCGCATTGCGGACTTGATCCGCGAGAGCGGCGATTGGGCGCATCAATGTATTTTTGTCCGACGCAAGCTCGTTTTGCAGCCGCAATGGCTGCAGCCTGCGCAAGGCTTCGGCGGCGAATTCGTTCGTCGTTGCCCGCACGATCGGGCTTGCTATGGTTCGATAGAGTCCGTAATTGATTTCGGAGAGCCGCGCGACGGTGGCGAAGCACCTCTCATCGTGGTCGTCGTTCTCACCGAGGGCGCGAATGTCATCGAGAGTGCGCGCTTCGAATCTCGCTATGTAATCGCCGCGTGCCAAGGCCGCGTTGATGTCGTCGGGTGTCTTCTGGTGCAGCACCGCCTCGTAGAGGCCAGGCGGCAGGATGTCGATCAGATCGATGTTGCCCGCGAACTCGTTGTGCTCCTTGCGCGCAACGGCGCCCGAGACGAAGATGCCTAGATGCCCAACTGACTCGTGAATCGCATAGACGATTGTCTGTCCATGCATCCGGATGTCGTCCACGCTGCCATAAAGGTCAAGGATCCAGCCGAGCGCCTGCTGCGGCGGCGTAATGTTGTCGCCCTTGGAGCAGAATACGACGATGGGAGAGCGAATGGCGCGAAGATCCACTCGTGTCCCGTCCGTCGTGACGATATCGCCCGAACTCAATTTGTTTCCGATGAATAGCTTGTCGACGATGAACTGGATCTCCGCGGCATTCAGCTTCGTGGGGACGTCCCAGTATTTCTCGAACTCGAGGTAGCGCGGCACCTCGCTATCGATTTTGGAGTAGAGGTTGTACTGCTTTGTCCAAAGCGTATTTGCGGGATTGAGATTCTCAAAATTCTGCACCAGCGAGGCGCCGTCGAAGGTGCCGTTGCCAAGGTCGCTCGCCAGCGCCGCCATCCAGCTACCGCCCAAGAGCCCGCCCGTATAGCGCATTGGATTGGCGCCATGGACCCCATTCCAATATGAGAGCGGCGCCCCCGCGATGATGATCGGACCAAAGAGATCGGGCCGCACGGCGGCGAGCATCATGACAGCCCATCCGGCCTGGCAGTTGCCGATGACGGCAGGCTTGCCATCGGCTTCCGGGTGAAGCTCGATGACGCGCTCGAGAAAGGCGGCCTCGGCGAAGGCGACGTCCTCGATCGTCTGTCCCGGAACCGGCGTCGGACCGAAGCCTACCAGGTAGCAAGGATGGCCGGCCCGCATAGCGACGCCGATTTCGCTGTCCGCCTTGAAGCCGCCGATGCCTGGCCCGTGCCCGGCGCGGGGATCGACGATGACGAAGGGCCGCTTCTTCCGATCGATCGCGACGTCCGCGGGCGGGACGATACTTACCAGCCCGTAGTTGACCGGCCGCGGGAGGGTGCGACCGTCCATTACGATTTCATAGGGGAGGCTCAGTACGTTGGGGGCCGCCCGCTTTTGCTCTTCTTCATATTGATTGCCGCGCTGGCGCATGGCGTCCCAGAAAAGGACGGTCCGCTGGGCCGCATCGATTGCGTACTCGACGGCGTCGGTCCAGAGGCGAGCGGGATCAAGTCTCCCGTGGCTGGTGCTGAGCGGCTTTTCGGCGGTTGTCATGATGCCTCCACGTAAGAAAAGAGGGAGCTTGCTTGTGCGATCCACTCCATCAGAGACGGTCGCGCGCACCGATTCGGGTTGCTCTTACTGCCCCCAAACGAGAAAAAGCCCGACATCGCCTGGTCTGCCCCCGGGAAAGTCAAGCACGCGTGCCGCGAGATGAAAGCCCTGCGGTCGCAACTCTTTCTCCCAGCGCAGATACAGCTCCGCCGCCTCGCCGCGCAGCGTGGCCGGCCAATCCGGCTCGCCCACGTTGATGGCACGGCCGGCGTCGCTGCAGAGCTGACTGGGAAAGCGCAGGAGCATGTATTCTCGCGCCCCTTGTTCGGCGGCATAGCGCGCCTGGCGAATCCGGCCGCGCCAGTCCTCCTCGGAGGAATGTCCCTCCATGAGCTCCGTCACTGCGCGCGCACGCTGCTCTTCCGCGCTCCGGCGTACCTCTTCGTCGTGCTGCGCCTTCCTATTCTCGCAATCCGCGACGAGCGCACGGAAATCCTTGGCCGTAGGGCGGGTCTCATCTGAGAGACCAGTCGGCACGGGTGGCTCACTTTCACGGCGGGTGTGTCCGAAGTGCCGATCGAGATCGGCAAGTATTTCCGCCAGTGGCCCGGTCTTCGGCGTAACGACGGCACGGTTCGTCTCGCCCACGAGCGCACGCAGTAGGTTCTCGCGACTCACGATGCCGACCACTTGCCCGTCCCGAACCACCGGGACCCGCTTGATTCGGTAGGTCTGAAGCAGGCGCGCGATCTCAATCGTATCGGTGTCCTCCGACACCGTAATTATCGGCCGGGACATCAGCTCGCCGGCGGTACGTTGCGGCTCGCGCAAGCTCGCCAGGAATTCGGGGCTAAGCGTGCTGCCCTCAGCCAGCAACGTCAGCCACCAGTCGCGTCGCGTCGCGCCATCGCCCTCGTCGCCTTTCATTAGATCGCCTTCGCTGACCATGCCGATCGGCGTGCCACTCCCGTCGAGGACCGGAACAGCGCTTATGTGGTTCTCGAGCAGGAGACGGGCGATCTCGCGGGTCGGCGTATCCGCGCGCACAGAGATCACCTTGCTCGTCATGACGTCACGGGCCTTGATCGGCGAGTGCGCGACGGCCCAAGCTGTGTTCTCCGTCATCGGCATAGACTGTTTTCTCCTGTGGGCTGCCTCGCGCGCTCCGGCGCGCGGGTGTTGGTTTCCGTGCTCAGTATCGATAGACGCCGCGTCCCGTCTTGCGTCCGAGGTAGCCGGCCGCAACCAGTTCCTTCAAAAGCGGAGCTGGGCGGTATTTTGGATCGCCGAACTCGTCGTGGATCGTCTGCATCACCGAGAGCAGGACATCGAGGCCGATGAGGTCGGCTAGCGCGAGTGGGCCGATCGGATGATTGCAGCCGAGCTTCATGCCCTGGTCGATTTCGGTCGCACCGCCATCGCCCTCTGCGAGCACAAAAAATGCCTCATTGAGCATCGGCAGAAGAATGCGATTGACGACGAACCCCGGCGAGCTCTTCACGGTGATTGGGGTCTTTCCCAATTTCAACGCGAGAGCCTCAACAGCATCATGGGTGACATCGCTTGTCTGAATGCCGCGCACGATTTCGACCAGGCCCATTACCGGGACCGGGTTGAAGAAATGCATCCCGATAAAGCGATCGGAATGCGAAATTGCAGCCGCGAGTTTCGTGATCGAAACCGAGGAGGTATTGGACGCGACGACGGCGTCGGGCCTGACCGCCGGATCGACGCGCTCGAGGATCGTGCGCTTTACCTCCAGATTCTCGGTCGCCGCCTCGATGACAATGTCGGCGGGAGCCAGCGCGTCGTAGTTCGTCGAGCGCTGGATGCGTGCGAGCGCGGCCTCCTTGTCTGCAGCCGAAAGCTTGTTCTTGGCAACGAGCCGGTCCAGGTTGCGATCGACGGCCGCAACGCCCTTCTCGACCCTCGCAGCATCCACATCGGTGAGGATCACGTCGAGAGCGGCTGCCGCGCAGACTTGGGCAATCCCGCTTCCCATTGTACCGGCACCGATGATCCCGATGGTGCGAATCGACATGAGCACACTCCTTGTTCTTGGCTATCGAAATTTCTCTCGCTGCATGGATCCGGGTAGCGGCCGGTCTCGGGGGTAAGACCGGCCGCCTCAGGCCCAGGCGGCAGACCCAGCAACCCGGGCATCCGGACGCGTCTCCAATACGCCGACTGCTGGTCGAGGTGGGGATAGGTCTGGTTAGTTCTCGGTTAGACGTGGTCAGCGACGGCGGGATCAGCGCGATAACACCGCCCTATGCCGCGAGACTAATGCCCTGGTGGCGCACCGAGGTCGTCAAGGAATTGCTTGGCGTTCTTAAGGTCTGTGCTGTCGAACCCCTCGGTAAACTGCTGATATACTTCGTGCACGACCTGGGACGCTTCCTTCGTCCGGCCCTGCGTTCGTTCGAGCCGCGCGAGACTCAGGGCAGCCCGCAGTTCCCAAGACAATGCGCCCTGTGCGCGGGCAAGCTCGAGCGAGCGCCGAAAACGCGCACGGGCGAGCGCTGCATCCGGATCATGGCTCAACAGCAGGAGCTCACCTTCGACGCGAAGCAATTCGGGGAACGTCGAAAGCACCCAATTTTGCTCTGCGCGCTCCCGCTCCTCGCCCACGATCGCCAGGAGCTCATCCGCGTACTCTGCCTTCGCAAGGGTATTCGCGAGATCGCTGCTGCTGAGCAGGATATGCCAGCCGGACTCGCGCCAGCGCTGGAGCCCGGTTCGGTGCTGCTCCGCACTGACTTTCGTTTTACCGTCGCGCAACAAAAGAATCTCCTGCACGGCCTTTCCATAGGCGAGAAAATCCCCGAGCCCGTATCTTTGTGCTTGGCCCACGAGCTCCGCAGCCAGTCGCTCGGCCGCGTCCAAGTCTCCAGTCCGTAAACAAAGGGCGCAGCCCCCAAATGCAAGCGCCGAACATACGGAGACGGGGTTCTTCAAGTGCCTAGCTTCATCCAAGGTCGCCTGCAATGTTTCCATCGCTTGTTCGGGATGACCCTGAATCCAAAGCGTATGAGCAAGAGTGTAACGCGCCACGACGTAAAGATCGAAGCCGGCGTAGTGAAGGAAGTAGCTTCGCGGCACGGCTCGTTGGTATTGAAGAAATTTCTCAAGACGTCGACGCGCGGTACGGTGTTCACCGACCCAATGTTCGGAGATGCCGAGCGTCCATTCTGTCATCGCGATCGAAACCGAATCTGCCAAAGGGGCAGCGAGGGTGTTGGCACGACGAGCCAGTGCCAGCGCGGTCCGCACTTCGCCGATGCGCATATGATAGATTGAGAAGGTCTGCAGAATTCGCAACTGATAGTCGGTATCACCAAGATGATCGGCGAGCTCGAGTGCTCGCGCCAGAGCTGCATGCGCATCGGACGCTCTGTTCTTTACGAGCTGAAACGATATCCCCAATGCCGTCTGGAGCTTCATTTCCTCGGATGTGCCGCGCAGCTTGGCCTCATCGAGGGCAGCGATTGCCCGTTCGGCCCAGCCGTGCCACTCCGCCATCAGCGACATCGACAACCAAACCGGCACTGACGATGTCGCGAGGTTTATGCCAATCGCCAAGTCGCCGTGGCGACCGAATGCCCAACTCAGCGCGGTGCGGAGATTATTGATCTCCAGTGCAAGGGCGGCGGAAGCTTCGTCGAACTTCGCACCGGAGCGGGAAAACACGCCAAGAAGTTTGAGAAAGTACATCGCATGGCGTGGCGCCAGTTCCGAGAATTCGCCGCGCTCCTTCGATTTCTCGACGGCATAGGCGCGCGTAGCCTCCGTCAGGCGAAAGCGCGGCTCGAGGAGATCGGCGTCAGCGGCGACCAATGATTTTGTCGCCAATTCCAGGACCAAGTCGATGATTTGCTCTTGGGAATGGGTGTCGTCGCTGGCCACCGCGGCAGCGGCATCGAGCGTGAACCCACCGGCGAAGACCGCCAGCCGCGAGAACACCATCTGCTCGGGCGG
>DATIYT010000097.1:0-7729 GCA_035517495.1 Allostellaceae bacterium | reverse complement strand
CCGCACGGCTGCGAACGCTGCGCGGCCTGGTCAGCCAAGCATAGAACCCACCGCGCGAGACACCGAGCGCCCCGCACATCCACTCCGCCGGCCAGATCCCCCGGTGCTTCGCGATGAAGGCAAACTTCACGTGTTCTCCTTTGCGAAGTAGGCTGCGGCTTTTTTCAGGATGTCCCGCTCGGCCTTCAGTCTCGCGACTTCGCGCTTCAGCCGAGTGATCTCCGCCTGTTCCGGACTTTGTCGTCCATTGCCAGGAAACGATTGCTCCGGGTCTTCGGCAAACGCCTTCACCCAGTTGCGCAGCACGCTTTGAACGACACCGAGATCAGCAGCCGCTTGGGAGAAGGAGACCCCACGCTCCTTGATCAGCTTCACGGCCTCAAGCTTGAACTCTCGCGTAAACTTCCGTCGCTCCATGATCGACCTCCGGTCCCATGTTGACACCTAACTCCGTGTCCACGGAACCGGCAGCAGGCCAGATATCACGTCGACAGCCGTTCGTGACCCAGCATGCGTATAAACACTCGAGGCAGTCGCCCGAGCGCAACAGAAGAATCGAACTTGCCCACTGTGGCGAATCCTTCATGCGCGAGCAGCATTCTTTACGAATCAATCCTGCGCGCGGGGATCCGCAGAAGGTTTTTCACACGGCCAATAGCTGTCATTCAATAAAGACAAGAAGCGGGCGGTCGTTGCGCTTTGCCCCCAGCTTTGGCGGTCGTACGGTCTCGCGGCCGGTGTCGCCGACAGTAGGCTTTTGAACGCTTCGATGACAGCACTGCTGGTCCGGTTCCTGACATTGGTGTGGCACATGATCTCTTCGTATATTGCAATCGTCTCTCCCTGTGAAACTTCGAGTTTTCGAACATCAAGTGTTTCGAGTCTTCGAGCCAAGGGATGACGCATGCTCGACCTACTATCGCGAAGGCAATCCTGCCATTCGCCTGGCTTTTGCCGGTGACCCCGCACGCGGGATTCCGCCTTGCGCCGCCTGTCACGGTCCGAGCGGCGGCAAGCTCGGCGCGCCGCCCTTGAAGGGCCAGCAGGCCGAGTACATCGAACGCCAGTCTCGCGGCCTTCGCCCAGTGCATGCGCCAGAACGACATCAACGAGCAGATGCGTACAATTGCGTCGCAACTGACGCCCGAAGAGATGCATGCCGTCGCGGTCTATTACGGCATGGGCGCCGAGGGGCAAACTGTGCGTCGCTGAGCCCGGGACGGCCGCGCTGTTCAAGAAACCGAGCCAGGCGCTCTAGGAGGCCATCAACCATGGGCGCATCGTGGCCGTGACGGCGCCCGGCTTCGTCGAGATGCAAGGCGGACTTCCGATCGTCGTCGATGGCGAGGTGATCTGCGCCATCGGCGCCAGCTTCGATACGCCCGAGGACGGTGAGACTGAAGCGCTGTCAATTACGCTAGTAACAGTACGCGTCCCACCACTCCCGGCCGCCCTGATCGGCGCCGGTGTTGTATCCCTGACACCTCGTGTCGTGCCCTCGCTCGATCCCCTGCTGTGCCAGTGAGGGTGGACTGGTGCTGCAGGCTGCCAGCAGTCCCACCAGAAGTGCAAACAAGATTGTCGCTGCGAGCCTCGGCATAGGTTTCACTCGTATGCAGCGCGGGGCTTGATACCCGCCATGAGCTATCGATCCCGGGCACTGCGGCTCCTTTGTGAAATAGACCGGGTGTCCGAACTTGAACGCATCGCTGATCTGGCTCACCGGTTTGAAGCCGCCGATCCCCGGTCCCTGACCGGCGCGAGGATCGATCACGACCACCGGCCGCTTGCGTTCGTCGATCTGGATGCCGGCCGGGGGGAGCACACGGACGAGCGCGTAGTTGACCGGTCGCGGCAGAGCATTGCCGTGCATCACGAATTCGAAATCATAGATCGATACCGAATCAATCGTGCGCGCTCGCATCTGCTGATTCTGGTTGCCCCGCCGGCGCAGGATGTCGAAGAACAGGACCGACCTTTGCGCGAAGTCGCGCCAATATTCGATGAGAGCATTCGGTGACAGCTCGCTGGATTCCGCGAGTGCAGTCGGCGACGGCGTGTTGATTCGGTTGTGTGGTCCTTCAGGCGCTTTCGGGGATGTCGGCAGTATGGCGGAAGCGGTCACGGCTCGGTTCTCCTTCTCGCGCCGGGATGGCGCATAGGTTTGTCACAAGTCCTATCGTGGCCTTGCGTAATACGGTGGTTCACCCTTGGGGACTATCAGGGCGCCTTGCGACCAGCGCGAGCGCATGACGCGCGATCATGAGTTCCTCGTTCGTCGGTATGACATAACAAGCGACGCGACTGTCGCTCGACGAGATGCGAGGCCCGTGCCGGGCATTTGCCTCGGCGTCGATAGCAACACCGAGCCAGGACAACCTCGATCCGATACTGGCGCGCAGCGGGGCCGCACGCTCGCCAATCCCGGCAGTGAAGACGAGCCCGTCGAGACCTCCCATCACCGTAGCCAGCTCGGCCACCATGCGCGCGCAGCGCAGGCTGAAGGAGTCGAGAGCGAGCCGGGCGCGCGGGTCCGCGCTCGCCAAAAGCTCGCGAACGTCGTTGCTGACGCCCGACAGGCCTTTCAAGCCGCACTCGTGATAGAGAAGGTCCTGTACCTGCTCGACCGACATGCGCTTGACCTGAAGAAGATAAAGAATGACGCCCGGATCCAGGCGCCCCGGCCGTGTCCCCATCGGCAAGCCGTCGAGGGCGGAAAAGCCCCAGCTGGCGTCGACGCTCCTGCCGCCGACCAGCGCGCACATCGAGCAGCCACTGCCGAGGTGAGCGACTATGACCCGACGGTCGGCCAATGCGGGATCGATTTCCTTGAGGCGCGCGGCGATGAACTCGTAGGAGATGCCATGAAAGCCGTAGCTTAGAACGCCCTCGCGATGCAGCGACTCCGGTATCGGCAGCCTCTGCACGAGCTCGTCGTGGCCGCGGTGGAACCCGGTGTCGAACACCGCGACCTGAGGCATATTGGGCAGCCGTTGGTGGATGAGCTCGACCGGCGCGAGCTCGCTCGGCAGATGCAGCGGCATGAGCGGCACGACCGAATGCAAGTAGCGCAGACAATCGTCGTCGATCACGACAGGCGCCGAATAACGCGTGCCTCCGAAGACAAGACGATGCCCGATGACGATTGGCAGCTTGCCCTGCAAATGCTCGCGAAGCCATTCGGTAAGCTTCGGCATGGCAGCGGCGACGTTTGGTATTTCCTGCGCTGTGTAGGTTCGATCCGCCAACTGGACCTCGCTGCCGCGCTTGGCGGTGAGGCGAGGCCGGGCTCCGATGCCTTCAAGCTGACCCCGGAACGCCAGTTGCAGCTCGTCACGCGGCATGACCTCGAAGAGCTCGAACTTGATGCTCGAGCTGCCGGCATTGAGACAGAGAACCGTGTCGCTCATCCGTGGCTCCCTGCCTGTCCCCGCCCCTCGGCCAAGTGATGGGCGTAGAGCGCCCCGATGGCGGTCGAGGCCATACGCGTGCGCACGCTGTCGGCGCGGCTCGTCAGGATGACGGGCACGGCGGCTCCGAGCACGATGCCGGCGGCGTCGGCCTGACCGAGGAAGATCATGTTCTTTGCGAGCATGTTGCCGGCTTCGAGGTCGGGCATCACCAGGATTTGCGCCCTCCCGGCGATCGGCGAGTGAATGCCCTTGATCGCGGCAGCCTCGGCGTCGATTGCATTGTCCATCACCAGCGGCCCGTCGAGGATTCCTCCGGTGATCTGACCGCGCTCGGCCATCTTGCAGAGACTCGCCGCGTCCGTGGTGCCGGGGATCTTGGGGTTGATCACCTCTACCGCCGAGAGGATCGCAACACGCGGTTCTCCTAAACCAAGCGCCACATGCAGGTCGATCGCGTTCTGCACGATGTCGCGCTTCGTCTCGAGATCCGGCAAAATGTTGATTGCGGCATCGGTGACGAACAGAGCCTCGGGGTAGGTCGGCACGTCGAGCACAAAGACATGACTGATCCGCCGCCCCGTGCGCAGCCCGCCCTCCTTGGCGACGACCTCGTGCATCAACACTTCGGTGTGCAGGCTGCCCTTCATCAGGCTCTGTGCCTTGCCGTCACGGACAAGCCGTACCGCGGCGGCCGCGGCTTCCTCTTCGGTCGAGACATCGACGGTCGCGAAAAAACCGATGTCGATGCCGGCTTTCTCAGCCACGGCGCGGATCCGCTTTACTGGCCCGACCAAGACGGGCGCAATGATCTTCTCCTCGGCCGCTTCGACGGGGCCCGCCAGCGCGTGCTCCTCGCATGGCCAGACGACCGCAGTCGGGATCGGCAGAATACCCTTCGCTCGCGTGATCAGCCGCTCGTACTTCTCGTGCATCCGTGCCGCCCGAGGGACGAGCGCCTCACCGGCGTCGCTCGCATAGGCGGGGGGCTTGGCAGCAAGTGTCAGAGTCAAGGCTAAATTCTCCATTCAGTGGGAGCGAGGCGCGGTGTCACCGCCGCTCGCGGTGGCCGCGGTGGCGACGATGGTCGCGACGGACTTGTCGAGATCGTCGATCGCCTTTGCTATGCGGTGGAAGTCGTTCGATCCTGCTGGCGCGTAGTTGAGGTTCTTGTGGAGGCCCGACAGCTTGGTGAAGTAGTCGCGGGCCGCCGTCTTATCCTTGAACGCGTACGAACGCGTCGCCGCGGCGTAGACCATGTCGAGCAGCGCCTTTTGCCGCTCAGGTTTGCAGGCGCAGTCGACGTCATCGAACGCGTCCTGCTGCAGGAAGACCAGGTCGAGGAACACCGCCACGCGTTGGGTAACGAAGTCCGCGAGCGTCTCCGATGAAAACGCGTAACAGTCTCTCCCAAACTCGCTGTCCCGTATTTTCCGATTCGTGCAAGTTAGATGAATCTTGCTCTGTTCGTAGCAAAGGTCGAAGTTGCCGAGAGCTCGGCTCCGCACCCAGGGCCCCAGGGACAAGGAGTGGGCAGGTGACGATAGACCGAGCGTTCTGAGGCGGGACTTTGCGTGGCTGTCCGTCGTCAGATCTTTTGAGACAGATGGCTGGGTGATTTAGGGGAGGAGTCGGCTCATCTGGGTTGAGATTAACGGAACTCGAGACCTTGGCGCCGGGCAAGGGCTGCGCAGCCGGAGCCAGATTTCGCACCTGTGCCTATCGGAAACTATGCGCGGCAGTACTGATGGTGCAGACCACCGAGGATTGGCATCGAAGAGATACGTCCAACCCGCTCGATGGATCGGGGTACGGGAGCATCCTTCTTCAGCGAGAGATGAGTCCGTGCGCCCTTGTAATAGGTGGCGTAAGCCTTGAGGATATAGCGGAGGTAAGCTTCGCCGAGCACAATCATATGATCGAGGCATTCCCGGCGGATGGACCCGACTAACCTCTCCGCATAAGCGTTTTGCCAGGGCGATCGAGGCGCGATAGGACGATCGCGAATGCCCATGGCCTGAATCGCCGCCGCACTGCATGGCCATAGACCGCATCACGGTCTCGGACCAGATAACGCGGCACCTCATTCCACGGGAAGGCGTCAGCAATTTGTCGGGCTATCCATTGCGCGGTCGGATGATCGGTAACGCCGATTGATACAATCTGCCGCCGGCCATGGCGCAGGATCACCAAAGCATAGAGGAGCCGAAAGCCGACGGTCGGCACGACCAGGAAGTCCATGGCGGCAATCCCAGCCGCGTGGTTCTGCAGAAAGGTCTTCCAAGCCTGGGAGGATGGTCGACCGCGCTTGACCATATACTTGGCAACGGTGGTCTCCCCGACCTCGATGCCGAGCTTGAGCAATTCACCATGTTGGGGTGGACGGCCCCCGAACGGCATCGACTGTGCCAAGCTTGTTGTTGTGCAACCAAGCTGAAGGAGGCCGTCCATGGGCGAGGTTATCAGGATTGTGCTCGATACGTCGAAGCACGTGTTTCAGGTGCACGGCGTGAACGCGGCGGAGCAAACGGTTCTGCGCAAGCGGCTGCGTCGAGGGGATATCGAACGATTCTTCGCCGCGCTGCCGGGCCTCGACGCAGCAGTCATCTTTAAGCCGGAGACGCTGGTACGCTGGCATCGTGTCGGCTTTCGCCGGTTCTGGCGCTGGAAGTCACGGCGGCGAGCCGGCCGCCCCGCGGTATCAACCGCCATCCGCAACTTGGTTCGGCAGATGAGCCGAGAGAATCCTCTCTGGGGCGCGCCGCGGGTTCACGGCGAGTTGCTGAAGCTCGGCATCGAGATCGCTCAATCGACCGTCGCCAAGTATATGGAGCGCCAGCACGGACCTCCGTCGCAAGGGTGGAAGACCTTCCTCCGCAATCACGCACCGCACATCGCTGCCATCGACCTGTTTGTCGTACCGACGATCGGCTTCAAACTGTTGTACGGTCTCGCGATCCTGAACCTTGAGAGGCGGCGGCTGGTCTTGACCAATGTGACCCCGAACCCAACAGCGGAGTGGATCGTTCGGCAGATCACCGAAGCATTCCCCTGGGATCAGGCGCCTCGATACCTCATCCGCGATCGAGATGCCTCCTACGGCACCGTCGTCACCCGGCGGCTCCGCGCCATGGGCATCCGCGACCGACCGATCACAGCGAGTCCCACTACATTGTCAGCCACACGGTAGTCCTAGGGGACGGCACCTTCGTCAGCCGGAAGACCTTCTCTTACAAGGACGAGCCGGTTTCCGAACATACTTTACCGGCCGGATATAGCGGAGAGGTGACCGTCACCAGTACATGCAATCAACATGACTGGTGGGCGAAGACCATTAAAGTCTGAACTGGTTGCTGAAATCTGCCGAGGTGGCGTTTGTGGATTCCTGCTTCTCCTCGACGGCCACGTGATCCGCGCCCAGCAGGAAGGCGTTGCATCAGCCGGCGATGCCGAACTCTGGTGGACTCATTTGCGGGAGGTCTCGTCGACCGCCGGCCATTTCGGATTGGCTGCATAGTGGACGCGGAGGGTCAGCTTGGCGAGCCGTTCATGCACCGCCTGATCCTCGTCCTCGCGTGGCGAAAGCTGCGCCTCAACCCAAGCCGGAAACTCGCGAGCCACATGCCCGACCTCGTCCGGCCGCGCGCCATAGCCCGCCCGTCGCAGCGCCGAGATCGCCACTTCGGGGGCTAGAGGAACCGACGGTGTCGTCACGCACATGGTTGATCCTCGGCGGCCACGGCTATTAGTTCTACATATGGAACGGCAATCGGCGCCATCCCCTTGCGCGAAAATTAGAGAAATACGCCTGCGGGTCAGCGCGCTCTGGCGGGTTTTGGCGAAGCGGCCGCGGGCGCCGGCACGGATGCAACTCCGCGCGATGGCGATTGCCAGGTGGCTCTTTCCACGCCGCGCCGCGCACGGATCCCTCCTATGGACTACCTGGACGATCCGATCAGCCCAACATCGGGGGTCACGTTCCAACGCCGATTGACACTCAGTTCCTGCTTTCGCGCTCGGTTCGAGCAGTCGCTCGTGATTGCCGCCTGAGCGAAATCCATAAGATTTGGTTAATTTTTTGAATCTATAATGAGTGATCGTGGAGCCCGTCGAACTTTACATTGGGGCACTAATGCCAACCCGATCGCGACCCCCTCTACCGCTCAACTCGTCGGCCGGCGGGCAGCAAATCCCAAATAACATGCTGTTCGAATTCGTCAATCCGAACAGCCTCAGACCCTATCCCGGCAATCCTCATAAGCACCCCAAGCAGCAGATCGAGCACATCCGAGCGAGCATTCGAGCAAACAGGGTAGTGC